>JAFQFH010000059.1 GCA_017398685.1 Oscillospiraceae bacterium
GATAAGGTGCTACGCCTTATCAAAAACGACATTCGCAACGCCGCCATGTGCGGATAAAATCACCGTCAAGGCAGGATGTGAGTTGTTCATAAAATGTTTGCAAACAAAATGCACATTCTGTCTTGACGAAACACTTCCGAATGCGTAAATATTCATGTAGTCTACGGCATAGTCAATAATATTTTCGCTGGCTCCAAAGAGCATTAAAAGTTCACGGTTGAAAAGCAGCAAAACAGCGGTGAGAGTCAGCGATATGAGCACCAGCACCGTAGCACAGCTGCCCATAATCCGCTCAGCCTCTCTCCTGTCGCCTTTACCCATGAAAATAGATGCTCTGGGTGCACCGCCTGAGGCCACCAGTGCAGAAAAGGCAGAGACTATGAGGATAAGCGGCAGGCACACGCCCAGACCGGCAAGTGCAAGATCTCCATCGCCGGGCATATGGCCAATGTATATCTTATCCACCATGTTATAGAGCATATTTATAAGCTGTGCCGCCAGCGTAGGTACGGCAAGCTTGAAAAGCAAGCTGCCTACCGGCTCGGTTGCAAGAAAATCATTGTTCTTCATTTTTTCGCTTCCAGTTTTCAAATATATAAGGTGAAGCCTGTGCCTCACCCTGTATGGATCAGATGTATTTTTCTATATCAATATTCTCGCCGCAAAGACCTGCGTGAGCGCCAGTCTTTGCCTCATCAGACTCCGGGTGAGCCAGGAGCCACTTGTTGCGGGCTGTCATCCATGTGTCTTCGTCGTTTGCAGGCACAAAGTCGGGCATGGCGGTATTGGTGAGCTTAGGCAGAACTATTGCCGTACGGAAGCCCTGTCCATTCACGCTTTCGCAGGGGGCGTAGTGCAGGGAGGTTGCATAGACCTCCACCGGAACTCCGGCGGGTGCTCTGAATGCCATAACCAGCCCGGTGTCCACCTTCCCGTCCACTATGTCGCCCTGTCTGGCAAGAAGAAGGATAAAGTCCTCAGCGCCTATATTTATCTCACTATCTCTGTGATACTCAAGGCAGTTGAGCTTGGTGTTGTGGCCCCAGCATATGCCGATCTGGATGGGCATACCGCCGTAAGCGCGGTTTTCAAGCTGGGAAAACACAGCGCAGCTTTCAAGAGCTGCGATGGACGGCTCATAGGCAACGCCTGACTCAGGCATAGGGATATCGTTCATGGCTTTTACAAGCTCAGCAGTATCATAGCCCTCCAGCACCTTGCCGTAGGACTTGAATTCAGGATCATATACAGAATAGATATACATATTGACCTCCCGGAAGAAAATGCAAATTTAATACAGGCCTCATTTTACCACAGCACAGGCCGATTTAAAAGCTCATTTTGACCTTGGATATTGCATATTTCCATGTTTTAATTTATAATTTACTAAAAGTTAAAAAAAGGAGAAACAGACATGGCAAAGAAAGTCGGCACGCTTATTAAAGAGGCACGCACTGAAGCCGGGCTCACTCAGGAACAGCTGGCCAGGAAGGTCAAGGGTGTTTCCGCATCCGATATCAGCAAGGCTGAGAGGGGCGAGTTGGATCTCACTCAGGCCGCGCTCAAAGAGATAGCCAAGGCCACCGGTGTAACTCAGGCCTCCCTGATAAACGCAGCAAAGGGCAGCTCATCTTCCAAAAAGACTTCCTCCACCGCAAAGAAAACCAGTTCATCCTCCAAGAAAACCACTTCTTCCTCCTCAAAAACCTCAATGAAGGTAAGCTCAACGGAAAAGAAGCTGGTCGAGCTTTACCGCAAGGCCGATTCTGACACGAAAAAGGCTGCAATGAACATCCTCAAGGGTGAATCAAGCAGCACCGATGATATCATCAGCAATCTCCTTGAAAATGCCATGGAAATGCTTGGCGGCAAGTAAAGATATTAAAAAAAGTTGAAGGCACATCAGCTGCCTTCAACTTTTTTTATTCATAAAGACTTTTGCGGATTCTTTCAGATTCTGATGTACTATCTTTGTGGCGTCAAAGTTTACAAGCTTGAAGTCAAGCTGCATTATGGGCCCGGTGAGGAAAGCGCAGATAAGGGTGCCGATACCTATGGGGCCGCCAAGGCGCCAGCCGACAAAGGTTACGACAGCCAGAATAGCTATACTGATAACACCAATGGGGATTTTGGGCATGCGCTTTGCAAGGGCAACCAGAAGTGTATCTCTGGGGCCGCAGCCCAAGGCCGCGTCCATATAAAGATACTGGGCATAGCCCATTATAAAAAGTCCGGCCAACATCATCACAATGCCCACAAGCGGGTTTTCCTGTGGCTTGACAAGGTCCATCCAGTTGAAAAGGTCAACGGTCTTTCCCACTACGAAGGCATCCAGAAACATACCTATACCAATGGGCTCACGAAGCAATATGTCTATGGCAAGAATTATAAGAGAAATTATTATTGAGCCCGTACCGAATTTAATTCCGAAAGTGCCGGAAAGGCCAAGGTTGAAAACATCCCAAGGGCCGACACCGATATTGGCCTGAATTGTGAGGTAAACGCCAAAGCCGAAAGTGAAAAGGCCGAAGGCTGCCTTGAAGCTGTTGCGGATAATATTGAGTCGTGTGTTGTTTGTTGTTCTTTCCATATTTCTGCTCTTTTCAATAGTTTCAGCTGATTATATAGCTTCCGTGAAAAATTTACAAGAGCAATATGCATGCATGATGCGCTGATTTCTCCGGCTGAAAAATTTCTCGGTTTGCTCTGCTTATCGCACATTTCGCCCTTCTTCTGTGAGAAAATAATATATAGTCTTGTTGTTTTATGTGATGAAAGGATATTTCCCATGGACAAAAAACAACAAGGCTATGTTTTCACCATTCCTAATCTACTTTCTGTTTTCAGGCTGATGCTTATTCCGCTGTTTGTGTTTTTGTACAGCCGCAAACATTTACCTTTACACGGCTGTATCGTACTGATTATTTCAGGTTTTACAGACATTCTTGATGGATATATAGCAAGAAATTTTAATATGGTCAGCAATCTGGGAAAGATCCTTGACCCTGTGGCAGACAAGCTGACACAGGCCGCTGTGCTTTTGTGCCTTGCAGAAAACCACCCCATGATGCTGCTTCTTTTCTCCATGTTTTTCGTAAAGGAATGTATAGGCGCGATATTATGCATTCTGGCAATACGCAAAAGCCGGCTTATACAAAGCTCCCACTGGCATGGGAAATTGAACACCGTGGTTTTATACGCGGTATTTGCCGCGCATCTCATATGGCCGGACATGCCGCAGCATTTATCCATGCTGCTGACATATTTTTCCTGCCTTATAATGCTTTTGTCCTTTGTTTTGTACTCTGTCGGCAATTTTTCCGTGCTGCTGAAAAAGAAAAAACTGCACTGAATGCCCACTCTACTTTCATTCGGTTGCAGTTTTTACGGCGGTATAATATAATTTTGCCGAGGTGAGACACCATGTACCAGATAGACAGGGAAAAATCCGGCAGATTTATCGCGCAGCTTCGCCGTGAACAAGGCCTTACACAAAAGGAGCTTGCGGAAAAGCTGTTCATATCCGACAAAGCTGTGAGTAAATGGGAAACGGGAGTGAGCATACCGGACACAGCCCTGCTCGTGCCGCTGAGCAAGATACTTGGCATAAGCGTTACAGAGCTTTTACTATGTGAGCGCGGGGCAGACAGCACTGACATGGACGACGACGAGCTTATAAAAAAAGCCCTCTCCTACGCCGAAAGCAGCAGCGAAAGAGCCTACACCCTGAAGTCAAAGTGGAAGCTGATTTTCCCAGTGACCGCAGTAATTGGCGGTATCGGGCTTATCATCGGGATGAGCACGGGTGCATCGGCCTACACCGTTTACACGCTTTTTCTTCTGTCACTTATCTTCGGGCTGTATTTTATTTTCTTTGTGCAGACCAAACTCCCTAAGTATTACGATGAAAACAAAATAAGCGGTGTATTTGACAGTCCCTTCAGGATGAACATTCCGGGGCTTTCCTTCAACAACTCCAACTGGCCGCATATAGTTGATTGCGGCAGAGTATGGACATGCGCCGCCTCATGCCTTTATCCCTGGCTCAACACGCTTATGAGCCGCTTTCTACCGCAAGTCTGGAGCAAATATGAATTGTATGCAGCACTGATACTGACAATGGGCGGGCTTCTTGTACCGATGTACATCGTCGGAAAGAAATATGAATAAGCATATGCACCCTCGAATGCATCGATTTTCGAGGGTGCATATTTTTTATAAATCCGGGAAAAAATGCCGCAAATTGAACCTTTTTGACTGTAACTGAGCAAAAACGCCTTATCATATATCAAGCTACGGCGTTGACAATTCCACAGAGCATAATGTACTCTATAATTGCTGATACAGAGCTGAAAAAATACTCATATTCGCTGACAAAACACGCATATTCGATTGTTTACCAAAAAGGGGTGAGAGTTATGGGACGGAACAAGCGCGAGCAGATGGAATTTCAGTTTTATGAGATTCCGCAAAGCGAGAGCGTGCGCGTGTTGCTGGGCGAGGACTGGGAGAGAGCTCATGAGCAGGTTGAAACTTCCCAGCACTTTCACAACCTTATGCAGATAGGCATATGCCGTAAGGGCAGCGGCATGCTGACAATAAACGGCAGGAAATGTCAGTATACCGGGGGCATGATCTCGGTAATCCCCGCCAACTGTACCCACCATATTTCCCCAATTGCGGATGACCTTTGGGAGTTTATCGTAATAAGCTCGGCGCAGATGGTCAGAGAGCTTTATCCCAACAGTGAAAAAATACAGGAGGAAAAGCTGGCAATGCTCAACCGCCGGGCAGTACTATTCGGTGTTGAGGAAAGTGCGGAGCTGGCGGGTATTGCCGGAGAAATCCTATCGGAAATGAGGGAACAGCAGGGTTATTACCGTGATGTGGTACGTGAGCTTGTCAAAATATTCCTTATGCGTCTGCTGAGGAGGAACGAGGAAATTTCCTCGGAAAGTCCGCTGGAAACATTCAGCAACCCTCAGATACAGCCGGCGCTGGCGTTTATCCACGAAAATTACAACAGAAACGTCAAAGCAGAGGAGCTGGCAAAGCAGTGCGGGCTGAGCGAACCTTATTTCCGCCGTGTTTTCCGGGAGTACGTCAACATGTCCCCCATTGATTACCTGAACTTCGTGCGTGTGCGGGAGGCCTGCAAAATGATGAACCGCAGCGACCGCCCCATGGATATTATAGCGTCAGAATGCGGATATACCTCGGTATCCGCTTTCACAAGAAATTTCAAGAAGTTTCTGAATATCACACCTTACCAATGGAAGCTGCAGATGGAGAAAAACAGCGGCCGTCTGCGGGATTACAGCATCACACTGCTGAAGGGTTGGGGCAAGGCACAAAACTGAGCAGTGTATACCGCTCCGGCTTCCGCAGAGCAAGCTACCCCTTTTGCATTATCCACAAAATATGCAATCAGCTTTTGTGCGTCATGTAAAAACGCAGAAAATATAAGTTCGGAAACGAAGATTTAATGATTGAAAACGGCGGCAAGACCGCCGTTTTCAATGCTATAATTGATTCACAGTGTGAATTAAATATTGAGCTTTGTTTAAAATCAACAGTTTGGTATTTAAAGAATTCACGAACAAAAAAATATATGGAGGCACAAACATGAAGAAAATCTTCGCAATGCTGCTTGTCCTGACTATGGTCTTCTCTCTTATGGCCATGTCCGGAAGCGCCTATGCAGACGATGCCAACAAGCTGACCGTCATGGCATGGGACGCAAACTTCAACATCCCCGCTCTGGAAGCTGCTGCAGCCGCTTATCAGAAGGTCAACCCCGATTTCGAGCTTGAAATCATCCAGCAGCCCGGTTCTACCGAGGTTGAGCAGGCTGTCACTCTGGCCGCTTCTTCCGGCGACCTGAGTACTCTGCCCGACATTACCCTTTTCCAGGATCACGCTATCCAGAAGTTCGTCCGTGACTATCCCGATGCTTGGAACACCCTCGAGGGTGCAGACATCAACTGGGATGACTTCGGTGCAGAGAAGCTGAGCTACAGCACCTTCGACGGCGTGCACTACGGCGCACCTGTTGACAACGGCACCGCAATCTTCGCATACCGTACCGACATCCTTGAGCAGTGCGGCTACACTGTTGAGGACGTGACCGGCATCACCTGGGACCGCTGGCTGGAGATCGGCCGCGAGGTCAAGGAAAAGACCGGCTTTGCTCTTCTCTCCATGGACCACAACGGCAACGACCTGCCCTACATGATGATGCAGGCTGAGGGTCTGTCCCAGTTCGTCGATGGCAAGCCCGACTTCGCCAACGAGAGCCTCAAGAAGATCATTGAAGTTATCGTTCAGGGCGCACAGGATGGCTCCATCATCCTCGCAAACAACTGGTCTGAGTACACTGACTCCACCATCGTCGGCGATCAGGTTGCAGGCGTTATGAACGGCAACTGGATCATCCCCACCATCTCCCTCGTTGAGGCCAACAGCGGCAAGTGGGCACTGACCACCCTGCCCACCATCAACGGCGGCGAAGGCTATGCTGCAAACGGCGGCTCCTCCCTGTACATCACCGGCAACTGCCAGAAGGTAGACCTTGCACGTGAGTTCCTGGCCTACACCTTCGGCGGCGGCGAAGGCGCAATCGAGACCTATGACAACGCTCTCCTCAACGGCGGTGTTATCACCACCTGCATCTCCGCAGGCTCCTCCGATGTTTACATGGAAGGCTTTGACTTCTTCGGCGGTCAGGCAATCTATGCCGACATCGTTGCAATGGGTGCAAACGTTCCCGTTATCGAGCAGAATGACTTCCACTATCAGGCACGTACCTACATCGGCAACGCAATCACCAACATCATCAACGGCGGTGAGGTTGAGGCCGAGCTGCAGTACGCTCAGGAACTGCTTGAGTTCGAGATGGACATCTGATAATTTCTGCCTGATTCAGCTTTAATCACATAACAGCATCGGGGCTGTGAAAAACAGAGTTTTTTCACAGCCCCATTCCAGTAGTATCCGATAAGGGGGGCTTTTTGTGGAAAAAAAGACCAACCGCTGGGGTTGGGCCTTCTTGATTCTGGCTTCTGCCATGATCATGCTCTTTAGCTTTTATCCCATGTTTTCTGCGCTGATGACCTCGTTCAAAACAGGCTCCAGTGCCAACATGAAGTATGCCGATCCGATCTGGAAGAACTTCCTTAGAATGTTCAAGGACCGGATGTTCATGACCACGCTCAAGAACACTTTCCTATACCTTATTATTCAGGTGCCTATCATGCTGGTGCTGGCAATGCTGCTGGCTCAGCTTCTCAATAACCAGCATCTTAAGTTCCGCGGTCTTTTCCGCACCTGCATCTTCCTGCCCTGCGCAATTTCCCTTGTTTCCTATTCTTTGATATTCCGTTCCCTGTTTGCCACACAGGGGCTTATCAACTCCGTCCTCATGGGGCTTGGCTTTATTGAGGAAAATATAAACTGGCTGGGTACGACGAGCACCGCCCGCGGGGTGATTATATTCGCACTTGTCTGGCGTTGGACTGGCTATAACATGGTATTCTATCTGGCTGGCCTTCAGAATCTGGATTATCAGGTTTATGAAGCCGCCCAGATCGACGGTGCCAACGGCTGGCATACCTTCTGGCACATTACAGTGCCTCAGCTGCGCCCCGTCATCATCATGACCTCCATAATGTCCATCAACGGCACACTGCAGCTGTTTGACGAGTCTGTCAACCTGACTGCCGGCGGCCCTGCCAGCACGACGATGACCATGTCGCACTACATCTACAACACGGCCTTTGGCACCGGCACAGCAAACTTCGGCTATGCCTCGGCAATGAGCTTCCTTGTTCTTGTTATGGTTGCCATCCTTGCCTTTATCAATCTGAAAGTAGGTGACAGGCGTGATTGATAAGAAAAAGAAAATGGACGCTATACAGCGACGCCTGATTCCCTGCTACATATTCCTGATAATCGTTTCGCTGATATCTGTGTTCCCTCTGTTCTGGATGTTCACCGCTGCTACCAACACCACCGTTGAGGTGGCACAGGGCAAGCTGTGGTTCGGCACTCACGCATTGGAAAACTTCAAAAACCTTGTGGATAACACCAAGCTCTGGACTTCCTTTTCAAACTCCTTTATTTACGCCGCTGTCCAGACCATTCTTTCTCTTTTCATCTGCTCTCTTGCCGGCTACGGCTTCGAGCTTTACCACACCAAGGGAAAGGACGCACTCTTCGCCGTACTCCTTATGGCTATGATGATCCCCGGCGTGGCCACAATGATCCCGCTTTTCACCATGATGAGCAAAATGAAGCTTATCAACACGGTATGGGGCTTTGTGCTGCCTGCTCTGTCCACGCCTTTCCTTATTATGATGTTCCGCCAGAATTCCCGCACCTTCCCTGTAGCGCTCATGGACGCTGCCCGTATAGATGGTCTCCCCGAGTGGCAGATATTCTTCAAGATCTACATGCCCGTCATGAAGGCTACCTATGCCGCCGCAGGCGTAATCACCTTCATGAACGCATGGAACGCCTACCTCTGGCCCCGCGTGGTGCTTACCAGCAACAACGCGCAGACCATGCCTATCCTTATCGCAAACCTTGCCAACGGTTACACCATTGACTACGGTATGCTGATGATGGGTGTTCTGTTCTGCTCACTGCCCACTGTTATAATCTTCTTCATACTGCAAAAGCAGTTTGCCGAAGGCATTACCGGCGCAGTCAAGTAAAACTTTTTTACGTTCCCGGCGCCTTCTGATTGACGGAGGGCGCCGATTTTTCTATAATCTATACACCGATAATAATTTTGAAAATTCTCGTTCAGGAGTTATATGCTATGAATAATTTCAGCTTTGAACGTGTCGTTAAAGACCCTGCAATATTTGCCGAGGGCCGCTTGCCTGCCCATTCCGACCATGTCCCCTATTGCAGCCCGGCTGAGCTTAACGCAGGTGAGAGCAGTCTGCGTGTATACCTTGACGGATTGTGGCGTTTTCACTATGCTCGCAATCTGAGTGCTGCCCCCAAGGACTTCCCGCAGGTTGACTCCATTGGCTGGGACACAATCCGCGTTCCTGCACACGTGCAGATGGAAGGCTGGGGCAGACCTGCCTACAACAACACCCAGTACCCCTGGGACGGTATTGAGGCTTTGAAACCGGGCCAGCCGCCTGAATACTTCAACCCCGTAATGGACTATGTAAAAACCTTCACCCTGCCGGAGCATTTCCGCGGTGGGGAGGTAAACATTTCCTTCCAGGGTGTGGAAAGCGGCTTTGCCGTCTGGCTCAACGGTGTGTACATAGGCTACAGCGAGGACAGCTTCTCCCCTTCCGACTTTTCACTGACTGATGCACTGTGCGAAGGCGAGAACACCCTCTCCGTGCGTGTTTTCCGCTACACCCCGGGAAGCTGGTTTGAGGATCAGGACTTTTTCCGTTTCTCCGGCATTTTCCGCAGCGTATATCTTTACATGCAGCCTCGCACCGCAGTGGTGGACCTTTCTGTTATTCCCATCCTTTCAGATGATTTTGCCGCCGGTACAGTGAACGTGACGGCGAAGATGAAGGGCGAAGGTTCCCTTTGTCTCAAGCTCTGCCATGAGGGTATGCTGATTGCCTCCGGCGAGGCACAGATAGCAGATGGAGTTGCAACTGCTGCACTTAACGTTGCAGCACCTGCGCTGTGGAGCGCGGAGGATCCGGCACTCTACCGACTGACTGTCATGGTGCTTGACAAGTCCGGCACTCTCACAGAGATCATGTCTCAGGAACTGGGCTTCCGCCGCTTTGAGATAAAGGACGGCATCATGCTTCTCAACGGAAAGTGCATCGTTTTCAACGGTGTGAACCGCCACGATTTCAACTCCCGTACCGGCCGCGTGCCGGATAACAAGGAGCTGGAGCGAGACATTATCACCATGAAGCGCCACAATATAAACGCTGTCCGCACCAGCCATTACCCCAACAACAGCTACCTTTACGAGCTGTGTGACCGCTACGGCATTTATGTGATAGACGAAACCAACATGGAGACCCACGGCACTTGGGTAACGGAAGAGCAGATAAAGCTTCAGAAGGACATCGTACCCAAGGATCATACGGAGTTTCAGCCGCTGTTGATGGACCGTGTGGAGTCTATCTATCAGCGCGACAAAAACCACGCCTCCATCCTCATTTGGTCCTGCGGCAATGAGTCCTACGGCGGCAGTGTTATATACAACATGAGCCAGCGTTTCCGCCAACTTGACAAGCTTCGTCCCGTGCACTACGAGGGCGTTTTCTGGGACCGCAGCTACCCGGATACCAGTGATATTGAAAGCCGTATGTACGCACCTGTGACCGAAATAGAGCAGTGGCTGAAGGATAACCCGGGCAAGCCCTTTATCTGCTGCGAATATGCCCACGCCATGGGCAACTCCTGCGGCGCACACCATAAGTACACCGAGCTTTCCCACCGTGAGCCACGCTATCAGGGCGGCTTCATCTGGGACTGGGCAGATCAGTCCATCGACATGAAGAATCTTCACGGCCAGTGGTATCAGGCCTACGGCGGTGACTTTGACGAGCGTCCCGCAGACTGGGAGTTCAGCGGCAACGGTGTCGTCTACGGCGGAGATCATGCGCCTTCTCCCAAAATGCAGGAGATAAAATACAATTACCAGAATATTGCTGTAAGCTTTGAGGGCATGTGCGTCAAGGTGACAAACTACAATCTTTTCACAGACACCTCCGCCTATGCAGCCCATGCAATTCTCCAGAGAAACGGCCGGGAATGGAAGCGCGAGGCCATGAATATCTCCGTGGCCCCGTTGAGCGAGGCCAGCTTCACACTGCCTGAGCTTATACAGGATGAAATTGCATTCTTGCACGAGGCTGTGCCGGGGGATGAGCTGGCAGTCACTGTCTCCTTCACTCTCAAGCAGGACACCATCTGGGCTAAGTGCGGCCATGAAGTCGCCTACGGACAGACTGTGCTTCCTGTGAAAAAGGTTGTGAAAACCTGCGAAAAGCCGCTGACCGTAGTACGTGGCACCATGAACCTTGGTGTGCGGGGCGAGGGCTTCTCCGTTCTCTTCTCCGGCATACGTCCGGGCCTTGCATCTTACGTTTACGGTGGTCGTGAGCTTATGAAGCAGGCACCTGTGCCCAACTTCTGGCGCGCTCTTATCGACAACGACCGGGGCAACCAGATGCAGCTGCGTTACGCCCAGTGGAAGATTGCCAGTCTCTACTCCATGCCGGACACTGCGCCCCAGGTCGAAATGCGCGAGCACAGCGTCAAAGTCACTTATACCTATAAGCTGCCTACCACGCCTGCCGCTTCCTGCACAGTTTCCTACGAGGTATTCGGCGACGGCAGCGTGCACACTGAGCTTGACTATCCTCCCGTGGAAGGGCTGATGGATATGCCGGAATTTGGTCTTATGTTCCGCCTGCCCGCGGAGCTTGAGCGCCTTGAATGGTACGGCCTTGGCCCGGAAGAGACCTATGCCGACCGCAGACACGGCGGCAAGCTTGGTGTATACGAAAATGAAGTAAAGGACAATCTGGCCCGCTACATGCGCCCGCAGGAGTGCGGAAACCACTGCGGTGTGCGCTGGGCCCGCGTTACAGATCGCAAGGGCCGGGGCATTGAATTTTCCGGTGACGAGCTGAATGTAAATGTGCTGCACTGGACACCCCATGAGCTTGAAAATGCCTACCACGCCCATGAGCTGCCCCCGGTTAACTACACCATTGCACGTGTGGCTCTTGCGCAGATGGGCGTTGGCGGAGACGACAGCTGGGGCGCAAAGACACATCCTGAATACCTGCTGCCCGCAGGCCAGCCCTTGCACTTCAGCTTTACTTTCCGGGGAATCTGATTATGGACATTGTCTATCACGAACAAAGCCGCTGCTTTCATCTTTATAACGAGCACATAAGCTATATAATTACCGTTCTGAGAAACGGGCAGCTGGGCCAGCTCTACTGCGGGGCACGTATCCGCGACAGGGAGGATTTTACGCACCTTCTGGAGCTTGCGCCACGCGCCATGAGCTCCTGCACTTACGAGGGGGACAGATTTTTCTCTCTTGAGCACATAAAGCTGGAGCTGCCCGCCTACGGAAACGGCGACTATAAAGCAGGCGCAGTTGAGCTGCTGCAGCAAAACGGCAGCAGGATCACTGAGTTTTCCTACGAAAGCCACAGCATAAGCCACGGCAAACCAAGGCTTCACGGACTCCCCGCCACATACGCCGAGGCTGATGATGAAGCTCTTACCCTTACTGTAACGCTGCGCGATGCACTGACCGGGATGAGAGCTGAGCTTAATTACACCGTCTTCCGCGACTACGCTGCCATCGCCAGAAGCGTGCGCTACGTAAACGGAGGCAATGACACCGTAACGCTGACAAGGGCAATGAGTCTGTGCCTTGACCTGCCGGACTGCAACTATCAGTGGCTGCAATTTTCAGGCCGCTGGGCCAGGGAAAGGCAGCTTATAAGCCGGGAGCTTACGCAGGGTGTAATCTCCATCGGCAGTCTGCGCGGTCATTCCTCACACCAGCATAATCCCTTTGTCATCATAAAGCGCCCCACGGCGGACGAGGACAAGGGCGAGGTAATGGGTATATCGCTTGTATACAGTGGAAATTTTCTGATGCAGGCAGAGGTGGATGCCCACATGACACTGCGGCTGATGGCCGGCATACACCCTGAAAACTTTGCATGGCAGCTTGAGCCGGGTAAGGCTTTCCAGACGCCGGAGGCCGTGCTGGTATATTCCGACAGCGGCCTTGGCGGAATGAGCCGGACCTTCCATCAGCTTTACGGCAAGCGCCTTGCCCGGGGTATGTGGCGGGATAAGCCGCGGCCCATCCTGATAAACAACTGGGAAGGCACCTATTTCAACTTTACGGAAGATAAACTTCTGGACATTGCACGACGGGCCAAAGACTGCGGCATTGAGCTTTTCGTACTTGACGACGGCTGGTTCGGCCGCCGTTGGGATGACCGGGGCGGCCTTGGGGACTGGACAGCCAATCCCACACGCCTGCCAAACGGCGTCACCGGCCTTGCGGATAAGATCACAGAGCTGGGTATGAACTTTGGTCTGTGGTTTGAGCCGGAGGCTGTCAGCCGGGATTCCGCCCTTTTCGAGGCGCACCCTGAATGGCTTATCGCCACGCCGGGACGCAACATATCCCACGGACGCAATGAGTATCTACTTGACTTCTCAAGGCCGGAGGTGGTGGATAATATCCACGACCAGATGGCAGCGGTATTGGGCAGTTCCAAAGTCTCCTACGTTAAGTGGGACATGAACCGCAGCATTTCCGAGTGCTATTCCTCCGCTTTGCCGCCGGAGCGTCAGGGTGAGGTTTTCCACCGCTATATTCTTGGCGTGTATGATTTATATGAAAGATTGACCGCTGAATTTCCGCACATTCTCTTTGAGTCCTGCGCCAGCGGCGGCGGCCGCTTTGACCCGGGCATGCTCTACTACGCACCGCAGGCCTGGGCCAGTGACAACACCGATGCCGTTGAAAGGCTACGCATCCAGTACGGCACATCCTTCTGTTATCCTTTAAGCAGCATCGGCGCCCACGTATCCGCTGTGCCGAACCACCAGATGTACCGTATTACCACCCTCTCCACCAGAGCCAACGTCGCCTGCTTTGGCACCTTCGGCTACGAGCTGGATCTGAGCAAGCTGAGCGGTGAAGAGCTTGACGAAATAAAAGTGCAGATTGAATTTATGAAGCGCTACAGGGAGCTTTTGCAGTTTGGCAGGCTCTATAGGCTTGAAAGCCCCTTCGAGGGCAACACGGCTGCATGGATGGTGGTAAGTGCGGACAAGCGGCAGGCTATCGTGGCATTTTACAGGATACTCAATCAGTATAACGACTGCTTTACCCGGCTGCATCTGAGAGGGCTTGACCCTGATATGCTGTACCGGGAGACCCAAAGCGGCGCTGTCCACTACGGTGACGAGCTTATGAGAGCAGGATTCATCACTTCTGACTCAACCGCAGGAGAGATATTCTTTGGGATGATGCCCAGCTCCGACTTTGCATCACGGCTTTACATTCTTCAAGCAGACAAAGATTGATTTCGTACCAAGACAGATAATCCCCGAAAGAATTCATCTTTCGGGGATTTATCATTTTAACATTTCTCTCAGGGCTTCCACTGCCCGGCGTTCAAGCCTGGATATCTGTACCTGCGATACGCGCATAACCTTGGCGCAGTTTTGCTGGGTCATACCGTGGTAATAGCGAAGGGCCACCACCTGCCGCTCCTTTTCCGGCAATTTTTCAATGGCTGAGCGCAAGGCAACGTACTCCACCATTTTTTCTTCCGCGGTATAGTCGCCCAGCACCAGTTCAAGGGTAAAGCCGTCCTCACCGCTTTCCCGCTGCAGGCTCTCTGCCGGGCCGGTTGCAACCTCGGCAAAGACAATTTCCTCCGGCGTAAACCCGGTTTCCCTTGCAAGCTCTGATATACTGGGTTCCCGTCCCAATCGCTGCTCAAGCTGGACGCGGGCATTTTTTATCTGCGCGGCCTGTTCCTTGATGCCACGGCTTACCTTTACCGTACCGTCATCACGGAGAAAGCGGCGTATCTCGCCGGAGATCTTTGGAACGGCATAGGTGGAGAACTTTGTGCCGTAGCTCTCATCGAAGCCGTCTATGGCCTTGAGAAAGCCCACACAGCCCAGTTGATAGAGGTCTTCCGGGTCAACTCCCCGGCCGAAAAATCGCCTTGCTATGCTCCAGATAAGACCGGAGTTTTCCTCTATGAGCCGTCCTGCCACTTCCCTGTTTCCACCTTGGGCAAGGCGGATATCATTGATATGGTCACTCATCTTCTGCCAGTCCTCGGGCTTATACAGCGGCGCATGGTAACAGTCGTACCTTTACCGCTTGCGGAGCGGACACGAAGCGAGTCCATAAAGCTGTCCATAATTGTAAAGCCCATGCCGCTTCTGTCGTCGCCGCCGGTGGTGTAGAGCGGTTCCATGGCCTGTCCCACGTTTTCTATGCCGCAGCCCCAGTCCCGCACGGATATCTCAAGTATGCAGCTGTCTATGACCCGAAGGCGCATACTGACCTTGCCTATTGTCTGTGGATAGGCATGGACTATGCAGTTTGTGACGGCTTCGGATACTGCGGTTTTTATATCGCCCAGTTCCTCCATGCTGGGGTCAAGCTGGGTGGCGAAGGCGGCAGCAGCAGCCCGGGCAAAGGCTTCATTACAGCTTTTGCTGGGGAACTCTATCTTTATGTAGTTTGAACTGTTCATCTTTTTCCTCCTTATTTGTTTATGGCAACCGGAATGAGCCTGTCTATGCCGGAGGCGTCAATTACGCGCCTTGGCTGAGTTGCCGGATTTTCTATCCAGACACGTCCGCCCTGCTCCTTCATAAGTCTGCCGGTTTTCACTATAAGAGCAATCCCCGAAGAGTCCATGAAGTTAAGCTGTGAAAGCTCCAGCACACAGTCTCTGGGCATGTACTCGTCCAGAAGCTCCTCAATGGAGCGTATGGCGGTTCTGGACTGGTGGTGATCCAGTTCGCCCACCAGATATACCGTGAGCCTGCCAGCCGAATATGCGGCATTTATGTTCATTTTTTCATCTCCTGTCCTTTTTGACGCAAAAAAGCACCGCATACCTGAGTATGCGGTGCCATTTTATATGATTTTGTTTGAATAAGCTGTCGAACAAAGGCTCTTAAAGCTTATTTGCCAAGATTTTCAAGGCTGAGGGTGATATTTTCGATAAGTGCCTCAAGCTTGGCCTTCTTCTCGCGCTCGATATTGACAACATGCTCGGGAGCGCGGGAGACGAAGTTTTCGTTGGCCAGCTTTGCAATCTGGCCTGCCAGCTGCTTCTGGGCATTGGCAAGCTCCTTGTTCATGCGCTCGCGCTCCTTCTCCAGATCCACCAGCTCTGCCATGGGCATGTACATACGGGCATTGTCGGTAATCACGGAGACCATGCCTTCGCTGCCTTCGGGAGCTTCGTCCACAACGCTCACCTCGCTTGCGTAGGCCAGCTTGCAGATATAGCTGTTGCCGGCTTCAAAGGCGGCCTTTCTGTCGGTGGCGATGATAAGGTGTGCCTTTCTGGAGGGGGGCACGTTCATCTCGCTGCGGCGGGCGCGGACGGCCTTGATGGCATTCATGACCATCTCAAAGTTCTGCTCGTCCTCGGGGAAGCTGAGAGCCTCAGTGAACTCAGGATACTTTGCGACCATGAGGGCTTCGCCGTCATGGGGCAGGGCCTGCCATATCTCTTCAGTAACGAAGGGCATGAAGGGGTGCAAAAGCTTGAGAATTTCGGTGAGAACGTACAGCAGCACCTTCTGGGCAGAGAGCTTGGACTCAGCGTCCTCGCCGTTGAGGCGGGGCTTTGTAAGCTCAATATACCAGTCGCAGTAGCTGTCCCAGATAAAGTCATATATCTTGCCTGCGGCAACGCCCAGCTCAAAGGAGTCCATATTGATGCAGACTTCCTTTGCAACATCGTTGAGCTTGGAGAGAATCCACTTATCCTCTATCTCAAGCTTTTCGGGCAGCTCGTTTTTGTCGATGGTCAGGTTCATCATGACAAAGCGGGAGGCGTTCCAGATCTTATTGCAGAAGTTACGCATGGCCTCGCACTTTTCAACGAAGAAGCGCATATCGTTGCCGGGAGAGTTGCCGGTGATGAGGTTGAAGCGCAGGGCATCCGCGCCGTAATTATCCACCATTTCCAGAGGATCTATGCCGTTACCCAGGGACTTGGACATCTTTCTGCCCTGACTGTCGCGGACAAGGCCGTGGATAAAGACAGTCTCAAAGGGTATCTCCTTCATCTGCTCCATGGCGGAGAAGATCATTCTGGCGACCCAGAAGAAGATTATATCGTAGCCGGTGACCATTACGCTGGTGGGATACCAGTAGTTCAGCTCCTCGGTCTTTTCGGGCCAGCCCATTGTGGAGAAGGGCCAGAGTGCGGAGGAGAACCAGGTATCCAGCACGTCCTCATCACGGGTGATGTTGGCGCTGCCGCACTTTTCGCACTTAGTAGCGTCTTCACGGGAGACGGTCACATGGCCGCAGTCGGCGCAGTACCATGCAGGGATCTGATGGCCCCACCAGAGCTGGCGGGAGATGCACCAGTCATGGACATTCTCCATCCAGTTGAGATAGGTCTTGGTGAAGCGCTCGGGTACGAACTTGATGCGTCCGTCCTTGACAACCTCGATGGCTTCCTTTGCCAGAGGCTTCATGCTGACAAACCACTGGGGGCTGGTGAGAGGCTCAACAACGTTGCCGCAGCGGTAGCAGCAGCCAACATTGTGGTTATAAGGCTCGACCTTGACCAGATAGCCTTCTGCCTCAAGGTCGGCAACGATGGCCTTGCGGCACTCGTAACGGTCCATACCGTCGTACTTGCCGCCGTTGATGATACGGGCATCCTCGTCAATGACCTGAATCTGCTCAAGATTGTGGCGAAGGCCCACTTCATAGTCGTTGGGGTCGTGGCAGGGAGTCATCTTGACAGCGCCGGTACCAAAGCCCAGCTCAACGTAATCGTCAGCAACGATGGGGAGCTTTCTGCCAACCAAAGGAAGGATTGCGTTCTTGCCAACAAGGTGCTGATACTTCTCATCCTGAGGATTGACGGCAACGCCGGTGTCGCCCAGCATGGTCTCAGGACGGGTGGTGGCGATGACAAACTCCTCGTCAGAGTCCTCAATGGGGTAGCGGATATGCCAGAAGTTACCGGCAACATCCTTGTACTCGACCTCGGCATCAGAAAGGGCAGTGCGGCACTTGGGGCACCAGTTGATGATACGGCGGCCCTTGTAGATAAGGCCCTTTTCGTAAAGCTCACAGAAGGTCTCGCGGACGGCCTTGGCGCAGGTCTCGTCCATGGTGAAGCGGCTGCGGTCCCAGTCGCAGCTGACGCCCATGCTCTTTTGCTGCTCAACGATACGGTCACCGTACTGCTGCTTCCAGTCCCACACGCGCTCAAGGAACTTGTCCCGGCCCAGGTCGTAGCGGGTCTTGCCCTCTTCCTTGCGAAGGACCTCTTCCACCTTTATCTGGGTGGCGATACCGGCATGGTCAACGCCGGGCAGCCACATGGCGGAGTAGCCCTGCATGCGCTTATAGCGGGTAAGAATATCCTGCAAAGTGGTGTCCAGCGCGTGGCCCATGTGCAGCTGACCTGTCACATTGGGAGGGGGCATGACGATGGAGAAGGGCTTCTTCGCGGGGTCGATAACGCCCTTGAAGTATCCGCCTTTCATCCACATGTCGTAAATTTTCTTTTCCACCGATTTGGGGTCATAGGTTTTGGGAAGCTCTTTCATTTACCTCTCTCCTTCCAAAAGAAAGCGCCCTGAAGCACATAGCTTCAGGGCGATAATATTACCGTGGTACCACCTGAATTCCGTATAATACGGCACTCAATTCCCTTTAACGCAGGGATTACGGCAAAGCTACACAGCCTAAGCCTTCACTCCGCCCGCTCAGGGCCGACCTTCTCCGGCGCGCAACGAAAGCTTACACCAAGCGCTTTCTCTCTTTGGATGCACATACCGGGTACTCCTGCCCGTCACAGCGACAAACAATATGACAAGATTATAATTAAGCGGATTTGATTTGTCAATACTTACAAAACCACAAGTTTTAATTTGTGAGCAGTAACAAAAATAGTTATTTTCCCACCTTATCCAGATACCCACAAGCTGAAAGGGCCGCGATATTGCCCTCGCCTACGGCCTTGCCAAGCTGCAGGGGCTTTCCGGTGCAGTCCCCGGCGGCAAAGACACCCGGCACTGCGGTGGACATATCCTTATTTGTGACGATGCCGCCGTTTTCATACTCAAGGCCGGGTACAAGATGGGTAACTGAAACAGTGTCCTTTATTATAAAAACACAGTCCAATTTATATTCCTCGCCCTTATAAACGAGGGTATCGGCCTTGCTCTCCCCTTTTATCTCGTATCTGACGTTTTCACGAAACTCCATGACCTCACAGCCGATGGAGCGGAGAAACTCAGCATCCTCCGCAGCCTCGGCGCTGTTTCCAAGAAGGGCAACTTTTTTGCCTCTGTAGAGCATACCGTCGCATGTGGCGCAATAGCTGACACCACGGCCCAAAAACTCAGCCTCGCCGGGATAGAGCTTTTCCCGGGTAATTCCGGCGGCTACTATAAGGGTGCGGCACTGGTAAAAAACATTGCCAACGGCTACGCCGAAGCTGTCCCCAAAGGGCATGACAGAAAGCGCACGTCCCTTTATGATAACAGCGCCCGCCTTCTCCATCTGCTCAAAGAAGTTTTCGGCAAGCTCTCTGCCGGAAACAGATGCAAAGCCGGGGTAATTAGTAACCCACTCTGCCTTGTAAAGGGCTGTAGTCTCCACCGGATTTGTTATTACGCCCACGCTTTTGCCCCGGTTGAGGGCTGTAAGTGCGGCAGAGCAGCCGGCAGCGCCGCCGCCAATTATGAGGATATCAAAAATATTGTCCATAGCTTTCTCCTGTATTTATTTCTTTTTTCAGAGTATATCAGTTTTTAGTTGTAATTGAAAGAACTATCGTTTATAATATCTAGGATTTTATCGTTGGGAGAATATAGACATGGACGAAATATCAAGAAACTTTATTGATTCCTTTATAATCGAAGATCTTTCCGAGGGCAACCGCTGCTACGGAATGCAGGTACACACCCGCTTCCCGCCCGAACCCAACGGATATCTGCATATCGGTCACTGCAAGGCTCTGACCATAGACTTCGGCACTGCCGAGAAGTTTGGCGGTATCTGCAATCTGCGCATGGATGACACCAACCCCGCCAAGGAGGACACCGAGTTTGTGGACGCTATCCAGGAGGATATCCACTGGCTGGGCTTTGACTGGGGTGACAGATTTTTCTACGGCTCTGACTACTTTGAAAAGACCTATGAGTACGCCATTGAGCTTATCAAAAAGGGTCTGGCCTACGTCTGCGAGCTGACACCGGAGCAGTTTCGTGAGTACCGCGGTGACACTACCCGTCCCGCAGTTTCCCCCTGGCGCGACCGTCCTGTTGAAGAAAGTCTTGAGCTCTTTGAGCGCATGAGAAACGGTGAGTTTGAGGAGGGCAAGTACACCCTTCGTGCCAGGATAGACCTTGAAAGCGGCAACTTCAATATGCGTGACCCCGTTATCTACCGCATCCGCTACATTGAGCACCACCGTCAGGGCACCAAGTGGTGCATCTTCCCCATGTACGACTTTGCCCATCCCATTCAGGACGCACTGGAAGGCATCACCCATTCCCTGTGCTCTCTTGAGTATGAGGATCACAGACCTCTTTACGACTGGGTAGTCAACAATGTGTCCATCCCCTACCACAAGCCCCGTCAGATAGAGTTTGCCCGCCTTGGCATAAATTACACCGTTATGTCCAAGCGCAAGCTGAGAAAGCTTGTGGAGGAAGGCAGAGTAAGCGGCTGGGATGATCCCCGCATGCCCACCCTCTGCGGTCTGCGCCGCCGTGGCTACACTTCCCGCTCCATCCGTGATTTCTGCGAGCGCATCGGCGTTTCCAAGGTGGACTCCACCGTTGACTGGGCTTTGCTTGAAAGCTGCCTGAGAGATGATCTTAACGCCAATGCAAAGCGCGTTATGGCAGTTCTCAACCCCGTCAAGCTCATTGTAACAAACTACCCCGAAGGTCAGAGCGAAACTCTCACCGTGGAGAATAATCCCCTCCGGGAAGAGGACGGCGTACGTGAGATTACTTTCTCCCGTGAACTTTACATTGAGTCTGAGGACTTCCTCGAGGCTGCTGCGCCCAAGTACAAGCGTCTCTACCCGGGCAACGAGGTGCGCCTGAAGGGTGCATACCTTGTCACCTGCACCGGCTGCGCCAAGAATCCCGACGGCAGCATCAAGGAAGTTTACTGTGAGTATGACCCGGAAAGCCGTGGCGGCAATCCTGCCGACGGCCGCAAGGTCAAGGGCGCAACCATTCACTGGGTCAACGCCGCCGACTGTGTTGACGCAGAGGTCAGACTCTATGACTATCTCTTCACCGATCCCGATCCCGACGGACAGGATAAGGATTTCCTTGAGTATCTCAACCCTGAAAGCCTTATCATCCTCAAGGGCTGCAAGGTGGAGGCCGGTCTGGCTGAAGCTCCCATGCCCGAAAAGGGCAAGAGCGCCGAAGGCTACCAGTTCATGCGCCAGGGCTACTTCTGCCTTGACAACAAGGACGCAAAGCCCGGCCATCTGGTATTCAACCGTTCCGTTGCACTGAAGGACAGCTTCAAAAGATAAATAAACGTAATCAAACCCCAACAGCCTTGGCTGTTGGGGTTTGTTGTTTTATACGGTTTTCAGCAGCAGAAGAAATGCCCGCAGGGTGAACCGAGGCAGAAGTTGATGGCGCAGAGGATAAAGCAAAATCTGCTCATATCAAAGCCTGAAGTATACTGATTGCTGTAATTGTCATAGAAGTCCCGACCGCTCTGAAGCTGCTCCAGAAGCCGTCTGTACTCTTCGTTGTCAGGCTCTATCTCCACGGCCCGCTTTGCAGACTCCATAGCGGCGATCTTGTTGCCCATATACATATTGGCCCCGGCGTGCAGATAGTACCACTTACCATCACGCTCGGACAGCGGCACACCGGAGAGAGCTGTGAGCGCCTCTTTATACATGCCGTTTCTGATGTAGTTCTTTGCGGCAGTATATTCGCTTCGCTCGTTTCTTGCTGAGGACGCAGCCCCGCCATAGTTCCACTCACCCCAGTTGCTCCAGCCGCTCCATTGGCCGTAGCTGCCATTATAACCGCCGTACTGGCCGTATGGGTTGGAGTAAGAGCTCTGCTGCCCGTAGGGATTGGACCCGTACTGCTGCTGGGCTCCGCCGTTTTTGATCTGGTCGTAGGCGGAGTTGACAGCGTTCATCTTCTCGGCAGCTTTGGGGTCGTTGGGGTTAAGGTCGGGATGGTACTTTTTTGTCAGCTCTCTGTATGCTTTTTTTATTTCTTCATCAGTGGCGTCCGGAGAGACGCCGAGGACTTTATAGGGGTCCTGATACATCCGTTTTTCCTTTCTGCGGGGCAAATCTGGCATCAAACTGCTGCCACAGTCCCACGCAAAGGATATTTTTCAATATGTCCACATCCTGCACGAGAGGCAGTTTATCAAAATAATATATGCACTCGGCAAGGAGCATTTTCAGAATATCGCGAAAGCGCTGCTGATTATCCAGTCCGTAATAGCGGCGAAAGGGATTGTAGCTGTTATGGATGGTGTCTGAATCCAGATCCATGACAGCGTCCATGATATATATGAACTTGCCAAGGGCCATTCCCATGGCGCGTAAGGTATCACTCCAACGGTCTTCTCTGTACACGAGAACTTCCGCCATCAGATAACCGAAGCAGGCTGCTGCCGCGTCCGCATCCTCAATGCGCTCTTTTTCAAGCTTATGCAGCATTTCAAGAGACTTGCACATGGCCTGATGCTGTCTTGGATACTCAAGGGAGAGTTTTTTATATGATTTTTTCAGCACCGCCGCCTCAGCAGCTGAAATCATGCTGCCATCATCCTGCCAGTTGTCAAGGCATTTAAGGTAGGCCAGCATCAAATTCATATCGGCCGCATAGGAACTTATCTCAGTGCTTATTTTTTCCTGCTTTTTGAATGGGTGAACAACACAGCAGCTTTCCTCCCTCTCCTCCTCAGGCTCATAAAGTGAACCCAAAAGCAGCACCAGAAAGCTGAGGTCATAGTTGAGAGTCAGGCGGGAAAGCTGCCCATGGCGGCGTTTCAGACTCATGCACACGCCGCAGTAAAATGACTTGTAACGTTTTGCCCGCTCCTCTCCCAAAGGCTGGGGGCAGGCGGTGAGATAGCCAAACATATCAGGACTTGCCGAAGAAGGATGTGCCGCATTTGCGGCAGACTATCTTCAGCTTACCCCGGCCTCTGGGCACGCGCAGAGCCGCCCGACAGGAAGGACAGGTAAAAAACTTATAGTCCTTGCGCTGCACCCAGCGCTCCTTGCGTACGCGCATGGCAGACTCAAAATTATGCTTTATACGCAGGTACTTGCCGTTTTCCTCGCGTCTCTTATAGAGATTACGGGAAAACATGCGGAAATACACCACAAAAAGCAATATTACAGCCATAGGATAGAGTATGCTGCCTTTTCCCCGTGAGATTATTCCCGCCAGAACAAGCAGAACAACATCCACTATAAGCAAAAATACATTCAATTGGTCATTGCCGTTTCTGCCGGCCATAAACCTTGCTATGCGTTCTCTCATGAATTCACCCTGATATGCCAGACTATGATTTATGAAACTTATCCAACGACAATATTACCACAAGTTACACGCAAAGTATCAATATTTTGTTAACAAATTGAAATCAAAGTCCTTTGCGGCGGGCCTCAAGAGAGAGCATCACGATTTTCTCGCAAAGTTCGGGATAATCGAGCCCGGCTACCTTTGCCGCCTTGGGAATGAGGCTGTTTGGCGTCATTCCGGGAAGCGTGTTCACCTCAAGACACCATGCGCGCCCCTCTGCGTCAATTATAAAGTCGGTGCGGGAGTACACGCTCAGCCCCAGAGCCTTATGAAAGCGAAGCGCAGCCTCGCCCATGAGCTTATGCTCGGCCTCAGTTATGCGGGCGGGGCATATTTCCGTAGCGCCCTCATCTCCGCTCTGGTATTTGGCAACATAGTCAAAGGTGCCGCCCTCTGGAGGCACTATCTCAATCGTGCTCAGATACTCATCGTCCAGAATGGGCTGGGTCATCTCACGTCCGATGATCTTTTCCTCCACCAGAATACGGTTGCCGTACTTCAAAAGCTCATAGAGAGCCTTTTCGAGCTCCTCTCTGGTGTCCGGCAGGGCTACGCCGATAGAAGAGCCGCCGTTGACGGACTTCACAACACATGGAACGCTCAGCCGCTCAACAAGTGCAGGCACATCCTCTGCGGCATACACAAGTTCCTCCCATTTGGGTGTCAGTACGCCTGCGCCCTCCATGACGCGCTTTGCAACAGCCTTATCCATGGCCATGGCGCTGCTGAGAGAATTTGAGCCGGTATAGGGTACGCCAAGAAGGTCAAGCGTGGCCTGAATCTTGCCGTCCTCACCGTCCTCACCGTGAAGACCGAGAAAAACACAGTCGGCAAGGGCGCATATCTCCAGCACGTTTTTACCAAGATGGCTGGGGCCCTTCATTTTTCTTGAGGCCTTCACCTTTTCAAGATCTGGCTCCACCTTCTCAACGGCCACATCGCCGCAAAAACCGTCCGGCTCGTCAAAAGCCTGTTCAAGAGGTTTATCGTAGTCCTCAAGGCCCAAATACATATCCACAAATATGGCCTTATGGCCACGGCTTCTCAGCGCCTTGCAGACAGAGGTGCTTGTAACCAGAGCCACATGGCGCTCGGTGCTTATTCCGCCGCCCAAAACTACAATTTTCATTATCCTGCCTCCTGTCAAACTTTTCTGCCATAATACCACTCTTTTGCCCTCAGCACAAGTTAAATCGCAGTTTTACGCGCATTTCATATCGGAAGTTCCGGGCTAAGCCGGAGATATTCGGAAAGAGGCGCATCTGAAAGGCAGAGCTCTATTATTTCCCGTCCCAGTGGATCAAGCTCCAGAACATTGTACTGCCCAAGCTGCGCTTTGAAAAAGTCTGTAAGAAGCCCTGCCCCCTTGTCATAGCCTTCTGTGCCAAGCTCCGGCTGCATATAAGGGTGAAGAAGGCCCGCAGGCAGACATTGACCTTCAAGCTTCAGCCGGTCAATATCATATCCGAATATAGGACAGCGCGCCTCCACAAGTCTGCCAGAGTTTATTCTGCCTCCACGGCGGGTGAGAAATTCCCGGACAATCCACTGGGGTGCAAAGCCCACAGAGAAAGCGCCGATGTGTTGGTTCGGAATGAGGATATTCAGGGTTTGCGGTGTATCCATTATCTGCTTTAAAAGTAAATTCGCCTGTCTGACTTTTGTCCCTGTATGAAAAGGCCAGTATGAACCTACCCCCTCACTGACCAGCTTTGAAGATGAAGTGCCGCTTATGGATGGGTTTTTGTAGCCCCGGGGCGAAATGAGCCGCCACAGCCAGGCCAGAGCCGCCGGGACTATCTGGATGAGGGCCATAACCCCGTAATCGGGTGAGCTTGCAGATGACGGCGGCATACGCACGCCAAATGAGCGCACATCCACCGGCAAAAACGGATTGTCTACGTCACAGCCCAGCTCAGTTCTGGGTATTATCAGCCTTGGATTTGTACAAGGCTTGCCGTCAGACTCCAAAAGATGCTCCCATATAAGGCAGGTAGCACCGCCAACCGCCTGAATATTGAAAAACATCAGGGGCGTTCTCGGATGGATGCTGATTTTCTCATAGTCGGGGATGCTGCCATAGGCGGTGTCCCCGTCCACCCGGAGAAACCAGCCCTCCTCGCCGTCGGCAAGGAGGAGTTTAGCCGCTGTATTCTCAGTTGTGCTGCGGGTAAGCACCATATCATCCGCCACCGGCGTGAGAGTGCAGCTATCCTTGAGGGCAAGGGTAAATTCTTCCCCTGTAAAAGTATTTTTTGCCAGCAGTATCCTGCCGTGGGGATCTGTGTGGACGGGTTCGAGCATTTCGCTTTTTCCTCCGCCGGATGCGCCCTCGTGCATAAAGCTCAGTCTGTTTCCATAGGCTGACTCGGATATGACCGCACTGGCATGATTGCATACCCTTGCCTTTCGCTCGCCTATGTCAAGCAAAATGGAGAATACTCCCTTCTTGGCCGAAGGCCCCGGATAGAGATTATACGAAAATACCTCGTGCAGTTTTTCACTTCTCTGGTGTACCACCGCCTGCCGCCCTGCAAAATGGCTGTGACGAAAGGGCGGCGCAAGATAAATAAGGGCTTCCGGTCTGTACTCCTTTTCAAGCACATCTTCATCCAAAAAGCCCTGCATCATCCCAAGTGCAAGGGCGAAAAACGCAGCGTTCTCAGGGCATATAAGTGCCGCGTCATAACCGTATTTCCGCCCTCCTGCCCTGAACGGAAGAAATATGAGTCTTTGTTTTTTCATCCAGCTGAAAGTTTCTTCACGCAGGATATGGAAATCATAGCCGTAACGAGCGGAAAACCGGGGTTTATCCGTGGGCAGAGTATCGGCTATGCTCATGCTGTCAGGGTCGCGCCGGCGCATATAGTCTTCGGTATAATTTACGGCAAGGCCGTTTTTACAGCGAACAAGCGTCGCCTCATGGATATCTCCGCCTGCTTTTACACTGTAGCTGATGTAAAATTCATCCTTTTCCATGCCCTCACAGCATTTTTCATAAAGGGCTTTTTCATTTTCAGGAATATAGATGTATTCACACTCTGCCAGCATCCTTTTTACATCGCCCGGCAGAATAATATTTTCAAGCTTCATTGCTGTGTTCCTTCTTTCCCGGCAAAATAATTTGCCGGTACATCTTATGCACAACTATAAGCCTTTGCTTTTTGAGCTTTTATGGTTTAAAATAAAAAACGGTGATATTATGCAAAACTATAAACTTACACTCTCCTACGACGGCAGCCGCTACAAAGGCTGGCAAAAACAGGGCAATACCCCTGATACCATACAGGCAAAGCTGGAGACCATACTCAGCCGTATGCTCTCCCAGAACGTCGAAATCCACGGTTCCGGTCGTACCGATGCGGGTGTACACGCCAGAGCACAGGTCTGCTCATTCAAAGCTGAGACTGATATGGATGTTAATGTTATGTTAACCTTACTGAGAGAGCATCTGCCGGAAGATATTGGGGCGGAGGCTTTGGAAAAGGTGGACATGCGCTTTCACGCAAGACTGAGCTGCCGGGAAAAAAGCTACGTTTACCGTATCTGGAACAGTGATGTTCCCAATGTTTTTGAGCGAAAGTATATGTACAGGTTTCCCCTGACTCTGGATACGCTTGCCATGGAAATGGCAGCTGCAAAACTATTGGGTAAACAGGATTTTACTGCATTTTCAACTCACCGTGGAAACAAGTCCCCGGTGCGTGAGCTTAAAGAGATAAAAATAGAGCGGCTAGGTCACGAGCTTCGGCTTACATTCACCGGAGACGGATTTTTATATAACATGGTGAGGATACTCACCGGAACACTTCTTGACGTTGGAACACACAAGCTCTCTCAAGATGATATTCCCGCTGTTTTTGCCTCCCGCTCCCGTCAGAATGCCGGATTTACCGCCCCCGCTCAGGGCCTTATTTTGTGGGATGTGAAATACTGAGATTTAAGTACTATTAGCCTATTGACACTTTGAGGGAATATTGTTAGAATTAGTCGTCTCAATTGGATGGCTGAGTTATCCAAAGCAAGATACGACCGCTGTGCACAGCACAGCCAAGGCCACACGGACAGCCGGGTCGAATGCCGATTTCCCGCGGAATGCGGCGGCAACTTTAGTTGCCTTATTGATTGAGTTTAGGCTCAAGTTTTATAAGTTGGTTACTATAAACCGTGCTGCACAGCATCATAACTTGTGAAATGGTCAATAAGAGTAGTAAAAGTAGTTTCTTGCTATATAGACTCTCAAACCCATTGGGATACCAGACTCCGCATATATGCGGGGATTATCGTATCTACACAGTGACGTATGCCGGTGCATGCGTCACTTTTTTGTTGGGGGCAAAGGAAATGAAAAAGATAATCGAGCTGAAAAATATCACCAAGGCTTACGACGGACAGGTTGTGCTGGACGACATCAGCCTGAACATATACGATAATGAATTTCTGACGCTGCTGGGTCCCTCCGGCTGCGGCAAAACCACCACTCTCAGACTTATCGGCGGCTTTGAGAGCGCAGACAAGGGTGATGTTATATTCATGGGCGAAAACATAAACGATGTACCGCCCTATAAGCGCAATGTAAACACCGTTTTCCAGCGCTATGCACTCTTCCCCCATCTGAACGTTTTTGAAAACGTGGCCTTTCCCCTGCGTGAAAAAAAGGTTCCCCGCGATGAGATAGAGCAGAAGGTGCAGGAAATGCTCGCTCTTGTAGCGCTGACCGGCTTTGAGACCAGAAGCGTCACTTCCCTCTCCGGCGGTCAGCAGCAGCGTGTGGCCATTGCCCGCGCCCTTATCAGCCGCCCCAAGGTGCTGCTTCTGGACGAGCCGCTTGCCGCTCTCGACCTGAAGCTGAGAAAGGATATGCAGGCTGAGCTTAAAAAAATACAGAAGGCCACCGGTATTACCTTCGTATTTGTCACCCATGACCAGGAAGAGGCTCTCAGCATGTCTGACACTGTGGTGGTCATGAGCGAGGGCCGTATTCAGCAGATAGGTACTCCCGTGGATATCTACAATGAGCCGGAAAACGCCTTTGTGGCAGACTTTATCGGCGAGAGCAACATTCTTGACGGCGTGATGCTCTCCGACTATAAGGTTGCCTTCTCCGGCCACATCTTCGACTGTGTGGACAGCGGTTTTGGAAAGCGCGAGGCTGTTGACGTTGTGGTAAGACCCGAGGACGTGGACATAGTGGCTGAGGACAAGGGCATGCTTAAAGGCGTTGTGACCTCCGTGACCTTCCTTGGCGTTCACTACGAGATAATTGTGGATATAAACGGCTTCAAATGGATGATCCAGACCACCGACTTTGTGGACGTGGACGAGCATATTGGCCTTTACATTGAGCCTGATGCCATCCACATTATGAAAAAGTCCGAATATTCCGGCCTTTACGGTGACTATTCCTCCTTCTCCAACGAGCTGGACGAGCTGAGCGATGCAGAAAGTGAGAGCGAAGAATGAGGAACAAAAATACTTCGCGGGGCAGCCTTGTGCAGAGGCTGACTCTGGCGCCCTACTCTGTATGGGCGGCATTCTTCATAATTGTGCCGCTTATCTTCGTGGCATATTACGCCTTCACAGACTCCGAATTCAATTTCACCTTTGAAAACATAACAAGGTTTTTCACTGCCACCTCCTCTGTCACCGAAAACGGCATAGACAGAGAAGTACACACTTACCTTGTGATATTCGGCCGCTCTTTGAAACTGGCTGTGATATCCACTGTAATATGCCTTCTCATGGGCTACCCCATGGCCTATATCATATCCCGCGCCAGTGCCAGAGCCCAGAAGATCATGATTACACTTATCATGATCCCAATGTGGATGAACTTTCTTATCCGCACCTATGCATGGATGACCATTTTGCAGGACACCGGTATTTTAAACGGTATTCTGGAAGCTGTGGGCATCCGCCCGGTGCACATTATCGGCACCGAAGCCGCCGTTGTCATCGGCATGGTATATGACTATTTCCCATACATGATACTGCCCATATACTCTGTGATGGCAAAGATGGACATACGTCTCATAGAGGCCGCCCGGGACCTGGGCTGCAACAGTGTGGGTGTGCTGCGCCGCGTTATATGGCCTTTGAGCCTGCCCGGCGTCATCTCCGGCATAAACATGGTGCTCATCCCCTCAATCAGCACCTTCTATATCTCCCAGAAGCTGGGCAACGGTATGTTCTACCTGATAGGTGATGCCATTGAAGGCCAGTATATTGCAAATAATCTGCACTTTGCCGCTGCCATCGCCTTTATTCTGATGGTGATACTCCTTGTTTGCATGGCGCTTTTGCAGCGCTTTGCCAGCAGGAAGACCGCTGTGTGAAAGGAGGGCATAGTATATGAAAACCGCATCCAAGGTATACACCGGCATCATAATGCTCTTCCTCTTCGCGCCTATCATCATTCTTCTTGTTTTTTCTTTCAACGAGGCTAAGAGTCTGTCCGTTTACTCAGGTTTCTCACTCAATTGGTACAAGGAGCTTTTCAAGGACGCTGAGACTCTCAATGCCGTGAGAAACACCCTTATACTGGCCGTGTCCGCTGCCCTTGTCTCCACTGTTATGGGTACTGCCGCAGCCGTGGGTATAAACAAGCTGAGAAACAAGTATCTGCGCATGACCATGGATACCGTGACCAACATCCCCATGATAAACCCGGATATCATCACCGGTATCTCCCTTATGCTGATGTTCGTTTTTGTGGGCAGGCTTTTCGGCGCCGCCACAAGCCTCAGCTTCTGGACCATGCTCATCGCCCACATAACCTTCTGCCTGCCCTACGTTATCTTACAGGTTCTTCCCAAACTCCAGCAGATGGACAAGTCTCTTCCAGAGGCCGCAATGGATCTGGGCTGCACCCCGCTGAGAGCTTTTTTCAAGGTTGAAGTGCCGGAAATAATGCCCGGTATCGTTACAGGCATGATTATGGCCTTTACCCTCTCCCTCGATGACTTCGTAATAAGCTACTTCACCTCCGGCAACGGCTTTGAGACTCTCCCCATCCGCATCTACAATATGACCAAAAAAACCGTCACTCCCAAGATGTACGCCCTTGCCACCATTATCTTCTTTGTGATACTGGCTCTGCTTATCCTCAATAATCTTGTGGATGACGAAGCTGTGGCAAAGTCCGCAAAGACAAAGGCCGCCGCAAAGAAGGAGCACAGCAGATTCAGGAAGATGGCCGTGGGAATTATCGGCGGTGTGCTGGCTGTATGCTTTGTGTTAGTTTTGGTATTCAGCGGCAGAGGCACCATGGAGCTGAACGTATATAACTGGGGCGAATATATCTCCGACGGCTCGGACGATACTCTTGATACCGTCAAGGCCTTTGAGGAATGGTACGAGGAAACTTACGGGCAGAAGGTGAAGGTAAACTACTCCACTTACGCCAGCAACGAGGACATGTATGCAAAGCTATCCAGCGGTGCTGTCAGCTTTGATCTGGTCATTCCCTCCGACTATATGATCGCCCGTATGCTCAATGAGGATATGCTGCTGCCTCTTGACTTTGACAATATCCCCAACTACAAGTATATTAGCGAGGATTTCCGGGGTCTTTACTATGACCCGGAAGACACGTACACCGTGCCTTACACCTACGGCGTGATAGGCATTATGTACAATGCAAACGTTGTGGATGAAGCGGACGCAACAGGCTGGGAGCTTCTGTGGAACGACAAGTATGCAGGCGATATACTCCAGTTCAACAACTCCCGCGACGCTTTCGCCACCGCCCAGTACAAGCTGGATCTGGACATCAACAGCACTGACCACGCCAACTGGGACAGGGCGCTTGAAGAGCTGAAAGCCCAGAGGCCGCTGGTAAAAAGCTACGTTATGGACGAGATATACAACATGATGGAGTCAGGCGAGGCCGCCATTGCCGCCTACTACGCCGGTGACTACTTCACCATGCTGGACGCACAGGCAGAGGATGTGGATCTTCGCTTCTACTACCCCGACCATACAAACTATTTTGTTGACGCCATGTGTATCCCCAGCTGCTGCCAGAACAAGGAGCTTGCCGAGATATTCATAAACTACATGCTCTCGCCTGAGCCTGCCATTGCAAACGCCGAGTATATATACTACTCCAGTCCCAACAGCGCTGTATATGAAGACGAGGGTTACATGGAGGATCTGGGCGAGGAAGCCATCGCCATTCTCTACCCGGAGATGGAGTCCTTCCGTGAGCTGTACAACAAATATGCTTACAGGAACCTGGACAACGAAACCCTCTCCTACATCAACACTCTTTGGGAGACGCTGAAGATTAGTTGACATAATTTAATTTACGTAAAAAGTGAAGGTCGAAAATGACCTTCACTTTTTATATTTTCCACTCTTTTGCGCATAATAACGAAAAACGAAGCAGAGGTATTATTTATGAAAAAGCTTGGCAAGCAGACTGTTACACTCCCCTCCCGGCCTGTTTTCACCGCTACTGCCGCAGTAGTGGGTAAGAAAGAGGGCGAAGGGCCGCTGAAAGAGTGTTTTGACCACATATCCGAGGACTCCTATTTCGGGCAGAGCAGTTGGGAAAAGGCGGAGATACACATGCTGCGCTACTGTTATCAGTTGGCCTGCGGCAAGGCGAAAATACCCTGTACTGAGCTTGACTATATTCTCTCCGGTGATTTGCTCAACCAGTGCATAAGCTCGGCCTTTGCAATGAAAGAATGCGCCGTGCCTTACTTTGGCTTGTATGGGGCCTGTTCTACCATGGCTGAATCACTGGCGCTGGGCGCCATGCTCATTGACGGAGGCTTTGCAGAGCATATCTGCGCCATGACCGGCTCCCACTTCTGTACCGCTGAAAGGCAGTACCGTTTCCCCCTTGAGTACGGCGGACAGCGACCGCCCACAGCTCAGTGGACGGTCACAGGAGCCGGTGCCGCCATTCTGGGCAGCAGCGGCTCAGGCGCGAGAATAAGCCATGTGACTGCCGGTAAAATCGTGGATGCAGGGATAAACGACGCAAACAGTATGGGCAGCGCCATGGCTCCCGCAGCATACGATACGCTTAAAGCACATTTTGAGGACACAGGACGGGATTTTGACTACTATGACGCCGTATTTACCGGCGACCTGGGTGCGCTGGGTCACGACATTCTGGAGTCCCTTTTCAGGAAGGACGGAATAAAAACCGGAGCAAAGTATATGGACTGCGGTGTTCTGATGTATGACCTTGCAACGCAGAACGTGTTTTCCGGAGGCTCCGGCTGCGGCTGCAGCGCCAGTGTTCTGTGCGGACACATTATACCTGCCATGGAGCGGGGTGTATGGAAACGTGTGCTGTTTGCGGCTACCGGCGCGCTCATGTCCACCACCAGCGCCCAGCAAGGTGACAGCATCCCCGGCATATGCCATGCTGTCGCTATAGAGATGGGGTGAATAGAATGAATGACATTGGAATGTTGATAAAAGCTTTTGTCACAGGCGGACTTTTCTGCGTTGCAGGGCAGCTGCTCATAGACAAAACCAAGCTCACCCCTGCAAGGATACTGACGCTTTATGTGGTTGCGGGGCTTGTACTGGGAGCTGTTGGAGTATACCAGCCGCTGTGTGACTTTGCAGGCGCCGGTGCTTCCGTTCCCCTGACGGGCTTTGGCAACACTCTTGCAAGGGGTGTGAGAAAGGCCGTCAGTGAGCAGGGCTTTCTGGGTATTTTCACAGGCGGCTTTACAGCCTCCGCAGGCGGTATTTGCGCGGCTGTATTCTTTGCGCTTACCGTTACACTTTTGTTCAAGCCTCGGGACAAAAACAAGTAGTCCGCCTTTGTATGGACTGATTTGACAGCTTCCTCATTGTGATTTATAATTGTGATATAAATTGCAAAGGAGGCTGCAATGAAGTTTACAAAGCTTAAAAAATTAAGAAAACGCATAGTGGCCTCTGCCGTGGCCACCACTACTGCTCTTGGTGTGCTGCTGGGCGGCAGCTTCGACTCCCCCACTGACCTGCTCTCGGGCAGCAATGCCCCTGCCGATATTGTGATAAGCGATACCCTTGACATTCAGGACGGGGACGATATAAACGAGGAAGGCGTACTTCCCGGTGAAGAAAAGAAAAAAGGCATTCGTGCCAGAATTCGCACCGCTGTAAAGCGTCTTCCGCTGGCTGTCCGCGCCGGTGTGGGAGTCCCGCTTTGGTTTGGGGGCTGGCTTTTACTGGGAGCGCTGGGCTTTTTATGGGAGCCTTTGTTGTCTCCGCTTATGTCGGCCTTACTCAAGGCCATATGCGTGGCGGCAATTCTGGCTGCCACACTGGTGTGTACGGTGAAAGCTGTATTTCCGGACATGCCTGTTAGAAAAATTCTCAGCAGAAAAAGCCTTTTTTCGGTATTTTTTGGAGCCTTGTTATTCGGTGCAGCCGGGGCTGTGATGCAGATATTTATTCCAGAGGCGGACAGGCTTTCTGATATTGTGGAGGGGCTTATCATGCTGATGGCTCTCACTTTTGCGGCTGTGCCCCTACTTAAAAATGAAGTCAGGCAACGCAGGGAGGATACGGAGGATCGCCCGCTCTCCCCCGCTGAGGAGAGAAAAATGATAAACGAGCTTGCAAAAAGCGTGAGCAAATAAAAAACTGAGAGGCCAAGCCTCTCAGTTTTTTTTCATACAAATCAGTCGCCAAGGCAGATGCCTATATCGCGGGCCACCTTTATCATCGGGTGGTCAATGGGCATGAACTTGGTCTGGCTGGCAGCTTCATCAAGGGTGATGGAGGTAATCTCACCATCCTGGATTGCCACCATGCGGCCATACTGTTTGTTGACGACAAGCTCTGCCGCTGCTGCACCAAACTGGGTAGCCAGTACCCTGTCATAGGGGCAGGGAGGGCCGCCGCGCTGATAGTGACCGGGAACGGCAACGCGGGCCTCCTGACCGGTCAGCTCCTCCAGCTCTGCTGCAAGGGCGTAGGATACGGTGGGGTGATTGGCGTTTTCTCTCTTTTTGCGGCTGGCTTCCTCGTCCAGCTTTTCGTCTTCCTTTGCTACTGCGCCCTCGGCACAGGCAATAATAGTGAAGGTGCGGCCGGAATCATAGCGCTTCTGGATAAGCTCCACCAGCTTGTTGACATCATAGGGTATCTCAGGGATGAGAATAATATCGGCGCCGCTGGCAATGCCGGCATACAAGGTCAGCCAGCCGGCGTCACGGCCCATAAGCTCCACTACGAAAATACGGCTGTGGGAGCTGGCAGTGGAATGGATGTAGTCCACCACATTCGTGGCAATATCTATTGCACTCTGGAAACCGAATGTAGTATCCGTGCCCCAGATATCATTATCTATGGTCTTGGGAAGAGTGATGACATTCATGCCCGCATCAGCAATAAGCTTTGCACTTTTCTGGGTACCGTTGCCGCCCATAATGATAAGGCAGTCAAGGTTGAGGCGGTTATAGGTGGTTTTCATCTTGGGGATGACGCTGTTGCCTTCCTCGTCCACAATGTCCTTGCCGGGTATATAGTCCTGACGTGAGGTGCCAAGGATGGTACCACCTTCGGTGAGAATACCGGAAAAATCCTTGGGGCCCATGAACTTATAGTCACAGTCGATAAGGCCGCGGTAGCCGTCATACATGCCGTATATTTCAACGTGCTCACCCAGCTTTTCAAAAAGCGCTTTGCCAACACCGCGTATAGCTGCATTGAGGCCCTGACAGTCGCCTCCGCTGGTCACCAGTGCAACTCTGGTCATTTTCTTCATATTACATACCTCCTTTCGGATCAGGTTGAAAACATATCCAACCAAACTATATTATCATATAAATACCAGAAAAAAGCAACTGGTATTTTAAACGAATGAGGGTCTGTTGCAGATTGATATTTAATTTTGGCCGTGGTAAAATAGCTTTATAAATCAGGAAACACGAGGTTTATTTATGGATATTGCCGTTATTACAGGCGCTTCTTCCGGCATGGGACGCGAGTTTGTATATGCCTTGGATAAGCAGCAGCAATTTGACGAGATATGGGTAATAGCACGCAGGCTTGAAAGACTTGAGGAGCTTAAATTCAAGTGCAAAGCTTCCATCCGCCCGATTCCGCTTGACCTTGAAAAGCGGGAGAGCTTTGATGTTTACAAAAATCTTCTCGAAGAACACAGGCCCAATATAAGAGTGCTGGTAAATGCCGCAGGTCATGGACTTTTCGGTACCTTCACCGAGATGAGTATGTCCCGGCAGCTGGATATAATCGACCTTAACGCCAGAGCGCTCACCGCCATGTGCTATATGAGTCTTGAGTACATGAATAAGGGCAGCGAAATATATAATATGGGATCCATGTCCTCATGGCAGCCGGTGCCCTACATCAATGTATACGGTGCCTCCAAAGCCTATGTACTGAGTTTTTCAAGGGCTCTGGGCGTAGAGCTGAAAGACCGAGGCATCAAGGTCATGGCAGTCTGCCCCGGATGGATAAAGACTGAGTTTTTTTACCATGCGGTGCATGACGACACAATAAGCTATTATAACCGCTATTACGAGGCCAAGCCCGTCATCGAAAAGGCCCTCAAAGACATGGCAAAGGGCAAAACCGTCTCTGTTCTGGGTTTCCCCGAACGGATGCAGGCAAGGCTTGTGAAGATAATGCCCGTGAACTTCGTGATGAAGACATGGTGCCGCCAGCAGGGCAAGTAAAGGAGGAACGCAAATGATACAGCCCAATGACATTATGAAAGCAGATGAAGCCAATTGGAGCCAGGTAAAGAAAGCCGCCATGCAGGATGAGCTTTACTATGACGGCCCCGGAGACCTTCTGGACACCGCAGAGGGCAGAGCAAAGTTCTGCCGGCTCAATGAGTCCTCCGTTTTCAGAAAGCCCGACCCGGATTTTCCCAATTACAAAATATGGGTATTCAATGTGCAGGGTCAGGGCATGGTAATAAAAAAACGCAGCCGTGTTGACAATGCCCTGATGGAGAATGTTGAATACGACACAGATGGCAACGAAATAAGCCGCTCCTACGAACCGGCATAAAAAAATTCCGCACCTGTGAGTGCGGAATTTTTTATTGAATTTACTTATCTCTTGCCGAAGAGGCCCTTGATAATGGCGCTGGAGCCGGAGCGGGCAGCAGAACTGAGTGCATTGGTAAGGGCGCGTTTGGCAATGGTCTTGGCGTCGGTCTGCTTGCCGCCAAGGACGGAGTTTACAAGGTTGGTGCTGATGGCGCGGGCCACGGAGGAGGCAGCATTGCTTGCGGCCTGCTGGGCGACCTTCTTTTTCTTCTCCAGTGCCTTTGCCTCTGCTTTGGCAGCGGCGGCTGCTTCCTTCTCGGCCTGCTTGCGTGCAGCTTCAGCTTCCTTGAGAAGGCGCTTTTCCTCATCAGCCGCAGCCTTCTCAGCTGCCTTGCGGGCAGCTGCTTCTTCCTTGAGACGCTGCTTTTCAGCCTCAGCCTCTTCCTTGAGACGCTGTTTTTCAGCTGCCTCAGCCGCTGCTGCTTCTTCCTGAAGACGAGCCAGCTCTATGGCGGCTGCATTGATTATCTCATATGCAGACTCTCTGTCTACATACTCGTTGTACTTAAGATAAAACTCGTCACCCTTGACGACCGCGTCCACCTCAAACTCGTCAGCAGGGCCCATAAGGCTCTGGGGAGGCAGAATATTTGCCCGCTCAACAATTGCGGGGATACCGTCCTCGTCAAGGAAGCTGACAAGAGCTTCGCCCACGCCCAGTTCCATAAGAGTCTCTTCAGTATCAAAGGCGGGGTTTTCCCTGAATGCCTTGGCAGCAGCACGGACAGCCTTCTGCTCAGCAGGAGTATAGGCGCGAAGAGCATGCTGGACACGGTTGGACACCTGAGCGAGAACATCGTTGGGAATGTCGGAGGGACTCTGGCTTATGAAGTAGATACCCACACCCTTGGAGCGGATGAGCTTTACAACCTGTACTATCTTCTGCACCAGTGCCTTGGGGCAGTCGGAAAATAGCAGATGCGCCTCGTCAAAGAAGAATATCATGCGGGGCTTTTCCACATCGCCTACTTCAGGCAGTCTGTCAAAAAGCTCGGTGAGCATCCAAAGCAGGAAAGTGCCGTAAACAGTGGGGCTCTGGATAAGGCGCTCACTGCTGAGAATATTGATGTAACCGCGGCCGTCCATGGAAGTGCGGATCCAGTCAGTAATATCCAGAGAGGGCTCACCGAAGAACTGCTGACCGCCTTCATCCTCAAAGGCCAGAAGTGCGCGCTGGATGGCGCCTATGCTGGCAGTGGACACATTGCCGTACTGGGTAGTGTACTCGGCTCTGTTATCGCCAACAAACTGAACCATGGCGCGAAGGTCTTCCAGATTTATAAGGAGAAGCTCATTATCCTCAGCTACGCGGAATACTATGTTGAGAACACCCTGCTGAATTTCAGTCAGACCGAGAAGTCTGGAAAGAAGCACGGGGCCCATGTCAGCAACAGATACGCGCACGGGGATGCCCTTTTCGCCGAAAATATCCCAGAAGCGGGTGGGATAGCCCTTATACTCAAAGCCCTCCAAGCCGAAGCGCTCTATACGGCCACGCATATCCTCCGTATCCAGGCCGGGCTTGATCATACCGGAGAGGTCGCCCTTTATGTCAGCCAGAAATACGGGAACACCCATGTCAGAAAAAGATTCAGCCAGAACTTTCATGGTAATGGTCTTGCCGGTACCTGTGGCACCTGCAATGAGACCGTGGCGGTTTGCCATTTCCGGAAGCAGATAAAGTCTCTTATCGGATTTGGCCGCCCATATCTTACTATCCTGATACATTTATGTTTCCCCCTACATATTGAATAATTTTTTACTTAATCCATATCTTGTATAATAGCACAGCTTTTCCCCATACACAACAGGAAATATTGTCTCTCCTACGATTAACAAAGTGTAAAATTTCCTTTTCCAGACAGGTTTTGGGCTTCATTCACTTGAGAAACACTTCAAAATATGGTATTGTTCTGATATAAACAGTGTTCTACGCGGAGAAGAGGTTAGCAAATTGAAAAACAGAGTTGTTTCTGCTGTGGTAATGCTCACAATTGCATTAAGCTGTGTGTTTGTTTCCGAGATTACCAGAGTTTTGTTTTTTGCCGTAGCCGGTATACGCTGCGCCTATGAGCTCAGCCGTAACCTTGAGAAGCTGGATATATACTGTGCCGCATGGGTCATGTATACATACATCGCTTTTCAGGCGCTGCTGGCTATTTTCCATGTTGGCCCCATCGCTTATATAGCCTGTATGGCCGGTGGCATCTATCTTGCCCTCTTTGACGGCATAATCCGCAGCAAGGTGTCCGGCTTCGGTGCCTTTGCCACTATTGCGGGGCTTGCCTACCCCAGCTTCATTTTCGGACTTTTAATGATGATTGGCGTGAGCGAAAACTGGCTAAATGTACTGGTGCTGGGCTGTCTCTCCTGCTGGGTCTGTGACGCTTTTGCCCTTTTCGGCGGTATGGCTTTCGGCAAGCACAAGATAGCGCCTCAGGTCAGCCCCAAGAAAACTGTTGAAGGCTGCGTATCCGGTCTTGTGGCAGCAGCGCTCATTGGCGTGGTAATATACTACGTTCCCGTGCTCTGTCCGGGCATTCCCCTTTGGCTGTGCGTTCTGACCTGCGCTGTGGCATCTACGCTGGGCCAGATAGGCGATCTTGCTGAGTCCCTTGTCAAGCGCATGATAGGCATCAAGGATTTTTCCGGGCTTATCCCGGGTCACGGCGGTATGTTTGACAGGTCTGACAGCCTTATGTTTTCAATCCCTACAGCTTACATATGCCTCTATGCCTTTGGCTTTATCATGTGACAGGCAAAATAATATATGAGCAAACCGGAGTCGGCCATAGCCCGCTCCGGTTTTTATATTACATTTTGTTTACTGGCCTGCTTTATTGAACTGTTTCAAAAAAGCTTTTACCGAACGGGTCATTTCTCTGGAGAAATCGGAGTTATATTTGCGCTTGCAGAAGGCTTTTATCCATGCCTCATAGTCGCCGTCAGCGGCTTTTCCTTTCAGCATGGAGCGAAGCTTTGCAGCATCAAGACGCCGGTAACAGTTTTCGTGGACAATATAGCTCATATCCACACGCTCAGGCTTCGGCCTGTCCTTTTGCTGCTGCGTGGGATAGCCAAACACCACAAGAGCCGCCGGAAATACATACTCTGGCAGTTCCAGAATTTCACGCTGTATTTCGATATTTTCCATGATGTCCCCGATGTAGCAGGAACCTATACCATAAGACTGTGCCGCGACCACGGCATTCTGCGCGGCAATCATAGTATCTGCCATGGCCAGCATCAGATCCCCTTCGCCGGGCAGTCTGGGCTCACAGCCTGAATGGAGAAAAGCCTCATACCACTTCAGGCAGTCGGCGCAAAATACAAGCACCAGCTTTCCTTCCGCAATAAAGGGCTGATGATCACAGGACTCAGCCAGCTGTTCAAGGCGGCTTTTATCGGTGATGCGCAAAATCGTATAAAGCTGCTGATTACCGGCTGTGGGAGCCATTACCGCAGCTTTCAGTATCTCCTGCACTATCTGCTCATCTATCTCCCGCTCAGCAAAGGAACGCACGGATTTTCGCTCATACAGTTGTTTTACCACTTCATTCATGTGTTATTCTCCCCGGGAAACATGTTCTTTGCCATGTACTATACCACATATATGTATATTTAAAAAGCGTAATTATCCGGATATTGACCGCTTAGTCGGTGAAGAGTATAATGCAAGATAATCAGTTACGCTGAAAGGAAACTAGATATTATGCAGATGGTTTTGCTTACTGCTCTTGGTGTGGGCGGCGCGACAATTTTCGGTTCGCTCATAGGTTTCGCATTCAAGAATATTTCACATAAGTTTTCGGATACTGTGCTGTCCTTCGCCGCGGGCGTAATGCTGTCGGCTGCCGTGCTGGGACTTATTCTGCCCTCCATCGAGTTCGGTGGCAGGTATGGAATTATAATTACGGTTGCAGGTATCTTTGTCGGCGCACTGAGCCTTAATCTCATAGACAAGCTGGTTCCTCACCTGCACAAGCTTGTGGGTTCCGATATAGAGCCCCACAACAATACAAATCTCAGCAAAGTTCTGCTGTTTGTGACCGCAATTGCAATACATAATCTGCCCGAAGGCATTGCTGCCGGTGTAAGCTTCGGCGCAGGCGACAACGCCAAGGCACTTCTGATTGCAGGAGGTATTGCCCTGCAAAATGTCCCCGAGGGTATGGTTATTATAGGGCCTATGCTCTCTGCCGGTGTCAGCGCCCGCAAGACCTTTGTATGCGCCCTTATTACGGGTCTTGTTGAAGTACTGGGTACGCTTCTGGGTTACTTTGCCGTTTCTCTGGCATCGGCTATCCTGCCCTTCGCACTGGCCTTTGCAGGCGGTACCATGCTCTACGTTATAAGCGATGAGATGATACCCGAAACCCACCACAGCGGCGAAGGCGGCGTAACCTATGCACTGCTTGTGGGTTTCTGCGTGATGCTTATAAGCGATGTGCTGCTGGGATGAGCTCAGAAGTACAAAATTAATCTGTGTCGATTTATGAAAACATCTCCGGCAGAAACCGGAGATGTTTTTCGGCTTATTGAAGGCAAATTACCCTTTTACGGCAAAATAAGTCACCCTTGGGTGTTGCACCTCGGGCGCTCCTGCTGCTCTGTTGCTTTACTTGGAGCGTAGTTCTTTGACCATCTTCAAAAAATGACAGGTATATTTTGCCGGGATATGCCATTATTATTGTATCTTTGTTACCTTGCCGGGAAGCTATTGACACGGCCCTTGCAGATTGATAGTATCAAGAAAAAACCAAGGAGGTACAGATATGGACTACACTCCTGCCCCGGATCGCTACGAGCGCATTCCCTACAATCGCTGCGGCAGAAGCGGCCTGCTGCTTCCCGCGCTCTCTCTTGGCTTCTGGCATAACTTCGGCAATATCACGCCCTTCGGCACTCAGCAGAGTATCGCCCGAAAGGCCTTTGACCTGGGTATCACCCACTTTGACTTTGCAAACAACTACGGCCCTCCCTATGGCGAGGCTGAGCGGAACTTCGGCATACACATGGACAGAGACTGGCACACCCACCGGGATGAGCTTATCATCTCCACCAAGGCAGGCTACGACATGTGGCCCGGCCCTTACGGTGATCACGGCAGCAAAAAATATCTCATTGCCAGCCTTGACCAGTCATTGAAGCGGATGCATCTTGAGTATGTGGACATTTTCTATCATCACAGGCCTGACCCGGACACACCCATTGAGGAGACTATGGCTGCACTTGATCAGATAGTGCGCAGCGGCAAGGCCCTGTATGTGGGCATATCCAATTATGGCCCTGAACAGGCAAAGCTTGCTATAGATACGCTTCGCAAAATGGGCACTCCCCTGCTCATCCATCAGCCCAGCTACTCCATGCTCAACAGGCTTCCCGAGGAGGGGCTCTTTGATGTTCTCCGCAAGGAGCAGGTGGGCTGCATCGCCTTTGCGCCGCTGAGAAACGGAGTTCTCACCGATAAGTATCTCAACGGCATCCCCGCAGACTCCAGAGCTGCCCGTGACCCCCGCTACCTCAAGGCAGACTTTATTACGCCGCAGCTTGTGGAAAAGCTGAAAAAGCTCAATGAGCTTGCGCTCAAGCGTGGGCAGACACTGGCCCAGATGGCTCTGCGCTGGGTGTTGAGAGACAAAGTAGTCACTACCGCCCTTGTGGGAGCAAGCCGCCCGGAGCAGCTGGAGGAAAATGTCCGCGCTCTTGACGGAGCGGACTTCAGTGCGGAGGAACTGCGCCTTATAGACGAAATACTGGCTGAGTAAAATTGACCCGGTGGCTTAATCAGGCCGCCGGGTTTTTCGTCAGACAAGGAAAGACAAGAGACTGCAATTATCGGCCTTTCAATGGAGATAAATTTTAGATATACTTGGATTATAAAATGTGATTATGGGGAGGTCTTTCCATGCGCTACGGATATTTTGACAACGAAAGGCGGGAATATGTGATCGACCGGGTGGATATACCCACCTCGTGGACAAACTATATAGGCCTTAAAGATATGTACGGTGTGTTTAACCACACAGCGGGTGGCTATCTTCTTTACAAGACACCCGAATACCACCGTATAACCAGATTTCGCCCCAACGGAGTGCCCATGGACGGCCCCGGCCACTATGTGTATCTGAGAGACAATGAAAGCGGCGACTACTGGAGCGTATCATGGCAACCCGTAGGCAAGCCCAAGGAGCACTACTCCTGCCGCCACGGCCTCAGCTACATCAAATACCACTGCGACTACAGCGGTATTGACGCCCAGCAGAAGCTATTTGTAGCCATGGATGAGCCTGTGGAGATCTGGGATGTGACGCTTCGCAACGACAGTGACCGTGTCCGTAAGCTCTCGGTATTTTCCTATCTGGAGTTCAGCTTCCATCAGATTGACATGGACAACCGCAACTTCCAGATGAGCCTCTACGCCGCCGGCAGCCGCTATGAGGACGGCGTTATTGAACATGACCTCTACTATGAAGAGGACGGCTATCAGTTCTTTACTTCAAACTTCACTCCCGACGGCTTTGACTGCCTGAGAGATACATTCATCGGACCCTACCGCACCGAGAGAAATCCCATTGCCGTAGAAAATGGCGAATGCAAAGGCAGCTTTGAAAAGGGCGGTAACCACTGCGGCTGTCTTAAAAAGGATATTGAGCTGAAGCCCGGTGAGAGCGTGCGGCTCATATACCTTCTGGGCGAGGGCGGCATTGAGGCCGGCAAGGCGGCAAAAGCAAGGTTTACAGCAGAGAAGGTGGATGAAGACTTCGCCGCCACTGCTGCATTCTGGGATAAAAAGCTCTCGGCCTTGCAGGTCAAGACCCCAAACGAGGCCATGAACACCGAGCTTAATATCTGGAATCTCTACCAGAGCGAGATAAACGTGATGTTCTCCCGCTTTACCTCCTTTATTGAGGTGGGCGGTCGTGTTGGTCTGGGCTACCGGGATACCGCGCAGGACGCCATGATGGTGCCCCACTCCAATCCCGAAAAATGCCGCAGCCGCCTTGTGGAGCTTTTGAGGGCTCTCACCAGCAGCGGCTATGGATTGCACCTATTTGAGCCCCGCTGGTTTGAGCCGGAGGAAAAGCAGCAGTCCTTCAAATCCCCTACCGTTATTCCCACGCCGGATAAATCCAGCATCGTCCATGGCCTCAAGGATGCATGCGCCGACGATGCCTTGTGGCTTGTATCCAGCATCGTGCAGTATATAAAGGAGACGGGCGAATACGGCTTTGTGGACGAGGTGCTCTGCTACGCCGACGGAGGCGAGGGCACGGTCTACGAGCACATGAAGCGTATTCTTGACTTCTCCGCCAGAGAGCTTGGTATCAACGGTATATGTAAGGGTCTTCGGGCCGACTGGAATGACTGTCTCAACCTCGGCGGCGGTGAAAGTGCCATGGTCAGCTTCCTGCACCACTGGGCACTGGGTAATTTTGTGGCTCTGGCAAAGCGTCTGGGACGTGACGAGGATGCCGCATTCTATCAGGCTATGGCGGATAAGGTCAGGGAAGTCACCGGCAAGGTGCTCTGGGACGGCAAATGGTTTATCCGCGGCATCACTGCCCAGAACAGAAAAATCGGCACCCAGACCGACACTGAGGGCAGGGTGCACATGGAAAGCAATACATGGGCGGTGCTCTCCGGTGTTGCTGACCGGGAACAGGGACTCTCCGCCATGGACAGTGTGGATGAGTACCTATACACCGAGTTCGGTCTTATGCTCAATGCCCCTTGCTTCACCACACCCGACGACAGCATCGGATTTGTGACTAGGGTATATCCCGGCCTTAAGGAAAACGGCGCAATATTCAGCCATCCCAACCCCTGGGCATGGTGCGCCGAGGCCATACTGGGCAGAGGCAGCAGGGCAATGAAGTTCTACAACGCCCTTTGTCCCGCAGCCCAGAACGACATGATTGAGATACGCCGGGCAGAGCCCTATACCTACTGCCAGTTTGTGGCGGGCCGGGATCACACGGCCTTCGGCAGGGCACATCACCCCTTCATGACCGGCTCCTCCGGCTGGGCATACTATGCGGCCACTCAGTACATCCTTGGTATCAGGCCGGACTTTGACCATCTGGACATTGACCCCTGCATCCCCGCAGACTGGGATAGCTTCAGTGCAGTGCGCCGCTGGAGAGGTGCAGAGTACCGCATTGAGGTGAAAAACCCCAAGGGCGTGGAAAAGGGCGTTGCGGAGATCCGCCTTAACGGCGGGAAGGTGGAACGTATTGAGGCACAGCAGCCCGGCACGGTCTGCAATATTGAAGTTATCATGGGCTGAGGTGAGAGAATGATTAAATTCGGAACAGGCGGCTGGCGCGCCATAATCGCTGACGGCTTTACAAAAGAGAATATCCGCCTGCTCACGGCTGGTCTTTGCCGTTTGATGCTCTCCGAGGGCTACGAGGGTACGCAGGTCTGCCTTGGTTACGACAGGCGTTTTCTCTCCAAGGAGGCCATGTACTGGGCAGCGGAGGTTTTTGCGGGCTACGGCTTTCGCCCCTTTGTGATAAACCGCTCCGTCCCCACCCCGCTCATCATGTTCACTGTCCGCCAGATGGACATCCCCTACGGCATTGCCATCACCGCAAGCCACAACCCTGCCATATATAACGGCATCAAGGTATTTACCAGAGGCGGCAGGGATGCCGACCAGACCGTGACGGCAAGGATAGAGGCACAGATAGAGGGTCTTCGCCCTGAGGACGTGAAAAGCATCGACTATGAAAAGGCCCTTGCTCAGGGACTTATCAGCGAGGGTTATCCCTTCAACGAGTATATAGATAGCATACTGCGCTTTATAGACATAGACAGTATCAAAAACTCCAAGCTCCGCATTGCCCTTGACCCCATGTACGGTGTTGGTCAGAGCAGTCTGAGAACCATACTGCTCACCTGCCGCTGCGACCTTGAGGTAATCCACGAGCAGCACGACACACTTTTCGGCGGCAGGATGCCCGCTCCCAGTGCCGACAGTCTTGGCATGCTCTCAAATTACGTGACCGAGCGGCACTGTCATCTGGGCATAGCTACCGACGGTGATGCGGACAGGCTGGGCGTTATGGACGAAAAAGGCCGATATATCCACCCCAACAATCTCCTTGTGCTGCTGTACTACTATCTGCTGAAATACCGGGGCTGGAAAGGCCCCTGCGTCCGCAACAACTCCACCACCCATCTTCTGGACAGAGTAGCGGCGGACTTCGGTGAAAATTGCTTTGAGGTGCCGGTGGGCTTCAAGCATATCTCCGCAAAGATGGCGGAGTATGATGCTGTTATCGGCGGAGAGTCCTCCGGCGGTATGGCTGTGCGCGGGCATATAGCAGGTAAGGACGGAATATATGCGGCAGCCCTTTTGGTGGAGATGCTGGCTGTCACCGGAAAATCCGTAAGTGAGCTTTACAATGAGATAACGGAGAAGTATGGTCGGCTTTACTATGAAGAGGCTTCCTTTGCCACAACGGCGGAGAAAAAGGAGGAGCTTCGCGGCATAGTATACGGCGACGGAGCGCTTCCTGACTTTGGCGCAAAGCTTGTCCGTGTGAACAAGGACGACGGCTGCAAGCTCTATTTTGAGGACGGCAGCTGGGTAATCTGCCGCTTTTCCGGCACGGAGCCTCTGCTGCGTATGGCAGCAGAGGGTGAAAAGCCCGGTCAGGCTAAGGAATATATACGCATCTGGAGCGAGGCTCTGGGACTATAAGATTGAGAAAGAGCCTGTATTATTCGGGCTCTTTCTCAATGTCTCAGTATATGCTATAATCAGTGCAGGGAGGGGAAAATATGAAAAAGCCTGTTGTTTCCCTTAAAATGGGTCTTCTGACCACAATAGTTATATGCTGGCTTCTGCCTATCCTTATCGTTATGGTGCTCTCCGGTGTGCTTTTTGGGCGCAGCTACCGGCAGAACGTACTTGATGAGATAGACCTGAGCGCCCACAACGCTCTTTTGCAGGTGCAGGTACAGCTTGAGGATGCTATAGACGACTCCAAGGATGTATCCTACGACGGTGTCATCCGCAATGCCTACCGCAGCTACCTCAACACCCACGACCGGGCCGCTCTCTACCGCAGCACCATTGACTACCTTAGCCTCAGCTTTTTCCGTGAGGAGCAGTACAAGGCCGTGTCCATCCACTACTGGGATAAGGATATAGATGTAAACAGCTACTATCTCAGCAGCGGTATCTCCGGCTATGAGCTTTTGAACCAGTGCCGGGAGAATGTTCCTGAGATACTTAAGGCCATGCAAAACGCTGACACAAAGATACTCTTTCTGACCCCCGGCGGGCAGCTTTGCATGGTGCGAAATCTTCTGGACAGCAGCTTTGTGCCCTACGCCTCTGTTGTGATGATGCTGGATCCTGAGTACTTTTTCAGACCGCTCACCGCAATAAACAGAATAGATGAAATGCAGCTTTATGTGGACGATGCGGTGCTTGTCATCGACGGAGACACTGTTACGGTTTCTGCCAGTGCAGGGGAGGAATGGGAGCGCACATATGAAATTGAGGCTGACGGCCACAGGCTCTTTGCCGAGGCAAAGATAGAAAAGTACAATGTTTGGGATGAAAACCCGTGGCTTTTATGGGCTGTGCTCAGCGTGGCGCTTCTGGTGCTGCCGCTGCTTTTGGTGATGATAAGCCTTTTCTACCGGCACATCACAAGACCCATGGAAGTGCTTGCCGAGGCCAACACCAAAGTTGAGTCCGGACAGAGGGGCTATGCCATTGAGCAGTGTGCTCCCAATGCGGAGTTTGACAAGCTCTACCGGCACTTCAACTCCATGTCCGAAGAGCTTCAGGGCCAGTTTGAGCGCTCCTACCTTGAGCAGCAGGCCACTCAGCGGGCTCAGATAAAGGCTCTCCAATCCCAGATAAATCCCCATTTTCTCAATAATACGCTGGAGATCATCAACTGGGAGGCAAGGCTTGCCCAGAATGAGCGGATAAGCACCATGATAGAAGCACTTTCCACCATGCTGGGCGCAGCGCTGGACAGAGACGGACGAAACCAGATCGCCTTACAGGAAGAGCTGGGCTACATTGAAGCCTACCTATATATCATAAACGAAAGGCTGGGCGGCAAGCTGAACGTCCGTCAGGATATTGCCCCCGGCATGGAGGCTACCCTTATCCCTAGGCTCATTTTGCAGCCCATTGTGGAAAATGCCGTGGAGCACGACATCGTTGTGCGCCGTGGCGGCAATCTTGTTCTCCGGGCCTTTGAGAAGGACGAGCTGATTGTTCTTGAGGTGGAACATGACGGCACCATGACCGAATCCGACCGCGCGAACATTGAAAAGCTCCTTTCCGAGGAAGATACAGGCAAGGGGCAGCTTGGACTTCGGAATGTCCATAAACGTCTCAAGCTCTTGTACGGTGACAAGGGTACTCTGACCATCGACGGCGACTGCCCCGGCCTTATCCTTGCCCGCATCTCCTTTCCCAAAAACTAGTCTTTATACACCGGAGTTCTTCCGGTGTATTTTATTGCATATAAATTGCCCAAGGAACGACAAGAAAAAACAAGTCAGGCAATTATGATTTTTATGCCGGTTTTGTATAATTGATGTATCTTCGGAAAACCTGAAATTTTTCAAAAAAGGAGAAAAAAGCAATGAAAAAGATTTTCGCATTGATGCTGGCTCTCATTCTGTGCTTTGGCTTTGCGGCTCCCGCAGCCTTCGCAGAAGGTGTCACCCTCAACGTTGTCACCTCCTACGGCGGCGACGACGGCAACCGCAAGAACTTTGAGGCCGCTGTAGCTGCCTACGAGGAAGCCACCGGCAACAAGGTCAACGACGGCTCCGCCACCTCCAATGAGGAGTGGAAGGCCAAGGTCCTCACCGACTTTGAGACCGGCTCCGAGCCCGATGTTCTGTTCTTCTTCACCAATGCCGATGCTGAGCCCATCATCAGCGCAGGCAAGGTCGTGTCCATTGAGGACATCCGCGCAGAGTACCCCGAGTACGCCGCCAACATGAAGGACAGCATGATGGCTGTCGCCTCCGACGGCAAGCAGTACGCTGTTCCCTCCTCCGGTTTCTGGGAGAATATGTTTGTCAACAAGGCTGTTCTGGAAGCCTGCGGCCTTGAGGTTCCCGGCCCCGACTACACCTGGGATCAGTTCGTTGCCGACTGCCAGGTCATCCTTGACAACGGCTACACCCCCATCGCCTGCTCCCTCTTTGAGGTTCCCCACTACTGGTTCGAGTTCGCTGTTATGAATAACGGCACTCTGGCAAATCACCTTGAGGTTCCCACTGTTGCTGACGGCGCTCTGGTTGACGATGCTGTCGCTCAGAAGTGGATTGCAGGTCTTGAGGATATCAAGGCCCTCTACGAGGCTGGCTTCTTCCCCGAAAACACCCTCACCGCCACCGATGCTGAGACCGTCGCCCTCTTCGGCGAAGGCGAGGCAGCCTTCCTTATCGA
>JAFQFH010000060.1 GCA_017398685.1 Oscillospiraceae bacterium
AGAGAGAATGATGGAGAGAACACCCATCACCCAGCAGTAATATGAAAAGCCGCCGAATTTCCCCTTGTCAAAGAAACGCCGGAATATACTGATGGAAATAATACCGGATATCATGGCTGCAACCATGCCCACTAGATATGCCGGAACGCTGGCAGGATCTATACCCTTCTGCACAGCTTCAGCCATGCTGAGGATATTGGCGCCAAGCACGGCGGGAATGGACATAAGGAAAGAGAACTTCACCGCAAAATCACGGCGCAGTCCGGTGGCGATACCTGCTGTGACGGTAACACCCGAGCGGGAAAGACCGGGAATTGCCGCAACACACTGGCAAAGGCCGATAATCACAGCGTCCAGAATGGTTATATTGGTACCGGTTTTATTGCCCTGCACCATTTTGTCGGATATGTAGAGGGCGCAGCCTGTGAGAATGAGCATAATGCCAATAAAGACGTTTTTGTAAAAAAGACCGTCAAGCAGCTCCTTAACAGGAATAACAAGAAGCATTGGCATGGAAGCGACCACAATCATAAGAAACAATCTTGCGGCGGGATAGTGCTTTTGCCGCTGGCCTGCCAATGGTCCAAGATTGACAACGCCAAGAACTTCCCTGAACATTGCGGCAATGTCCTGCCAGTAGACCACGATTATCGAAGAGAGTGTACCAAGGTGCAAAAGCACATCGAAAAAAACATGCCCATTATCTGCTGTGGACATATCAAAGAGATTATTCATGATAGAAAGATGACCGGAACTGGAAATCGGCAGAAATTCGGCTATTCCCTGCACCAGACCCAAAACTATCGCATTCCACAAGGACATACAGCTTTACCCCCATAATAATCGTAATAATTATTTTAACACAATTTTATGTAAAGTACAAGCCTTATAGAAGTACAGAATATCAACAAAAAAGAGCGATGCTCACATCGCCCTTTTATCAATGTTTTCATGCAGATACTCAAGTGCATCCTTCAGCGTTCCAAGGCTGTCCATAAGCCCCAGGCTCACTGCTTTCTCGCCGTATATCACACTGCCCACGTCGTTTGCAAGCTCATCGGTATTGGTCATTAGAGCAAGGTAATCTTCACGTTTTATCCGGGAGTGGCTTGTGACAAAGCCTACAATACGTTCCTGAATACGGGAAAAATAATTATAAGTCTGCGGAACCCCTATAACCACGCCGTTTATCCGCACCGGATGGATGGTCATGGCAGCGGATGGAGCAATAAAGCTTTTTTTAGCTGCCACAGCCAATGGTACGCCTATGGAGTGACCGCCGCCCAGTACCAGTGAGGCGGTCGGCTTGCTCATGCCGGCAATAAGCTCTGCAATGGCAAGACCTGCTTCCACATCGCCACCCATGGTATTGAGAAGTACCAGTAATCCGCCTATCTCTGCACTTTCCTCCACCGCCGCAATAAGAGGCAGGATATGCTCATATTTGGTACTCTTGCTGTCCTCGGGCAGTATCTGATGGCCCTCTATCTGACCTACGATTGTCAGGCACTGGATAGTACCGCTTTTTGCCGCACCCAGCTCTTTGATCTCATCCACAAAAATCACCTCAGAGCTATTATGCCCTGAGGTGATGATATAAAATACTTACTTGGCACTGTATGCGGCAAGAACGCCCTTATAGGTCATATAGCAGTCAAACTTGGAGACTACTTCAAAGGGGGCGTGCATGCTCAGAACAGGTACACCTGCGTCAATAGTGTCGATATTGCGGTTGGCCATGAATTTGGCAATGGTGCCGCCGCCGCCCTGATCCACCTTGCCCAGCTCTGCCATCTGCCAGACAACATTATTCTCGCCGAAAAGCTTTCTCAGATAGGCCACGACCTCAGCGGAGGCATCGCTGGTACCGGACTTGCCTCTTGCGCCGGTGAACTTGCAGATACCCATACCGTAGTTGATCTTAGAGTCGCTGCGCTTTTCGGAGACTTCGGGATAGAGAGGGTCATAGGCATTGCAGACATCGGCGGAGATGCAGAAGCTATTGGCATAGCAATGTCTGAGCTTTACGCCCTGCTGGTCACAGAGGTCTTCCATGAAGCAGTCAAAGGCTGCGCTCTGCATACCGGTTACACCGTCAGAGCCGGTTTCCTCCTTGTCGGCAAGGATGCAGACGCAGGTCTTTGCAGGATTTTCAACGTCAAAAATGGCTTTAAGCTCAGCGTAGGCACAGACCCTGTCGTCATGGGCGTAGCCGCCGATGAGAGAGCGGTCAAGGCCCACTTCACACACGTCAAAGGCGGGGACTGCGGTAAGCTCTGCGGAGAGGAAATCCTCCTCAGTGATGCCGTAGCTGTCGTTGAGAATGCTCATGATGGCAAGTTTTACTCTGTCCTTGCCATCGTCGGCGTAGGGCACGCTGCCGATAAGGATGTTCAGGCCTTCGCCGGTGATGCCTTCAGCCATGGTCTTTGTCATCTGATCCTTTGCAAGGTGGGGCAAAAGGTCGGTAATGACAAACTTGGGCTCCCCTGCCCTGCGGCCGATGCTGACTTCGACTAGCTCGCCGTTTCTGAGAGCAACAACACCGTGAAGCTCCAGAGGAATGGTGACCCACTGGTACTTTTTTATTCCGCCGTAGTAATGGGTCTTGAAGTAGCACATCTCGTCAGACTCATACATGGTAACCTGTTTAAGGTCAATTCTGGGAGCATCCACATGGGCGCCGGCAATGACGGCACCTTCACTGAGAGACTTCTCGCCGATGACAGCAAGGATAAGGGCCTTGCCGCGGTTATTTCTGTATACCTTTGTGCCGGCCTTCAGCTCCATACCGGGTACATATTCAACAAAGCCCTGCTCCTTTGCAAGAGCGATGGCGTTTGTTACAGCCTCGCGCTCGGTGCGGGATGCGTCCAGATAGCTCATGTAGGCAGCGCTGTAATCCTCCACTGCAATGCGCTCTTCCGTGCCGATCAGGTCATAGCCGTTTTTCTGCTGATAAAAAAGTTCATTTCTCAGTTCGTCCATCTTATATTACCTCCGTCAGTAAATTGATTACCAAATCGCAAAATTCTTCCTCTGTGCCATTGTTGTACAAAACATGATCGCAATTTTCTTCAAAATATATATCGTCACGCTGTGCTTCAATGCGTAGCATGGCCGCCGCCTTATCAATACCGTCTCTTTTCATGATACGCTCGGCCCGCTTTTCCCTGTCTGACAAAACGCCTATGACAGTATCACAGCAGGATGCAAGGCCGCTGCTGATAAGCTCTATGGCATCCAGCGCGGCAAGCTTCCCACCGCTCATAGCAAAGTTGCAAAGCCTGCGTCTGATTTCAACGCTGATATGGGCATGACTTATCCTGTTCAGAGCGGCCAGTTCCTCAGGATCAGAAAAAACTATGCTGCCAAGAGCTTTTCTGTCGAGAACTCCATTTTCCACCGTACCGGGAAAGCGCGCCTCAAGCTCAGATAAAAGTTCCTTATCCTCTGTAAGCAGCTCATGGTACACCCTGTCACAGTCAAGCACCAGTGCACCGAAATTTTCAAGCTGTTTCAGGGCTGTAGTCTTACCGCAGCCTGTGGGGCCGGTAATACCAAGTATACACATATTATCTGTCAGAGCCCCGGCAATATCGCCTTCAGAAAGCGCGCCCTGACGCAGTATTCTATAGGGTGTCCGGCTCATATCCAGCAAAGTGGACTCAAGTCCGATGCCGCATTCTCCGCCGTCGATGACAGCTTCTATGCTGCCGTCAAAATATTCCATTACTTCCCCCGCCGTTTTGGGGCTGGGCATATCAGAGGGATTGGCAGAGGGCGCAGCCAAGGGTAAGCCTGCCAGCTTCAGAAGCTCCAGAGTCTTCAGATGATCAGGGCAGCGAAGACCGACAGTGCAGCCGCCTGCCCGTACAATATCCGGAACTATTTCCTTTGATTTTAAAACTATGGTCAAAGGGCCGGGCCAAAACTTATCTGCAAGGGCATAGGCCGCATCAGGCACATCCTCACAGTATTTCTCCATGGCGCTTTTATCCGGCACCATAAGGGATAAAGGTTTCACGGCCGGGCGACCCTTGACCTCGTATATCCGTTCCACGGCTTTTGTATCAAGCCCGTTTCCGGCAAGGCCGTACACAGTCTCTGTAGGCACGCCCACAAGACCGCCGGACTTAATTATCTCAGCCGCCTTTGAAATATCGTTATCAATAAGCAGTGTCATCATCAAGCCTCCGTCTGGGCAGCAAGCTTCGCCGCCTGATCGGCAGTGACAATGGCATCTATAAGTACGTCAAGGTCACCGTTTATAATATTTGCAATATTGAAGTTCTTATTATCGCCGCTGAGCCTGTGATCTGTCACTCTGTTTTGGGGAAAATTGTAGGTGCGGATACGCTCAGAGCGGTCACCGGAGCCTATCTGACTTTTGCGCTCGGAGGCCACGGCAGCGTTCTGTTTTGCCACCTCTGCCTCATAGAGCTTGGAGCGCAGTATCTGCATGGCTCTGTCTTTATTCTTATGCTGGCTGCGTTCGTCCTGACATTCCACCACAAGGCCAGTGGGTAAATGCGTAATGCGGATGGCGGACTCGGTTTTGTTTACATGCTGACCACCTGCACCGGAGGAACGGAAAGTGTCAATTTTTAGGTCATTCAGATCAAGTCTGAAGTCAACTTCCCCAACTTCGGGCAAAACTGCAACGGTAGCGGCGCTGGTGTGTATCCTGCCTCCGGATTCAGTCACCGGCACACGCTGGACCCGGTGGCCGCCGGCCTCAAATTTAAGCCGGGAATATGCACCCAATCCTTCAACAACAAAGCTTATTTCCTTTATACCGCCAAGCTCGGTTTCATTTACATTGGCGACCTCGATTTTCCAGCCTCGGCGCTCAGCGTACATGGAATACATTCTGAAAAGGTCGGCTGCAAAGAGCATCCCCTCCTCGCCGCCCACACCGCCGCGAATTTCCATGATAACATTTTTATTGTCGTTGGGGTCCTTCGGGAGAAGCAGTATCTTTATCTCCTGCTCAAGCCGCTCTTTATCGGATTTTGCCTGAACATACTCCTCCTGGGCAAGCTCACGAAACTCAGCATCGTTCATAAGCTCCAGAGCAGACTCCATATCACGCTCCGCCTTCTCATAGGCCATATATGCTTCCACCACAGGTGCAAGCTCACGGCTCTCCCTGTCGCAGCGGGCAAAAAGCGCAGCATCCTGATAGGTTTCAGGTTGCTGCATACGCGCCAGAAGCTGTTCATACTGCATTTTTATGGTTTTCAGTTTATCAAACATATCATTCTCCAGCAAGGAACATTTTGATAAGGTCTGTTAATTCTAACATAAGCTAAATTGGATGTAAATGAAAAACTCACCGTCTCCGAAAGGAAACGGTGAGTAAAGCACTTATTTGCCAAGATAGGCTTTTTTGACCTCATCATTGCTGAGAAGCTCTGCTCCGCTACCGGAAAGAGTAATTCTGCCGGTTTCCAGAACATAGGCATAGTCTGCAATCTTGAGGGCCATGTTGGCGTTCTGCTCGATAAGAAGAACGGTAACTCCCTGCTTGTTTATCTCCTTGATAATATCAAATATACCCTTGACAATCAAAGGAGCAAGGCCCAGAGAAGGCTCATCCATCATGATGACCTTGGGACGGCTCATAAGGGCGCGGGCCACGGCCAGCATCTGCTGCTCGCCGCCGGAAAGAGTACCGGCAAGCTGCCACTCGCGCTCCTTGAGTCTGGGGAAGAGATCGTAGACCCATGCGATATCACCGCTAAGATCATCATTCCTCAGATATGCGCCGATCTTTATATTTTCAAGAACAGTCAGATCCGGGAATACACGGCGGCCTTCCGGAACAAGAGTAATACCCTTGGAAACTATAGCAGTAGTGTCCATGCCGATCAGTTCCTTGCGGTTAAACTGAATGGAACCGCTCTTGGGCTTGACAAGGCCTACAACAGATTTGAGAGTGGTGGATTTACCAGCACCGTTTGCACCGATAAGGGTAACGATTTCACCTTTGGGAACATCAAAGGAGATGCCCTTGACGGCCTCAATGCCACCGTAATTGACTTGAAGGTCCTTAACGGAAAGAATTATTTCACTCATCCTCGCTCACCCCCAGATATGCATCGATAACACGCTGGTCGTTGGCGATAACATCAGGTGTTCCGCTGCAGATAAGCTTACCGAAGTCGATTGCGTAAATTCTGTCGGAGAAGTTCATAACAAAGTCCATATGGTGCTCAATAAGCAGGATGGAAAGGCCGTACTTTTCCTTTATCTGTGCTACGAACTCGCCCAGCTCCTGAGTTTCCTGAGGGTTCATGCCTGCGGCAGGCTCGTCAAGAAGCAGCAGCTTGGGCTTTGTTGCCAGAGCTCTTGCAATCTCAAGACGGCGCTGCAGACCATAAGGCAGGCTGGTTGCCAGATCGTCACGGTATTTAAGAAGGTCCTGCTCTGCAAGGAGAGCCTCAGTCTCCTCAGCCATCTGCTTATCTTCTGCCCTGGCAAGGCGAAGAGTGGCAGAGAATACATTCTGCTTTGCAAGCATATGCTTTGCAGTGAGAACATTGTCAAAAACCGTCATGCTCTTCCAGAGGCGGATATTCTGGAAGGTACGGGCAATACCCAGCTTGGTTATCTTGTCGGGCGTGGGGTCAATGGGATGACGGCTCATATAAAGCTCTGCATTTTCCCCGGCATAGAGTTTCTTCATCTTGCCTTCGGGATGGGCCACAACAATGGGCTTGCCTTCAAACTCAACAATGCCGTTGGTGGGCTGGTATACGCCGGTTATGCAGTTGAAGGCGGTAGTCTTACCGGCACCGTTGGGGCCGATAAGTGCAACAATCTCACCGGGATTGACGTGCAGGGAAAGGTTGTTGACTGCAACAACGCCGCCAAACTGCATGGTCACATTTTCAAGGCGCAGAATGGGATTTTCAGACATTGCCGTCACCTCCCGCGTTTTCTTTTGCTTTCTTCCCGCCAAAAAGCCTTATCAGGCCCTTGACAGAAAACTCCCTGTCACCCATGATGCCCTTGCTGAAGAAGAGCACAACAACCATGATGATAAGAGACACAACAGCCATACGGAAACCGTTCTTGAAAAGGCCAGGGGCGTTTATACCGAGGAAAGTACCGGAGTCCAGACCTCGCAGCAGCCATTCCATGCTGGCAATGTAGAGGAAGCTTGTAATGACGGAGCCTGTAATGGAGCCGATACCACCCATGACAACAACAAGCAGTATCTCATAGGTCATGGTACTCTTGAAGGACAGTGCCTGCAGAGTACCCATGTACATGGCCAGCATACCGCCGCCGATACCGGCGAAGAAAGAGCTTATAATGAATGCCATGCGCTTGTGCTTTGCAAGGTTGATGCCCATTGCTTCAGCTGCGATCTCATCGTCGCGGATGGCCTTGAAGGCGCGTCCGTAAGTGGAGTTGACCAAGAGGACTATAAGGGCAATAAATATACCAATAAGGACAATGTAGCCTGTTGCAGAGCCAAAATCGGGATAGCTCTTGAGGAGGTTTGAGCCGTTGGTGAGGGGGCCCAGCTTCTTCCACTGGAAGAAGGCACGGAGAATTTCGGCAAAGCCAAGGGTGGCAATTGCCAGATAGTCACTCTTGAGACGCAGCACAGGCAGGCCGATGAGGTAGGCAAAGAACGCCGCCACAAGACCACCCAGCAGCAGAGCGATTATAATGCCCATATTCAGGCCAAAGGTCTCACCCAAGTGCTCTGAGAAAAATTCGGGGATGGAGAACTGGATCCAGCCGCCGTCAAAATACTGGTAGACACCGGCGCGCTTGCCAACGGGGATACTGAGAACCGCATAGGTATATGCACCAAGGAGCATAAAGCCTGCCTGACCCAGAGAGAAAAGGCCGGTAAAACCGTTGAGAAGGTTCATGGAAACTGCCACGAGAGCGTACACGGATGCCTTCTTAATAACCTTGATGGCAATATGGTAGCTGGGAAGCTTAGCATCAATAAAGGTCATCACTGCTAAAAGCAGAAGGAGAAGGAAGATGCCAAGGATAGTTTCTTTTCTTTTTTCGTTGTTTCTGATCATATCGCTACCCCCTTAAACCTTATCGGTGACCTTCTCACCGAAAAGACCGGTGGGCTTGACGCAAAGGACCACAATAAGAAGTGCAAAGGTAAATGCGTCAGAGAAGGTGGAGTAACCAAGGCCCTTTATAAGCTCTTCGCAAAGACCGATGATGAAGGCGCCGACAACTGCACCGGGAATGGAGCCAATGCCGCCGAAAACAGCTGCGATGAAAGCACGCAGACCGGGCAGAGAGCCGGAGGTAATGGCTACGGAAGGATAGTTTGTGAAATAGAGAATGGAACCAACAGCGGCCAGAAAAGAACCCACTATAAAGGTGAAGGATATGACGGAATTTATCTTCACACCCATCAGCTGCGCAGTTTCAAAGTCCTTGGAAGCTGCACGCATACCCATACCGATCTTGGTATTCTTGATAAGATAGACAAGAACAAAAACCAGAACAAGAGTCAGAATGGGAGTGATGAGAGTTACACGCTTGGTAAGTGCACCAAAAATGGTGATAGTATCAGAGACCCAGGGAATGGGATTGAGCACCGGCTTTGGCAGACCGCCGGTGATATAGAAAGCAAGGTTCTGAATGAGGTAGCTGACACCGATAGCGGATATCATAAGACTCATTCTGGGAGCGCTTCTGAGAGGCTTGTAGGCCACACGCTCAATGACAAAGCCCAGAACTACGGTGCATACAAGCACGATGGGAATAGAAATATACAGGGGCATAGAGGTGGTGGTGTACACCATGATAAGACCTGCCACCATAAAAACATCGCCGTGGGCAAAGTTGATAAGGCGGAGGATACCGTAGACCATAGTATAGCCTATTGCAATAAGCGCATACTGGCCACCGGCGGAAATACCGTTAATTATGTAAGGAAGTAAGGCTTCCATGAGCTTCCTCCAATCGTTTCTTAAAACATACCAAGGCTTGGCAGCATTATGACGCTGCCAAGCCTTTGAAATACTTTAGGTTATGATATCAGCCGATACCCTGAACCTTAACGAACTCCCAAACGCCTTCTGCGGTGTTGGCAGTCTTGATATAAGCCTGGTCACGCTTTGCGTCGCCGATCTCGTCAAACTCGATCAGGCCGGAAACGCCTTCGTAGGAGACGCCGGGCAGAGCTTCGAGAACTGCAGCGGGATCAGTGTCGCCGGCAGCCTTGATAGCCTCAAGTGCTACAAAGTATGCATCGTAGCCCATTGCGGTGACAGCAGAAACCATGTCATTGCCGCCGTTGTTGGTGAGTGCATCGGGGTTGGCATTCATCCAAGCCTTGATGCCTTCGTCGAACTCAGGGTTACCGCCTTCCTGGTAGAAGGTAGTGATCTTGATTTCAACATCCTTGCCGGTGGAGCTCTCAACGACCATGTTGTTGTCCCAGGTGTCGGAGCCGAGCAGCTGGCCTTCGTAGCCCTGTGCGGAAGCAGCCTCGATGATCAGCTGTGCATAGTTGGTGGATACGGGAGCGAAGATAACGCCTGCGCCAGCGGCCTTAGCGTTGTTGATGTAGGAAACGAAGTTGGAAGTGGCTTCGGGGAAGTCCTCGGAAATGACCTCGCCGCCGAGAGCCTCAAATGCCTGAGTGAAGTAGTAAACGAGACCCTGGTCGTAGTCGGAGCCCAGCATTGCCAGAGTGTAGGCCTTCATGGTGCCGACTTCATTGACAGCGTAGTTTGCGTGAACAGTGCCCTGGAAAGGATCCAGGAAGCAGATGCGGAAGTAAACATCGCAGTCAGAGGTAACCTGGGGGTTGGTGCAGGTAACGCCGATGGCAGGAACGCCGGCTTCCTGGAAAACAGTGCCGCCAGCCATGGAGACGCCGGAGCCGTAGGAACCGAGAACCACGGAGACATCACGGTTTACCAGCTCTGCAGCAGCAGAGGGGCCGTTCTCAGCGTTGGTGCGGTTATCAACGATCTCGAGCTGAACGTCATACTCAACGCCAGCAATCTCAACAGTGGGCTGCACGGAATTTGCATACTGCATGCCAAGGATCTCCTGCTTGCCGCCTGCGCCGTTGTCACCGGTCTGGGGCTCAAAAACGCCGATCTTTACCACGGGATTTGCTGCATATGCAGGAACTGCAAGTGCAACTACCATGACAAGCACGAGTGCGAATGCGAAAAACTTCTTCATTGTATTCCCTCCATAATTATTCGTCTTTTTATTTTCGTGTCCGTGTTTGGCGGACACATGTTTCTGAACGACGATAAAAATATTATGCACTATAACTCGCTAAATTGCAATTATCGCTTACGCCCAAATTAAACACAGTATTTTGTGTCATTTTATCAATTTTTCACAATTTGTGGCCCGGTTCGCCAGTCCTGACCGGCTTTTTTCTGCTGATTTTGGCTGTATGAAAGCACATACAGGTCATGTGCCTTTGCGCCTATGGCGAACACCTCCGTGCAATCTGACGAAAGCCTGTTTATATGAGCAGCTTTTGTTATCACAGGTGCAGCGGATTTCCCGGATATCTCCCTTAAAAGTGAGCAGCCTTTTTCGTTTGCAGCCAGCACCCTTGCATAAGGCACAGCCTTTGCGCTCATTCCCTGCGGCACACCCAAAGCCACGCACATGCATACCCTTCTTACACGGGACATGGCATACCTTTTGGTTTTAGCTTCTTCATAAATTTCCTCCATACAGGAGGCATGCTGTACAGCATCGTAAATTCTCGCTCCCAAACCACCGGAGGCATCCGGCGCATTTTCAAAAACTGCTTTATCAAGCATGCGGAGCCTGGAAATAAGAGCAATCTCCATATTGGATTTGCTGCTCAGTTCCCTGCCCTGCTGCCGTTCACGGTTATACACAGCCTCCGCAGCCTCGGGGACAAGGCCCTTGATGCTACCCCCATGGCAAAGCATTTTGCGTATCTCGCTTGCGGATCTGGGTCCGTTTGAACCTGCGCTGTCATGTCCATTACCGACGCGCTTTACGGTTACAGGCTCAATACGTGAATTTATGCGCAGTATACTCTTTATATACTCCACCGCCAGAATATTGTTTGGGGATTTGAGATATGCAGCCAGTTGTCCGGCTCTTTCCTGCACAACAAGCTCTCTGGCTGAGGCAAAGGACATATCGGGATAAAGACTGAGCACTTCTTTTATCCTATTATATATGTTCTCATCGAGTAAGACTTCGGCCAGCTTATAAAGTTCGTCAATTCTCCCAAGTTCGCTGCCGAAGCTCAGGTGGCTGATGCCCATACCGTTCAGCAGGCTAACCGCCCCTTGTGCAAAGCCCTCAGCCGATGCAAGAGCCCATGGCAAAGGCAGTTCCACGACAAGGTCAACGCCGCATTTACATGCAGCCTCGGCTCTTGCAAACTTTGAATACATAGCGGCCTCACCCCGCTGGACAAAATCACCGGACATTACCGCTACCACCGGCGCATTTTCAGAAAATTGCTGCTTTGTGCTGTCAAGCTGGTGCAGATGACCCAGATGAAAAGGATTATATTCAGCTACTATTCCGATGATATCCATTTTTCGCTCCCTAATATTTCAAAAAAGGCTTGCGTTTTTTTCTAATTGTATTAGAATGTTGCTGGATGTATTTTACTTAATCTGATGAGTATTTACAATAGAAAGGAACGGAAAAATGAAAATTCTTGTTATCAACGCAGGCAGCTCTTCACTCAAGTATCAGCTTATAGATATGGAAAACGAAGCTCTGCTTGCAAAGGGTCTTTGTGAGCGAATCGGTATCGACGGTCATCTCAAGCACAGCCCTCTGGTTGGCGGCAAGCCCGTTTTCAATGAAGACCTGCCCATGCCCACCCACGCTGAGGCAATTGCAGCCGTTATTGACAAGCTCACCAGCGCAGAGTATGGTGTTGTCTCCTCCATGAAGGAGATCGACGCTGTTGGTCACCGCGTTGTTCACGGCGGCGAGAAGTTTGCCTGCTCCGTCAAAATTGACGATGCAGTCATGGCAGCTCTGGACGAGTGCACTCCCTTTGCTCCTCTCCACAACCCCGCAAACATCACCGGCATCAACGCCTGCAAGGCAGTTATGGGCGATGTTCCCATGGTGGCAGTATTTGACACCGCTTTCCACCAGACCATGCCCAGCAAGGCATATATGTACGCTGTTCCCTATGAGTACTATGAAAAGGACGGCGTCCGCCGCTACGGCTTCCACGGCACCTCCCACCGCTACGTTTCCTCCCGCTGCGCAGAGCTGATGGGCAAGCCCATTGAAGAGCTGAAGATCATCTCCTGCCACATGGGCAACGGCTCCTCCATCGCAGCTATCAACGGCGGCAAGTGTGTTGACACCTCCATGGGCTTCACACCTCTCGACGGAATACTTATGGGAACAAGATGTGGATCGATCGACCCTGCAATTGTACCTTTCATTATGGAAA
>JAFQFH010000061.1 GCA_017398685.1 Oscillospiraceae bacterium
CTCCGATAGTAGTATTCGGATTGATTAACAATACAATCACTTTGCTGCATCCCAGCTTTCCAACTGAGTATGTAGGGAAACAAATAATTGGGGTCTATGTCTATCGTATATGTCCCTCCTTTCCTTTTTCCACTTCATGCAGAATGGGCTTTATTATGTTTAGACTTATGATAGTTTTGGATAAGTTTCAGTAACTATTTATAAGGTGACTAACGTTGGCACAGTGAATAGTTATATTTTCATCTCTGTTCCTACCACGGATAGTGGAAAAATGTGCTCAAATTCTTTTCCCAGCAGACCGCCCTCATATGAAAATCGATATGCTAAACTGACTTGGGTAAGAAGCAAATCAAAAATAGAAAAACCACCTTTACTAAAAAGGTGGTTAACTATTGAAGTTTCAAACTATTTTTTGAGAGCTTCACAAATGACTTCTCCAATACTTTTCTCACTTGGCGCTACTGCGCCGTTCAAAAAAATGGAGTCCTCACAAAGCTTTCGGTGGTCTTCTTCTAATTTGTCATATTTTGCTTTCAACTCTTGGTATCTTTCACTCAAATGTTCAACTTGGTTGTAAAGCTCTGTTTTCTCTGGTAAATCCTTATATAGTATTTTGTCATATATATACGTAAGTACAGCAAAAGCTACACCACAACAGAGTATTCCAAAGAAAGCAAACAGCTTCCAATTGGCAGAAACAACACTCCAATTTTCCGCAATTAACTGAATTAAACCCTCCATCGCAACCTCCTCAGCAATTTGAAGCTACTCGCTAATATCGTCAGAAATAAACGCTTCAACATACATAATCATTGCTTCTTTACTTATGTCGCGATTGAACAAGTCGTATATCATCGTATTAATTTTGTCGGCCGTAAAAAATACACCTTGATACAAAGTCTTCTCCGTGACAAATGCTGCAATCACCATTGCTGCAAACGCTTCATTAAAGGAACATCTATACTTACAATAAAATTCTTCCTCTTTGGCAACAGTCTTTATCCTAAAAGGCTTGTATTTTACAATCCAGTAAGCAAGCAATGCCAGTTCTTTGCCACGAGATATTTTCATAACTTTCTCTTCTGTAGAATGAAAATACCTGTAATAATCCCTTCGTTCATCCACTCTGATAATAATGCTATTTAACAGGCACAAATTTATCTCAATTTCGTAATCATCAAGATGCAATTTCTTGCAAACTCGGTTCACGGTATCAACAATTTTGTTCTTGTATCCAATAAGCACATCTTCCGGAGGAACTTGGTATCGAAAATCTTTGTCTGAAATATTAGGCGAAACCATTTGCTCTCTCTATCCCTTCACAAAGTATGGTAAAATTCTACTGGTTTAGAGTTATCCCAAATATATGTCAGACATTTTTTCAAGTCCAGCAGAAACAATTTCCAATACGGGACGCTCATCTTCTTCATGATTTATTGTATTATTTCGCATATGTAGTTCAATAGTCCTCAAGTATAACTCATGATCCGCTGGTGTAATATACTCTCTAATTTCGTCCATGTCCTCATTCCTTGCTTAAAAAATCTTGTGACATCAGCACAAAACGGTGTTTTTCATGATTTTATACATGATAAATCAACCATATTTTACGACAATGCCACTAGTTAAGAAGATTATACAATTTTCACACATGATGTCAAGCTCTTTTCTGAAAAAAGCATAAAAATTTACTATTTCCAAAACCACGGCCAAAAACCCTCTCCCTTTTTCTATACTGCAAACAGCATTTCAAGGGCATTGTAACCTTTCTGCCAAACCACAAATCTATCTTCTGGCATACTCAAAAGTCTAAAGGCTTCTCGCTCTGCTGTTTCAAATTGACCAGCAAAATAGTACTTATTGGTCTTGTACGTAGCTCTCAGGTGCTGGGGAGAGTTGTATTCTTCGAGAAAATCAGGGTGCTTGCAAAGCATTTTGTCATTATAAACGCTACCCAAGAAATCAATATAGTCCTCCATTGTTGGGCAATATACATAAACATTCTGGCCGGGTAACATCGTATTACCAAATCTTAGCCGATAGCCACCATCGGGACAAACAGCCGGATAGCAGAAATACGGGGGCTTGATTTGTCGTAGTTTTTGCCACTTTCTCTTGTTTAATTCCTTAGTAACTGCTGACAAATTCCAACTATTGTTGATAAAATGATTATCGTCGGAATGATCTATTGCAATTTTATCATTGTCTTCTTTCCCATCGTTCATTTTGCGAATGCTAGGGAAAATACGTTCAAATTCTTCCGCTGGTAACCTTCTCTCATAATAGTAATATGCAAATTGCCCCACGGGTGCTGCTAATCTGCTGACGGCGTCCCCGCGCAGTTTTGCTCTTTGATAACTTGATAACTCAACTACGGCTCTGCCGTCATCTATTCTTATTCTATAAGAGCACTTGCTCGGCCTTGCTAAATAGAAAAATAAATCTGGGGAGTAGTCGAATGTCAGCGGAATACCAAGGCCACGAAAATCGTTTTTCTTCCAGATGTATATGTTGAGGTCATCGTGAGTAATAGATCGAGAGGGGTTATCAGCAATCCCGCCTTTACCCATCTCGTCAAGCTCTCTTTGAGCTTCGTCAATTTTATTCAGATAGAATTTCATATCTTCAATAATCATAGATGATAATAACCTTCCTTTTCAATTTTAATATATTTGGATTTTTATTATAAAAACCCTTGAAATCGTTCCTTTTCTGGCAGAATTCATTATATATTTATACATTTTACAACAAAAACGTTACTTAAACATGAAACACAGTTCTAAATTCTGTCACTTGGCGAGTAATGTCTGTATTAAAAACATATTCTTTAGACCTTTTCTTTATAGAAGACGAGCCCCGGAGCCCTTGGTATTACTGGGTTCTTAAAAAATTTTGCCACCATGTTGGTGGCAAAAATGAAAATGACATAACATTTGAATTCAATCCTTTCAATAATATCTTTGTTGGATTTTTTATGAAGAAAAACCCATAATCGTTTTCCTCTCTGGTCAATTAATCTTTCGTTTCATAATTCTGTCTTGTTCTTTATGCATTGAACCGATAGACACAATAGAAAGATATAATTTCACGACAAAAGCTGTTAGAAACGCCCGTATATTCCACTATTTGAGCCAACAAAATCTGTCTCAAAAATGTCGTGGACAAAAATGTAAAAACGCCCTTATTCTCCGGGATATCCTTCAAAAATGGCTGTCTCAAAAATGTCGTGAGAATGTTGCTTATAGTCTGCAAACGCGCCCAGTATTTCAACCCGCTCCCAACTGTGACCGTTATAAAGCACTCTCGGATTAACAAAAATCCTCGCTTTATCAAGACTAAGCCCATCAGATACAAAAGAGCAAAATCGTTCTTCGTGCTCTCCTACTGTAAACTTGATTGCGGCATAGGCTTTTATAAATCTGGCTCTCTGCTCTGCAACAACACCCGCTGCATCACAAAAGCCATCAACAGACATAGGGAGTATTTTTTCAAGTTTTTCTTCTTCCGGATTAAAGCAGATAATATTAAATTCTGTGCTTACATAGGGAAGCATCTGGAAAACATATCCCAGATGTTTATGTCTGCTTACTGGTGTACGCTCGTACAACTCCCTAACTCGCTTAGAATACACTTTCTGATAATAGCTGCGCCCTTGCAAGCCCTCTATTCTTCCTCTGTGAAAATCTTTTGAAAAACACACAGTACCGTCTTCTCTCTCATACAGATATTTCCCGTTAACCTCTTTCCAGAAGCGAAAGAAAGACGCTCGGCTGAGCTTCAATACTCGTTCCACGTCTTTTTTTACCATTTTCTTACCGCCCCATTTACAAAGACAGCTTTCATCATACGGCAAATATGTAGCCAAATAAACAAGCCTCGTCACTGTCTGCGGGGAAACATCTTTGTATTTCTCTTTAGAATTCATAAAACAAAATTCTCCTAATGGCTTATTGTTAGCCCGTCTTATTTTTTTCTGTTCCTCGTCCTCCTTGCGTTCTTTGTATTCCTCTTGCTGTTCTGGCGTGTAGAATATTGTACCAATAGGCACTTGTACCGTTATGGAGTTAACTACCTCGCCCGTAGAGCGTTTTACTTGGTGTTCACCGTCCAATATGTCATATCCTCGCCACAACGCCTTGTTTGCGTCTTTATTCATGTTTCCTTGTTCGCCTGCCTTTCTTTGACCATTTTTGTTGAGAGCGGAGTATCAATGTTTGCGGAATTTATCAGCACTGGTATTTCCCCCTCCTATAAAATAGGAAATTTCGCACCCCCCTGAAACCGTGGAGATTACCGGCGTTTCAAGGGGGTCAAAAATCAAAGTAAGTGAAATCAGAGAAAAAGAAAAAAGCGTGCCATGAGCTGAAAAGCTTATTCGACACGCTTACTTTATTTTGCTGTGTGAGTGGTGGGGCAACTACATCAATCTGCGGGATTTTCCACGTCCTCAAATATGGAAACCACGCCCCCGGTATGCTCTCGCTCCATGCGTTCCCATATTGCTTGCAACACATATTGCTGTACCGGCTGCCGTGCTTCTTCGGCGGCCTTTCTTATTTTTGCGCCGTCCTCTTTTGTCGGCCTTATCATTATATTATCCCTACTGCTGTTATACTTGGTACTTGCTTTCTTCTGTGCCTCTGACGACTTCATTTTATCACTTCCAATATATATTAACTTATATATGCCGATTATATCACGGCTCTTTCTTCTGGTCAACTGTCACACTATATAATAATATAAACTATTATATATACGTTAACTGACATGTTGTATAAGTTAACTGACAATATTCACATAAGTTAACTGATATTTTTGTACAACATTACATCTTTACAAGATATAAGTTAACTGATATGATTTAAGCATAGCAACAAGGGCGGCGACCTTAAACAAGCCACCAACGAGCACAGACATACCAGTGACAATTTACAGAGGAACATCTACATTCTGGACGTGCTCACCGCCTCAACACTTAATAGAACGAAAGGAAACAGCACCATGAGCCACAACGAAATTATCTCCAAGATTGAAGCCCTCAGAGAATGGGAAGCACTGGCAGAGGAAGCCGCCGCAGAAATTGAAAGCCTCAAGGACAGCATCAAGAAAGAAATGGAGCACAGAGGCGTTGAAGAACTGACAGCGGGGCAGTACATAGCCCGCTTCACCACTGTTCTTTCCAACCGCTTTGATACTACCTGTTTCAAACGGGAACACGCTGAAATGTACAAGCAGTACACCAAGCAGACCACAAGCCGCCGTTTCAGTATCAGCGTATAAAAAGAGGCCGCTATCCTCACCGACCAAAGTTAGTATAGCAGACCTCTAAACCACACCGCCACGGGGACGGGTGCAGACCTATTATAACTGGCCTGTCCCCTCAAATCAAGACAGAAAGGGACTAAACCAATGAAAAGAACGGTATCAATGTCACGGCTCACAAATCAGCTCGAAAAGATGTTCAGAGCATTAAACGCAGACTTCTTTGACGGTGTTCTCGAAATGCCGGTTATCACAGTAACACCCACGGCGAAAGCATACGCCCATTATACACCCTATGACGCATGGCAGACAGCCGACACGGGCAGACGGGAGATAAACATAGCAAGCGGCACACTTGATAGACCCCTTGAGCTGATATGTGCCTCTTTACTCCACGAGATGGCGCATATGTGGAATGACACCATTCTGAACATACAGGACTGTTCAAGGGGCGGCACTTTCCATAATAGGCACTTCAAGGAAGCTGCGGAAGCTCACGGCCTTATCTGTGAGAAAACAGACCGCTACGGCTACGCCCGTACATATCCCGCTGATGAACTCATTGAATGGCTCTTAAATCATGACGAACTCAGAGAGATAGAAATGTGCCGGGTCAACTCAAGCCCCGCCGCTGTCGGTGTAGGCACTCACGCCGGTAATATCGGAATAGAGATAAGCACCAAAGCGAAAGGCAATAGCCGCCGTTATGTATGCCCCTGCTGTCATACCATCATACGGGCGACCCGCTCAGTCAATGTAATATGCGGCGACTGCATGGAAACAATGATTGAAACTTAATATTCAATACAAAGCCTGTCCTATCGGGCATACGGGGAGAAAGGTTAAAATATGCTGTGCATCTTAAAATACATTATCGCATCATTTGCCGTTATGATTTTTCCGCCTTTTGCCGTGTTTCTAATGTGGTTATGGGATATCTACTGACCTTTATTCGTATTAGTTTAGAAATACGACCAGAAAAACAGAGCCTTTCCAATGCTTTTTCTGCCTTTTGGCTGTGACTTCGTTATTTGATATATCCAGACTTCGTAAAAAGGGGAGTTTCCAAGATGAATAAAAGGACAATAGCGTTAAGCCCAGAACAGTACCGGGAGATAATAGAAACCATGAAAAGTGGCTTTTGCGGCGCACGGCCTAATAACAGGATTGCCACGGCCTTAATGCTTGAGGCTAATTTAGGCTTGCGTATCAGCGACATTCTCCGGCTGCGGCTGTGTGATATCGTCAAGGACGGCGAAAGATACCGCCTTTCTATCACAGAGAAGAAAACCGGGAAAGAGCGTGTTTTCACTGTCCCTCTCACGCTCTATAACTTCATACGCCTGTACTGCATCGACAACGACATACCACCAGATCGGGTAATGTTCCCGCTCACAGAGAGAGCCATACAAAGACAGCTTGCGCTTGTTTGTGACTATCTGGGTATATCTGGTGTGAGTACGCACAGTTTCCGTAAATTCTACGCTACGGAGATTTACAAAAACAACGGCTACAATATCGCCTTGGTACAGCATCTTCTACAGCACAGCTCAGCCGCCGTCACACAGCGTTACATTGGCATACAGCAAAGGGAAGTAGAGGCGGCTATAGAAAATCACTTGTGCTTATGCGTGTAAGCCTCTCAGAGCCGTTCTAAGCCACGTTAGCAGAAAGTGTACACATCACGCTTTAGCGCACGAAAGCGCGTTGCAAGCCAAATTAAAGCCTCTGGCGGGGCTGTAATATGAAAACCATATTTTATTAAGGGGAATAGAAAAATGCGTAAAGAAACCATATCGGTCTACCAGTTAAAAAAAGAAACTGACAATCACAGCAAATTTAGAGTATTTTTTAGTGATGACAGTCTTGAGCCGACTGAAATTTGCATGGATTTTAATAGAATTTATGTACATTTCTCTGCTTATGAGCTTATAGTACTCAATAACGACATGGGCAGAATAGCATTAAGATACATTCAAAAGGTATGCAGATCGGAAACCGATGAAGGCGAAAAAGCCTATATTATTACTTGTAAACATCTTTTGGATAATGGAGAGCGCATATATCCAAAATATAAACTAACTTTGTTATAATTCAAGTCATAATGTACTGTGTGCGGTATCGTACTGCAAACGGTGGGGCGGGGCGAAAGCCCCGCTTTACTTTATCCAGAAAGAAAAACAAGAAAGCCGGGATTGCTCCCGGCCTCTTGCTGTTGTTGGTATTCAGTTTTGCGCTTGTCTGTTGTTGGTATTCATGTAGGTTATCATTATAACGCCTTTTGGACGCTTGCCGCCTTGTGTCTTTTGCCCCATAGCGGATACAGAGAGGTTTAAGAAAAAGGCTGTACCCGCTACAGTACCAGAATAAGAAAAAGGCACAAATGATATCGGGTCGAAAGGGAGGGACACGATAGCCCGTTTCTTATGTATCTACATAATAGCACACAAAGCCCTGCTTGCACACTTCAATTTTGTTGAAAGATACTCCGTATATTCGTGATGAAGCAATGCTAATACTCCCTTGGAGCTGTCACAAAGCACTTGACATTGCAACGTCACAACATCCTTGATGTTCTGGCGCTTAGAGCTTGGTCGAGTGTTACACCACATATATATGCACATGACCGTACTACTTTGGCGGCTGTGGGCTGTACTCTGTCACTTATAAGGGACTGTCGTGCACCCCCTGCCGTTGCTTCCCTGTGTGATTTCACATAGTAAGCCTGCGCCCGCATCTATTTTATCACAAGTCCCATCGTTTTTAGCAATTGTAATACGTTACGTAACTGCAACTCCCGCACATGCCATTTCTAAAATAATTTTTCCATCATAGTTTGGAAAAGTAAACATATCCAATGGAAGTGCATGCAATGTAATTTTACTCCCAACAGCTACATTAACCGGCGAAAGCATATAAACAATGTATTCCTGATTTGTATCTCCCCGGGCAAATATTTCTGTTAAGTGATAGCCAAAAACATCGTCTTCTTGCACACCGGTTATTGTCAGATTTTGAACTGTCATCAACTTCCCGCCATATTTATGGGGAGCTCTTTTATATTCGTCATAATTTAAGTCATTCTCAAACTTGACATCGGTATAAATAATCTTTGCCGCATCCAAAAAAATTTCTGGATATTCATCTAAAAAACCACATGCATTATCGTTTAAATGGAATGCATACTCTCCATACATACCGCCCAAATTTTCAAACATTTCCCGTACTGTAGGCTTAAATTCGCCATTACTGTAATTGCCAACATAAGTTGTATTATCTTGTTCGTATCTTATAACGCCATATCCATTGAACAAACCATTTTCCCATTCACCGGTATATGTATATTTCTCTCCATATTGATTTGTTGCAGTAAATTCGCCTGACCCCGAGGCAACACCATCTATCGTTTCTCCTTTATATTCTCCCTGTCTACCGTCTGAACTTTTCTCTGGCAAGTGCAAAACATAAAGATTACTTTTTAAATAACCCGCACCCGAAAATTGACCATTGCTCCAAGCTCCATCGTATTCCATATATCTGTCCATCGAGTTATATGAAAAACTTCCATTACCATTTGGTACACCTGAAAGTGTTTCCCCTTTATATGTACCAGTATATATTTCTTCTTCAAACGCCAAGGAAAAATTATTGAATTCCAAAAAACCGTCATCAGAAAAAATACCGTCTTCCCAGTTTCCTTGATAATTCAATATACAGTCACCCGATTTGTAATTAAATGTGCCATTCCCATTTGGTACTCCGTTAATAGCCTCTCCTGAGTAACAACCCATATAATTGTTGCCATAAAACTCTATCGCATACGGCTTAACTTCTAAATTTCCTACTCCGACAAGCATCCCATTTTCCCATGTTCCTGAGTATGTAAAATCAATATCGGCATCACTATATGAAAAAATTCCATCTCCAGTTGGTTTTTTTCCTGTTACAAGACCTGAATAAACTCCGTTATACTCTGTGTTTTCCACTTTGAGGCATATTTCCAAATCTTTTACCTCCTTAGGTTTACCGCACCCACAACAAATTATCACGGTAAAAACCAGCAATACAAACATCGCCATTTTCTTGTGAGAATTTTTCATTTTCAACGCCTCCTTAGTATTCTATTTTAGATATTTAATTCAGAATATATCTTTAGTATATCGAAAAGAATACAATAATGCAAGATAGTGAGGTGTTCTGTATGGCGAATTTCATACCGAAAAAACCAGAAAAAGAAGTTATTTCCATGCGTATATCCTCTGAGCTTCTTGCAGAAGTTGACAAAAAGGCCGCTGGAATTGATATATCACGTAATGAATTTATAAATCAGTGCATCAAGTTTGCGCTGGAAAACATGGCAAATGAAAATGACTAAGCCGCCCTTTGACCGGGACGGCTTTTTCTTTCGGATATACCGGCATAATCTCGGAAAGTTATTGAATGTTAATTTTCAATAAACGGCCTTTTTTCGCAAAAATAAATTCGGCATATACAATTTATTTTTTCTATAAGATAGCTGTATCTGCTCATTTCAACACATCAAAACAGAATGTATAGTTTGGAAATATGCTTACAGATACCGTATGATTTGTGTATTGTATAGTAGACGCAGGCCACATAAACGATTTAATTTACGCGCTCAGTATTCTTGTATAAGTGATTTTTCCACATTGGTAAGGATGAGGTCTGTAGTTTTTTGGAGCTGCTACCCGCGTCAGAATAACACCGCAGGGTCATATGTTCCGGCAGGCCGAAACATATTGACCGGCGGTATTATTCTTCCTTCCCAACTCAAAACCACTTCGTTGGGTTTTGTTTTGGAAATTTGGCTGCAAATATTATAGTAGCTACCCAGATTTCCCCTCCGGGGACTAGGCGCTTCGCGCCGTCGCCACTGGGGACCTCATCCTTACCAAGGATGCGCTCACCTATTCATCCAGATACACGCTGTTATCCGGTGTCCACGGCGGGGCGCAGACCGCGATAAACTCCAGATCGCAGTCCCCATCATTGAATATCTGGTGCTTCTCCGGTGGCTGGATTAAAAGCGCATCGCCCCGGACAAGCTCAAGTGTCCTTTCGTCCACGATCATTATGCCTTTTCCGGAGAGTATATAGTAAGTCTCCTCCGCCACGGGGTGATAATGAGGCCGGGAGTGACAGCCAGCCGGGATTACCACATGGCTGAAGCTATGTCCTTTTGCCCCACCGATACTCTCCGGAGCCCCCAGCATTTCGTATACCCGCTCGCCGGTAGTGTTTACAAAAGGCTTTTCCACCTTATCTTTTCTCGTAAGCTTCATATATTCACAGCCTTTCGGAATTTTTTCTTTATTCTAGCACAGGGCTTCAGATAATAAAAGAGGCCGATTTCGCCCTTCTTGACCGCTATCGGCTTTAATGGTATTCTATAAAGACAGGACTTAAATCAAAGGCAGGTGAGAGAGTGGACATTGAAGAAATCCGCGGCGACCTTCTGGAGCGCTTTCCCCAGTGGTCAAACAGAATACGGATGATGCGTTTTATGCCTTCGGACAAGGCGCACCCGGTGGACAATGACGGAAGCTCAATTTTCTACAATGACCCTCTTTTGAGCCGCTATTCCCGGGAAAGCCGCCTTTTCTACATGGCCCAGCAGCTTGTGCACATTCAGCTTGCCCACAAGGCCAGACGTGGCGAGCGCGAGGCGCGGCTATGGAAAAGAGCCAGTGACGCTGTTGTCAACTCCATGCTCCGGGACGAGGGCTTTCAGCTGCCTCAGGATGTGACGCTTCTCAGAGAGGCCGGCAGCGAGAGCGCGGAGAAGATGTATGAGGTGCTCTATGCTCTGGGCGACAATGAGGCCGCCGCGGAGCAGGAGATGGAGGAAGTCACTGCCAAGGAGAAGCCGCCTCTTTCCAAAAAAGCCGGAGACGAGAGCGGCACCAAGAGCATTGAGATAGATGACCCCGGCCTTGCCCGCGCCGTGGCAGGTCTTGCCGAAATGCTGGAACCCAGCTTGCAGCTGGATTTTGACTGGTTCCCCGGCAGCACCATCAGAGACGGTATGCTCCGCTACGATTTTCGCACCTATCCGGTTTCTCAGGCAGAGATATTGCTGGACACCAGCGCCTCCGTGGACGCGGATCTTCTGCGCTACTTTGTCCGGGGTGTGAAGGCTCTGCTGCGGGAGGATGCTGTGGTCCGGGTTGGCTGCTTTGACACCAAGTTTTACGGCTTTCAGGACGTATTCACCGAGGAAGACATTGAAAACCTCCAGTTTCACGGCTCCGGCGGTACGGATTTCACCGTTGCCATCAACGCCTTCACGGGAGATGCGGAAAACCAGATAATATTTACAGACGGCTACGCGCCCATGCCCGAACAAGGCTGCAACTGTGTGTGGGTGGTGTACGGCAGCATGGCTATCCACCCAATAGGCGGGCGCGTGATCTATGCAAAACACAGCGAGGAGAGAGAGAAACATGAAATCGATTTTCTTATCACATGATGAGGTATTTACTAAGCCCCTGAGCATTTTTGACAGCATTGCCCCCGCCGCTCCCGCGTCTGATCTTGCAAAGCTCACTGCCGTGGACGACGGTTTTTTGATGGATGGTGTGTCCATCAACTATTTCCTTTCAGATTTCGCCTACGTTGACCGTTTTGGCCGGGGCGAGGACTGCAGCAACTGCGCTGTACGCCCGGTTCTTTTGCTGGAAGAGGGCGATGTTGAGCTTCTTGAGCACCGGGCCGAGGACGAGGGCCTTGTGACCGTGGAGTTTGGTCGTTTCCCCTATCAGGTTCTGGATGAAAGTCTTCGTGAGCTTGCCGGGCGTGAGTATAAGCGCGGCGCCCTGCCCAAAGCCGGGTTTGACATCACTATCGCCGGAAAGGCCTGCCCTGTGTACAGGCTGGGTGCAAAGGAGATTATCTGTGTAAACTTTGCTGACGGCGGAGTCAACGGCTTTGTCAGGCTCTCCGATGCTACGGTTGTGGCTGAGGGCGAGGATGTTTTCCTTGAGATGCGGCCTGTGCGCTGGCTTTACGATGAAAAAGCCGGGCTTCTTGTAAGCTGCATGGCACTTTTTGCAGGCTATGAACGGGAGGCCGCGGCAGAATATCTGGACGCTGCCTTCCTTGAAGAGCTGAGCTTCCGGTCCGAGACGGAGCTCGCCCTTGCCGCAGGTTTTACCGTCCGTGAACACGATGAGCTGTCCCTTATCCGTGCCTATGTGGAGGCTGATATACCCGTATTTCTCCACGGCCTCTCCGGCGACGGCAAGAGTGACCGTGTCCGTCAGGTGGACCCCCAGGCTCTGGATATTGAGCTTGTGAACGAAACCCCTGAGACTATAAATGGCAGAGCCGTATACAACGAGACTAAGGACGAGATTGTGGACATCAAGCCCGTCTGGCTAATAAAGCTTGAAAAGCTCTGCGAGGACGGCAAGCTTCACATTCTCTTTTTCGACGAGCTCACCAACGCCACCAAGCAGACCCAGTCCGTCATTTTCAAGATAGTGCTGGAGCGCTTTGTAAATAACCGCTGGCCGCTGCCCAGCAACGCCCGCATCGTTGCCGCCGGTAACGACAGAAGTGAGTCCAGCGCTGCCCACGACCTGGCAGAGCCCCTTTTCGGCCGCTTTGCCCACATCTACATCCGCACCACCGTGGAAAACTGGATGCCCTGGGCGGTGGAGCACCGGCTCAACCCCTACGTTATGGAATTTATCGCCAATAACGACCTCTATATGCGCACACCCTACACAGGCACCGAGGGCAACGCAGACCCTCGCCGCTGGGAGATGGTATCCAAGGTGCTGGACAAATCCGGCAACGACTTTTCCCTGCTGGCCCCCATCGTAGGCCACGAGACTGCGGATGCTTTCATCCGTTTCTTCAAGTCCCAGCAAAATCTTGAAGATCTGGGCCAGTACACCGACGAGGAGCTTAAAAAGTTCACCGTGGCCCAGCGCTACCAGCTCAGTCAGCAGTGTCTCTATCTGTCCTCTGCCAGACCTAAGGAGGCAAAGGCCCTTGTGAAACGGCTGGGCGAGGAATTTCTGGCATGGTATGAATATATGCTGCAAAGAAAAGGCAGCGTCTGATAAGGGAGGAAAAATAAATGCTCAGATACGGTATGGTCGGCGGCGATCTTCAAAGCTTCATAGGCGGCGTACACCGCACCGCCTTGCGCATGGATCCGGGCGTGGAGCTGGTGAGCGGCTGCTTTTCAAGAAACGCAGAAAAAAATCTTGCCTGCGGCGATATGTACGGTGTTTCCCACGACAGACTCTTCACCGATTGGCGTGAGATGCTCAAGGCCGAAGCTGCCAGAGAGGACAAAATCGACTTTGTGGCCATCTGTACTCCAAACCACCTGCACTATGAGGTATGCAGGGAGTTTCTTCTGGCGGGGATAAACGTGGTATGCGAAAAACCTCTTTGCTTTGAGATAGCCGAAGCTGAGGAGCTGGACCGCATCGCCAGGGAACGCGACCTTGTTTTCGGCGTGCTTTATACCTATGTGGGCTACAACATGGTCAAGGTCATGCGTGAGATGATTGCCCGGGGCGATATAGGCAAAATTGTGGCCGTCCACGGCAGATACGCCCAGAACTGGCTTCTGGACGAGCTTTCAAGCGACAGCAACAGCAATGAAAATGTCTGGCGTACCAAACCTGAATTTTCCGGAATTTCCAACGCTATCGGCGATATCGGCACTCATCTTGAGTACATTATCCACTATGTGACCGGGCTCAATATCAAACGCCTTTGCGCCACTGTGGACTGCTACGGCAAAAAGCTTGACTATAATAACAGCATTCTGGTGGAGTACGATAACGGCGTACACGGCTGCTACTGGGTAAGTCAGGTGGCGGCAGGCCAGATTAACGGGCTGAAGTTCGGCATCTACGGTACGGAAGGTTCTCTTGAGTGGGAGCAGCACTACCCCGACTACGCTGTGTACACCAAACGCGGTCAGGCACCACAGACCATTTGCCGGGGTGCAGGCTATCTTAACGTAAATGCCAACGCCAACATACGCATACCCACAGGCCATCCCGAAGGCTTCTACTGTGCCTTTGCCAATATCTACCGCAACATCGTCCGTACTATCGAGAAAAAGAAAAAGGGCCAGACCCCCAATGCAAATGATCTGGACTTCCCCACAAGTGAGGCCGGTATTGAGGGCGTGAAGTTTATTCACGCTGTTATCGAGTCCGGCAAGAAGGACAGCCAGTGGGTGTACATGGACTGAGGTAGTGCCTGCAATGAAATACGATTTTACCACGGTTCTTCACCGTAAAGGTCGGGACTCCACCGCCGCCGAGGTGATACCCTTTGCCAATGCCCACGTAAAAGAGGGCTTCGATCCTATCCCAATGTGGGTGGCGGACATGAGCTTTCCTGTGGCGCCCAGCGTGGAGGCAGCCATAAAAAAACGTATGGAAATGCCAAACTATGGCTATTTTCAGCTGCCGGATGCCTATTATGACAGTATAATATGGTGGCAGCAGCGGCGAAACGGCGTCAATGGACTTGAAAGGCAGCACATCGGCTATGAAAATGGTGTGCTGGGTGGTGTAAGCTCGGCAGTTCAGGTATTGAGCTGCCCCGGTGAGCCGATACTCATCCACAGTCCCACATATGTAGGCTTTACAGAGTGTCTTAAAAACATAGGCAGGCCCATCGTGCACAGTCCGCTGAAGCGGGATGAAAACGGCATATGGCGCATGGACTACGAGGATATGGACACAAAGATAAAGAAAAACTATATCCGCCTTGCCATATTCTGCTCTCCCCACAATCCCTGCGGCAGGGTGTGGGAGCGCTGGGAAATTGAGCGCGCCATGGAGGTCTATGCAAAAAACGACTGCATAGTTATCTCAGACGAGATCTGGTCGGATATTATCATGCCCGGACACAGGCACATACCAACACAGAGCGTGTCAGATGACGCAAGAAACCGCTGCATTGCCCTCTACTCCCCCAGCAAGACCTTTTCACTGGCCGGGCTTATCGGCTCATACCATATAATATATAATGATTATCTACGCCAGAGAGTGCAGCGGCACAGCAGCATGAGCCATTACAACAGCTGCAATGTGCTCTCCCTCCACGCCCATCTTGGTGCCTTCTCCCCGGAGGGTGAAGAATGGGCAGATGAGATGCTTTCGGTCATAGACGATAATATCAGCTACGCCTGCGATTTCATCAAAGATAACTTCAAAGGCGTTAAATGCATGCGCCCCCAGGGAACATACATGCTGTATCTTGACTGCTCGGAGTATCTGAGAGAGCGTGGAATGGACATAATGACGCTTCTTCTGAAGGGTGTTGAGTATGGGGTCATCTGGCAAAACGGTGAGGCTTTCCAATGGCCTGACAGCATACGCATGAATCTGGCTCTGCCCAAATCAAGGCTTATTGAGGCTTTTGAGAGACTAAAAAAATACGTTTTCCTATAAAACAAAGACCGGCGGAATTACCGCCGGTCTTAAAACATATATTGGAAAAAAAGCAGCGCCGCGATTTCTCGCAGCGCTGTGTTGGCATTGACCTATTTTCCCGGTCCGTCTCCAGACAAGTATCTTCGGCACTGGTGAGCTTAACTTCTGTGTTCGGAATGGGAACAGGTGGACCCTCACCGTTAAAAACACCAACTATTTTCAGGCTTGTACCCTGAAAACTAAACAGAGGATGCAAGGCTGAACCTGCATAAGATGTAGGTCAAGCCCTCGGGCTATTAGTACCGGTAGGCTGAACACATTGCTGTGCTTACACCGCCGGCCTATCAACGAGGTAGTCTTCCTCAGCCCTTACTCCTTTCGGATGGGAGATCTTATCTTAGGGGGAGTTTCACGCTTAGATGCCTTCAGCGTTTATCTCGTCCAGACGTAGCTACCCAGCTGTGCCGTTGGCACGACAACTGGTGCA
>JAFQFH010000062.1 GCA_017398685.1 Oscillospiraceae bacterium
GGAGACTCGGGAGTGGTGGGAGTCTCGGGAGTGGTGGGAGCCTCGGGGGTGGTGGGAGACTCGGGGGTAGTGGGAGACTCGGGGGTGGTGGGAGACTCGGGGGTGACGGGAGTCTCAGGGGTGGTGGGAGACTCGGGGGTGGTGGGAGACTCGGGGGTGGTGGGAGACTCGGGGGTGACGGGAGTCTCAGGGGTGGTGGGAGCCTCGGGAGTGGTGGGAGCCTCGGGAGTAGTAGGCGCTTCGGGGGTGGTGGGAGTCTCGGGGGTAGTTGGAGTCTCGGGAGTAGTGGGAGACTCGGGGGTAGTGGGAAGTTCCGCTGCCAAGGTGCCGGGGACAAGGAGCACCAGCAGCATGGTCAGCGCCAGCACAAACGCAAAAGCTCTTTTTTTCATGTTAAGCTGTCTCCTTTCCGGGTCAATACTTATCGGGCCAGCCGGCGGCCTCAAACACGGTGCTGCCGTTGTTGGCAACCTGAACGGCTTCCAGATATACGTCAATGAGAAGTTGGGCCTCCTGCCATTCGTTGCCCATGGTGAGATCCAGCGTGACGGCGCTGAGAAGGGCAGGGGTGACAGCCTCGGGCTTGAGGGGGCTGTCGTAGTAGTACCAGCCGTCTTTTTCCACCCATTTGCCGCCGTGGATGTTCAGCTTCACAAGCTCGGCGTTCAGCGCGGCGGCAGCAGCCTTTGCGGGCTTTACAGTCTTCACAAGCTTCATCCGTACCCATGCGTCAGACTCGCCCGTGTTCTTCGCCTGAACTACCTTGGCGTAGGTCTCACCGGGCAGGGCACCTTCTATATTCTTGAAGTTGCTGCCGTCGTCGGCAAGCTCTATGAGCTCCACATCCACCCGGCCGGAAGAAATCACATTGTGGGTGACGATATTGGTGGTGTAGTAGGCGTAGGTGCCGCCTGCGGCGCAGAGCAGGGCCGCCATGGCAATGAGGAATATTATAAGCTTCTTGTTTTTCATGTTTCGGCTTCCTTTCCGAATAAAGCACTGAAACCGCCGTGTACGGCAGTGGTATGGCAGGGCATGCAAAGAAAGCCTGCGGCAAATTATGAGGCTGCCTTTGCACACGCTGCGGCGGGGATTTTTCGGGACGATGTGGGCATCGTCCCCTACGGGGTGAGAGGAAGTGCGGCGTTTCGTTGTGGGGGGGGGAGATATTATCTACACGCGGGCGAACGCAGTTCGCCCCTACCGTCCCTCGTCGTCAGAGGGACGATGGGGGGGGGCATAGACTTGTCTATAGCCTTGCCCCTGCGCCCATATAGGGCGCAGGGGGATATGTATAGAATGAATCAGTATGATTAGAATGCGGTTTCAAACCAAGTCTTAGCATTAGCGGCATCCACATCACCGAATGCCTTATCCAGTGCGGCGCCAGCATCATCGCCCATATCGTCAGCCTGAACAGCCTGAGAGAGAACCAGAACGTCATATTCATCGCCGAAGACTGCAACATCTTCCTGAGTGGTATTCTTGTACAGAGCCACGCCGGTCATAGAGGGAACGGATTCAGATTTGGCAGCAATTGCATCCTTGTAGGTATAGACGACAATGATGTAATAAGTACCATCGATATCAACATAAAGGTTGTTATCTTCTACGAGAACAGCAGAGCCGCCATTGTCGGTAACAGCAATATTATTATACCAGAGACTATTGGCCATGTTAGCAGAAGTGCCGGCTTCCAAAGCAACGAGGGTGCGGACGTAGGCAGGAGAGTTGCCATTGTTGGTTACAGTAACAACCTTATCCAGAACATTCTCAGAACCAAAGACACTGAAAGTTGCACCCTTGAAAGTTACTTGTTCATCAGCCCAAGCAGTATCGCCACCCATGGGGAGAAGAATGCCGCCGTTCTGGAAATCGTTTCCATCGAGATCATATTCGTTCTGAGTGATATCAATACTACCCACAGTGAAAACATTGGTAGCATTGTCTGTGTCGGTGAAGTAGGCCAGAGTGCCGCCGACGACTGCGACAGCAAGCAGGCAGATCACCAGGGCAAGTGCGGTGATTTTCTTTTTCATGATTTGCTTCCTTTCAAAATATGTGATAGATTTTGCGCGGTGTGTTGTTTTATATGTAATGGCTGTGCCATTCATATACGGGTGGGGACCTCTCCGCCCAGTGTGCGCACTGGGCACCTCTCCTTAAAAGGAGAGGCAAGGGAGTGGGGCAAGAGGGCTTTACATGGCCTGAGCCCATGCGTCGGCGGCGCTGTTAAAGCCGGCGGCCTGCACGGAGTAGGCGGTCACGCCCACTGTGGCCCCGTCACAGGCGGCAAGCTCTTCCGCCGTCACATCGGAGGAGACGGTGAAGCTCTCAAAAGTTTTGATGCTCTCCCCGGCGCTGACGACAGAGGAGTAATAATAAACATCCTCCGTATCCTCAAGGGGCAGCCAGCCGTTTTTCTTAAGCTGGGCGGCAATGCTTGTGTCTCCCACGGCCTCAATGTCCTCAAGGCCGTTTTCAAGCTCTATGAAAAGCCAGCAGGGCTGACTTTCATCGTCCACGGTGATGAGGGGCTTTTTTTCGTATGTAAGGCCGGGGATGAGAATATTGCCGGGGCTGCTTTTTGCGGCTGTGTCCTCGGTGAGAGAAATGCCGACCTGACCGACAGTAAAGGTGTTGACCGCGACGGCGCTGTCAGTGAGATAGGCGTAGGTGGCGCTGACGGAAAAAATCAGGATAAGTATCAGGGCAAGGCTTGAGAGAAATATCTTCTTCATTTTCTTCTCCATTCCTGGTTATGCGCAGGGCTGACCGAAAAATGCGGTCGGCTCATTTATATATGCATGGGAAACAGTACTTTTTTGGTTGAAAGAGCCTACTTAACACAGTGAGCGCCGCCACGGTGCTTTTTATCCCGGCTGTGTTCCGGGAGCGCCCCTGCGCCATAGGATTGTGAGGCGTCGTCCAGATCCACATCGGCAAGGAGAGCGGCCAGCCAGTCATCCTCTGTGCTGCGGAGTGGGTCGGAGTGAGGCTCTTCGTAAATCTCCGGTTCCGGCTTAGACATGCTATAATGGGGCTGCTCTTTATAATGGAAAAGGGCTTCATAGGGGAAGTCCTCATCGTCCTCCGGGGGCGCTCTGCGCCTTTTCCGGGGGGCTTTTTCGGGCTTTGCCTTCCTTTCGGCTTTGGGTTTCTTCTTGCGCTCAGGCTTCTTTTGGGGCTTGGGTGTTTTTTCTTCCTCTTCTTCCTTCTCAAGAAAGACCGCCAGAAGCTCCGGCAGGAAGAGAAGAAGAATAAAAAGCGCGCCAAAGCAGATAATCATATATGAGCCGGGGGGATTTTGTATGTAATTGGCCAGATAGCCAAGGGCGGGGACGGTGAACACCGGGGTGCCGAGAATATTCTTATAGTGGACAAGGGTGCCGTCCTCCACGTCGTTGGCATCGCCCTTGGTACGGTAGCGGATGAGGGAGGGGTCCTGCTCATCGGGGACGGCGGCGACAATACGGTGGGTGACGATAGTGTCCTCACTGGCCATGTAGGTTATCACTGTGCCGTCGGGGATGGAGCGGGTGTCCTCAATTTCCTTTACATATATAAGAGCGCCGGTGTGATAGACAGGCTCCATACTGCCGGAGAGGACAGTGAACACATGAAGCCCCAAAAATCTCGGCCCAGCCAGCAAAAGCGCCAGCACGACCACCACAAACACCAGCAGCGTCGTAAGAACATTCCATGCGGACTTGAATGTTTTGCTCAAAATCTCTACCTCATTGAAAGGGCGTGGAAGAAAAATATCAGATTTTTGAACTTTTCCTCTGACTTTTTGGGAGAAAAGCCGTTTACATAATCTGGAATCAACTTATTACAATCAGTTTACAATGTGAAGTATAGTCTATTTATCGACTATAGTCAAGTAAAAAAATACTTACTATCATAAATGGCAGGTGATTATTTATGATTTCATATCTGCCGTTCTGGGAAACCCTGAAAAGATCGAGGCACACAACGTATACGCTTATCACAAAGCACCACATCTCAAGCTCCACCATCGACAGACTGAGAAAGGGGCTGCCCATAAACACCACGACGATAAACGACCTTTGCCGGGTGCTGCAATGCAGAGTGGAGGATGTGCTGGTGTATATAC
>JAFQFH010000063.1 GCA_017398685.1 Oscillospiraceae bacterium
AACGGCATTGAGTACGGCGATATGCAGCTTATCTGCGAGGCCTACCAGCTCATGCGCGACGGTCTGGGCATGACAAGTGAGGAAATGCACCAGGTCTTTGCCGCATGGAACAACACCGAGCTTGACAGCTACCTCATCCAGATCACCGCCGACATTCTCGGCTACAAGGACGAGAATGGTGAGTACACCGTTGAGCATATTCTCGACACCGCAGGCCAGAAGGGCACAGGTAAATGGACCGGTATTGCAGCCCTTGACGAGGGCGTGCCCCTTACCCTTATCGGCGAGGCTGTTTTTGCCCGCTGCCTTTCCGCAATGAAGAATGAGCGCGTGGATGCCGCCGCTCTCTACGGCAGGACCATCCCTGCCTTTGAAGGCGACAAGGCCGCATTTATAGAAATGATCCGCAAGGCACTTTACGCCGCCAAGATAATCTCCTACGCACAGGGCTATGTTCTGATGCGCTCCGCCGCAAAGACCAATGGCTGGAACCTCAATTACGGCGGCATCGCCCTTATGTGGCGCGGCGGCTGCATCATCCGCAGCGTGTTCCTTGGCCGCATCAAGGAAGCCTTTGACAAAAACCCCGAACTCACAAATCTTCTCATGGACGACTACTTCAAGTCCACCATCGAGGCTCTTCTGCCCGCATGGAGAGAAGTTGCAGCCTACGCAATGAAGGTTGGCATCCCCATGCCCGCCATCACCTCCGCACTGAGCTACTTTGACGCATACACCACCGCAAACCTGCCCGCAAATCTCCTGCAGGCACAGCGTGACTACTTCGGTGCTCACACCTACGAGCGCATTGACTGCCCCCGCGGCCAGTTCTTCCATACCAACTGGACAGGCTTCGGCGGCGACACTGCTTCTACCACCTATAATGCTTAAAAGGAGAACAGATATGATTCTTCCCTTCACTCCCGACTACTCCGGCAAGGTTGCCGTTGTCACCGGCGGCGCAGGCGTACTGTGCAAGGAATTCTGCAAGGCTCTGGCTCTGTGCGGAGCCAAGGTGGCCATTCTCAACCGCACTCTCTCCAAGGCGGAGGACGTTGCTGAGGAGATACGCGCCATGGGCGGCGAGGCTTCCGGCTTTCAGGTCAACGTTGTTGACAAGGAGAGCGTAAAGGCAGCCCACGAGGCGGTCATTGCAAAGTACGGCAAATGCGACATCCTTATAAACGGTGCAGGCGGCAATCACCCCGCCGCTACTGCCGACGACGAGTATTTCTCCATGGATACTCTCCGTGACGAGAACAAAAAGAGCTTTTTTGACCTGACCGAGGACGGCTTTACCAATGTTTTCTCCCTCAACATCATGGGCACTCTCATTCCCACTCAGGAATTTGCCCTTGACATGGTGGAGAAAAGCTCCGGCTGCATCCTCAACATCAGCTCCATGAACGCCTTCACTCCCCTGACCAAGATCCCCGCATATTCCGCTGCAAAGTCCGGCATTTCCAACTTCACCCAGTGGCTGGCAGTGCACTTTGCCAAAACCGGCATCCGCGTAAACGCCATTGCCCCCGGCTTCTTCTCCACCGCACAGAATGCAAAGCTGCTGTGGAACGAGGACGGTACCCCCACCGCCCGCACCGGCAAAATCATAAACGCCACTCCCATGGGCCGCTTCGGCGAATCCGAGGAGCTTATAGGCGCAATGCTGTTTCTCACCGACGAGAAGAGCGCAGGCTTCATCACCGGCGTTATCCTGCCCGTTGATGGCGGCTTCTCCGCCTACAGTGGTGTGTGATATGGATATTTTCAAGATAGCCGATACTGAGCTGGGGCTCAGTCAGGAAGAGATACGCTCAGCCCTTCTCGCCTCCCTTGAGGGGAGAGAGCTGAAAAACGTGCTCATCCTGCCCCCTGACTACACCCGCTTTCACTCAAATGCAGGCTTTATCACCAATGTTTATTATCACGCACTTTGCGACATGGGCTGCAATGTGGACATACTACCGGCTCTTGGCACCCACGTGCCGGTCACGCGCGAGCAGGCGGCACATATGTTCGGAGATATTCCTTTTGAGAAATTTATCCCCCACAACTGGCGCAATGACGTTGTAAAGCTGGGCCAGGTTCCGGCAGAATACCTTGAGGAAATCACCGAAGGGCTCTGGAAAGACGCTGTCAGCGTTGAGGTCAACCGTCTGGTGATGGATGAGAAGTACGACCTTATCATCTCCCCGGGTCAGGTAGTGCCCCACGAAGTCATAGGCATGTCCAACCACGCAAAGAACCTTTTCGTCGGCGTGGGCGGCAGCGAGATGATAAACACCAGCCACATGGTGGGCGCAGTGTACGGCATGGAGCGCATGATGGGCCGTGACCACACCCCCGTGCGCAAAATTTTTGACTACGGCATGGAGCATTTTCTAAATAATCGCCCCATACTCTTTGTGCTCACCGTCACCACCGCTCCCGGCGGTGATATCCGCACCCACGGTCTTTTCATCGGCGAGGGCAGAAACTGCCTCAACGAGGCTGTGAAGCTTGCCCAGGAAAAGAACATCGACTTTGTTCCCACCGGCATCAAAAAGTGCGTTGTGTATCTTGACCCCGCTGAGTTTGAGAGTACATGGCTGGGCAATAAGGCTGTATACCGCACTCGCATGGCCATTGCCGACGGCGGCGAGCTTATAGTTCTCGCTCCCGGTGTCAGGCGCTTCGGTGAGGACAATGAGTGCGACAGACTCATCCGCAAATACGGCTACCGGGGCCGCCTTGAGACTCTGCGCCAGTTCAACATGCCGGAAAACACCGACATGCACGAGAACATGGGCGCGGCTGCACATCTTATCCACGGCTCCTCCGACGGCCGTTTTTCCATCACCTACGCTGTGCACGAGATAAGCTGTGAGGAAGTTGAGAGCGTGGGCTTCAAAGCCGCCTCCTATGATAAGATGGTCAAAAAATACGACCCGGATAAGCTCAGCTACGGCTACAACACCGTGGACGGCGAGGAAATATACTTTATCCCCAATCCCGCTCTGGGCCTGTGGATAAACAGGGAAAAATTCTCCGACTGATAAAATGCAAAGAGCGCACCTTTCGGTGCGCTGTCTCTGAAAGGAAAGACATCATGCAGAAATTTATGACTGAGGACTTTCTGCTCAATACCGAGGCCGCCCGCAGGCTCTACCATGAGCATGCCGAGCATATGCCCATCATTGACTATCACTGCCACATCCCCGCTGCGGATATCCTCAACGACGTTCAATACGAAAACATCACCCGGCTGTGGCTGGCTGCCGACCACTATAAGTGGCGACTTATCCGCGCCAATGGTGAAGATGAGCGTGTGGTCACCGGTGACGCTTCCGATTATGAGCGTTTTTGCGCCTTTGCCCGCATGCTGCCTCGGGCCATCGGCAATCCCCTTTTCCACTGGACCCATCTGGAGCTTAAGCGCTTTTTCGGCTACGAGGGCCTGCTCAATGAAAAGACCGCTCCGGAGGTCTGGCAGCTTTGCAACGAAAAACTGAAAACCCTTTCCGCTAGAAAAATGATAGCCATGGCCAATGTGGAATGCATCGGCACCACCGATGACCCTGCCGACGATCTTGCGGCACATCTTGCATTGAAAGAGGACACAGGTTTCAATACCCGCGTCATCCCCACATGGAGGCCCGACAAGGCCATGAACGTACACAAGGACGGCTTTATTGAGTACATGGCAAAGCTCTCCTCCCTGACCGGGCTTGAGATAAATTCTCTGGACGCACTGAAAGAGGCCCTGAAAATCCGCATGGCCCACTTTGTGTCCGCAGGCTGCCGCATCAGCGACCACGATGTGAACATCATCCCCGCTGCCCACGAGGGCATAGAAGCAGAAGAGGTTTTTGCAAAGGCCATGAGCGGCGAGGCCATCACCGAGCAGGAAAAGGAAGCCTACCAGTTTGAGCTTTTAAGCTTCATGGGCAGGGAGTATGCAAGACTTGGCTGGGTGATGCAGCTGCACTTCGGCGCAATCCGCAATCCCAACTCCCGCATTTTTGCCGCCGTGGGCGCAGATTCCGGTATTGACTGCATCGGCAACTCCAGCGACGCTCTGCGCATAACCATGCTGCTCAACGAAATGGAGCGCACAGACCAGCTGCCCAAGACAGTGCTATACTCCCTCAACCCCAATGACAACAACGCCCTTGTCTGCATAGCGGGCAGTTTTCAGGGCAAGGAATGTCCGGGCAAGATCCAGCATGGCTCCGCCTGGTGGTTCAACGACACCAAGGAGGGCATGACTGCTCAGCTCAAAACCCTTGCAGAGGGCGGGCTGCTGGGTAACTTCATCGGCATGCTCACCGACTCCAGAAGCTTTCTCTCCTACACCCGTCACGAATACTTCCGCCGTGTGCTCTGCCGCATAATCGGCCAGTGGGTTGAGGATGGTGAGTACCCCGACGACATGGATACTCTCGGCTCTATAGTTGAGGACATCTGCTGCAACAACGCGAGACGCTACTTTGGACTTTAAAGGAGCTTGAAGTACATGAAAAAGACACGCATCGGTATCATGGGCTGCGGAGCAATAAGCGACATCTACATCACAAACTTTCAGGGCATGCACTCTGACGTGGTGGAGCTTGTGGCCATCTCCAGCCGCCGCATTGAGCGCAGCCGCGCCTGCGCAGAAAAGTACGGCATCCCTTACGCTATGGAAGTGGAAGAATTTTATTCCTCCGACAAATTTGACGTGATAGTAAATCTCACCGTGCCCAAGGCACATTATGAGGTTTGCCGCCGGGGACTTGAGGCAGGCAAGCACGTTTACACTGAAAAGCCCCTGAGCCTCAGCTTCAGGGAGGGTGAGGAACTTATAGCGCTTGCAGAGGAAAAGGGACTGTATCTTGGCGGTGCGCCCGACACTTTTCTGGGCGCCGGAGTGCAGACCGTGTGCAAAGCCGTTGAGGACGGCCTTATAGGTCAGCCTGTGGGCTTTACTGCATTCATGCTCTGCCACGGTTGGGAGCCCTTCCACCCCAATCCCGACTTTTACTATGCCAAGGGCGGCGGCCCCATGTACGACATGGGTCCATATTATCTGACCGCCCTTGTGAATATGCTGGGGCCTGTCAGCGCCGTTTCCGGTATGAACTCAAACCCCATCCCCCATCGTGAAGTGGTGGTGGGCCCCCGCACAGGTGAAGTGCTGCCGGTAGAGACACCCACACACATTGCAGGCACCCTGAAATTTGAAAACGGCGCCATAGGCAGCATGATGACAAGCTTTGATGTATACCCCATTGAGCTGCCTCATATCACGCTCTTCGGCACCAAAGGCACCATTGTCGCTCCTGACCCCAACACCTTCGGCGGCGAGATACGCTATCTTGAGGGTGAGAGCGGTCAGTGGTCAACGCTGCCCTATGTGAACAGCTACACGGAAAACAGCCGCGGCCTCGGTGTGCGGGATATGTGCCTTGCCATTGAGGAAGGCCGCAGCATGAAGGCAAACGCCAGAATGATGAACCATGTGCTTGAGGTGATGGACGCTTTCCACGAGAGCGCCGACAAGGGCACGGAAGTAATAATCAGCTCCCGGTTTTGAAAATTCCATCCATAATGTTAAAGACAGCAGGCACGAAAAGTGTCTGCTGTCTTTTATTGATTATGCATATACTCCAAAGCCGCCCATGCCGCAGCGCTCATGTATCTGACAGCTTCTACGGGATACAGCCCCACCGCAGTTTCGCCGGTGAGCATCAGGGAGGATGCCCCATCCAACACCGCATTGAATATGTCGCTCATTTCCGCCCTGGTGGGGACAGGCGATTTTTCCATTGTGTGAAGCATCTGTGTGACCACGGTAAAATCCCGCCCGGCCTCAAGGCAGGTCCTTGCGATTGTTTTCTGCGCGACAGGCAACTTCCAGAGAGAAATGGCATTACCCAGATCGCCGCGGGCTATACATATCTCATCACAGGCAGGGATAAGCTCCCTTATATTGTCCACGCCCTCCTGACTTTCTATCTTGGCCATAATCCTCACATCGCCGCAGCCGCTTTCGTCAAGAGTCCTGCGCACTGTATCCAGTTCGTGACGATGGCGCACAAAAGGCTGCATGAGCCATGTAACACCATAGCTTTTGGCTTTTTTTATGTTCTGCACGTCCATGTCGGTGAGACTTGGGCCTTCTATGGAAAGGCCGCACAGGCATATACTCTTTTTCCCTGTAAGCGTACCGCCGCGCAAAACCTCTGCCAAGGCTCCGTTTCCCTGCTTTTTGATCACCCTCACCATAATTTTACCGTCATCCAGAAGGATTTCCTGCCCCGGATTGAGATATGGCAATACCTGATTTGGCACAGGTACGCCATCGTCTCCCAGAAGTAAGCTTTGCCCGACGGACAGCTTCATAGGCTCTGCCAATGCGCCGATGCGAAGCTCAGGCCCCTGCATATCTATAAGAAGCTCAGCACCAAGGCCCAGATTATTCCGGGCCTTGTGGAACGCTTCTATCATGGGTGCCGCCTCATCTATGCTGCAATGGGAGAGATTGAGCCGCATGCCGCTAAGCCCTGCTTCCAGCATTTGTTCAAGCGTATGCACCTGAGCGCAGGCCGGCCCCAGTGTTCCGTAAATATTCATCTTTTTGCCTCCCGTTGGACTAGCCGCATATGTCATCGTATTATATCTGTCTGCACGCTCCGGCAGAACAGGCGGCGTACTTCCTCCTGTTCCCGGCTCTGGCCCATGGCCCACATCAGCTTTGTGACTGCTGCCTCCATGGTCATGCTGTAGGTCTCGATAAGCTCATACTTCTTTTTGACCCTCTGGCCTACCTGATACACCGTCATGTCGCTGCCCTCATAGGGCACCTGCGTCATCATCACGATGGTCTTGCCCTGAGAAAGCCAGCTTTCGAGAGCCTGCGCCAGCTCACCTGTATCACTGCCGGGCAGACCGCCAACACCAAAGGACTGGAGAATAAGCCCCTGATAGTCCTCAACGAGCTTATTCAGCGCATGGGCCTGCATGCCGGGGATAAGGGTAAGAAGCAGTACCCGCTCATCCAGCCTGTCATAGAAAACCGGGCCGTCAGCAATGTTTTCCGGGCTAAGGTAGCGGATAAGGCGTCCGTCACGGATCACAGCTATTTCCGGATAGTCCACACTGGAAAAAGCGTTGTAGCTTTTGGTGCGCTCCTTTCTTGCTCTGGTGCCGTGGATCACCTTGCCGTCAAAAACAATGCTCACCTGCTGTGATTGTTCGTCCGTGGCGTAGAGGAAGCTGTCATACAGGTTACGTCTGGCATCAGTGTCCATCAGCGCAATGGACTTTTGCGCACCGGTTATGACTATGGGCTTTGGCGAGCGCTGCACAAGATAGGAAAGAGCTGCTGCGGTATAGGCCATTGTGTCCGTGCCGTGAGTGATGACAAAGCCGTCAAACTCATCGTAGCGGGCTTTGATGGTATTTGCCAGCTCAAGCCAGTGAGCGGGCAGAATACAGGTACTGTCCAGATTGAAAAGCTGCACCGTCTCCACATGGCAAAGCTCCGCTATCTGTGGCACATGGTCCAGAAGCTCCTGCGAAGTGATGGCAGGGGCAAGCCCGCTGCCTGATTCCATGGAGGCAATAGTGCCGCCGGTTGCCAGCATGAGTATACGTTTATCGGGCTTTACATACATGTGAAAACCTCTCCATATCCGCTCAAAAAAGCACTGATTTTATGGTATCTTATCAAGCAAATACCTGCTTATTGTTTTTTGATATGCTTCCCAGAATACAACCGCATTCAGCAAAACAACTGCCACAAAGGCTATATCTATGAAAGCCTGCATTTCCAGCCTCCAGAAAAGTCCGTTTCTTGTTTGCCAGAATATGCCTTCAACGAGGTATATGGGATAGGAATACTTGCCAAGCCATGAGAGAAGGCTGCTTACCTTGCCGTTCAGATTTACCAGCCTTAATGCCGCAATAGGCTGAGCCGATATTGCAAAAGCTCTCGCTGTGCTCGCTCCGCTTGTGTAGTTTCGGAGAATAAACGCTGAGCTTGCCATAAGAACCGCAAACCACAGAAGTTTAGCAAGCTTCTCATTCACCTTTATATCTTTCAGGCAGCTCATCAGCACACCGAGCGGGAAAAACCACACACAGCAATTCATTCTGGAGCTAAAATGCCAAACGCCCTTATTATAAAGCCAGTAAAATACAGGTGCCACGGCAAAAAGCCCAATAATCAGCACACCGCGTCTCACTTTCGGGTTCCTGGCCAATTTGGAACACATCGCCATGATATAATACAAAATATACCACGACAGGATAAAAGAAATGTACCACATGGTTTTGTCCGCAATCAGATCAAAGTCCAGTCCGATCAATGTGCACAAAACACTTCTTACGCCCTCTACCCTGAAAACGACCACGTCAAATATTCCTATCAGCACATACGGAAGCCAAACATTTATTATCCGCTTTCTCCAAAAGAAGTCCATCCCTTTATTCTCACAGGACTGATTAATTCCATATCCGCTCAAAAGCAAAAATAACGCAACGCCACCGCCGCCTGACAGCAGATAGTATTCCAGATGGTCGAGCAGGACAAATAGTATTGCAATTCCCTTTAAAATCAGGGTTTCGTTTTTCTTAAACTCAAAAACCTTCATTTCTGCCCCCACAACATATTAAGACAAACAAGCCAAATCGCTCTCGGATTATAGCATAGTTTAACATTCAGCTGTGTTTTTTTCAATAATTGTGCTGCTGTATCGTATTGAATTTTTTCCAGTGTTTGTTTATAATGTGTGCAGAAATTTCATCAATTCGCAGAATAAGGAGATTATTTATATGAACGTTGTTTGCTTGGATCTTGAAGGTGTGCTTGTACCCGAGATTTGGATAGCATTTGCAAAGGAGAGCGGCATAAGTGTGCTCACCCGCACCACCCGCGATGAGCCGGACTATGATAAGCTGATGAAATGGCGGCTCGGCATACTCAAGGAGCATGGTCTGAAGCTCTGCGATATTCAAAACACTATTGCAAAGGTTGATCCCCTTGAGGGCGCAAAAGAGTTTCTGGACAAGCTGAGAGAGCTTACGCAGGTCATCATCGTCAGTGACACCTTCACCCAGTTTGCAGCTCCCCTTATGAAGAAGCTGGGCATGCCCACCATTTTCTGCAATGAGCTTATCGTTGCAGAGGACGGCGAGATCACCGGCCACCAGATGCGCGTGGAAAACTCCAAGTACACCACTGTGAAGGCTTTGCAGGCCATGGGCTTTGATACCATCGCTGCCGGCGACAGCTTCAACGACCTTGGCATGATTCAGGCCTCCAAGGCAGGATTTTTGTTCCGCAGCACTGAGCAGATAAAGCGGGACTATCCCCAGTATCCGGCTTTTGAAAGCTACGATGAGTTACTTGAGGCAATAAAAAAGGAGCTGTAAATAAGCTTATCCCCCGGACAGTTTTGCAATGTCCGGGGGATTGATAGTTAAAAAGGAAAAAAACTGCAACTCAAACGAGTTTCAGTTCTCAAATGACGATTTTTATAGGATTTAATAACTGTTATATCTTGTTATAGAAATCTCGTCAAACCCTTGAAAACACTAAACTTTTCACTGGTGTCCTTTCCATTACATCTTGTATCGTGTTATATCGTTCTACCCTTATTTACGAACCCTCATAAGGGAAAAAATAAGGGAAAGAAAAAATGGTAACAACTTATAACAAATTATGATAATGACCGTTGGGACTGGATGAAATGCTTATAATACATTTCTATAAAAGGATTGATAAGATGAGATTGATATATGCAGACTATAACCTTCAAACGAACAGTATTGATGTAACCACATTTGAGAATTACATATTGCGGATTGACTGTAACAAGGCGGAGGATGGACTAAGTACTACTCCATGCTCACAGAATTCGCTTAATGCTTTGGCAATAGATGAGCCATTTGAATATGCTCGGCTTGCTTTAGATGGTGAAATGCAAGCGTGGGTAGATGCGATTGATAGTTTGGAAGTCTAGTGATTTTATAAATGATTTTGTTTTGATGGAATATCTAGAGCTGATGTGATAAAATAGAAAAAAATCGAAGTTTATGAACTGAAAGGAAAAAAGAAAATGATACTTTGTATTGTAGTAGCTCCATGCAGAGTCTGAGGAGACTGCATGGAGGAACAGCA
>JAFQFH010000064.1 GCA_017398685.1 Oscillospiraceae bacterium
GTTGGTGCAGAGCAGGAATATTTTCTCATTGACCAAGATTTCTTTTCACGCCGTGAAGATCTTAGACTCTGCGGCAGAACGCTTTTTGGCACAAAGCCTCCCAAAGGTCAGGAGCTTGATGACCATTACTTCGGCGCAATGCGTCCCCGTGTTACTGCCTATATGAAAGATCTTGACGAGGAACTGTGGAAGCTCGGCGTTCTTTCCAAAACAAAACACAACGAAGCTGCCCCCTCACAGCACGAAATGGCCCCCATTTTCACCGATGCCAACACCGCAAATGACCAAAATCAGCTCGTAATGGAGACAATGAAAAAAATTGCTGAGCGGCATGGTCTTGTCTGTCTCCTCCATGAGAAGCCTTTTGCCGGCGTAAATGGCTCCGGCAAGCACGTAAACTGGTCGCTGTGTGCGGATAATGGCATGAATTTACTCTATCCCGGTAAAACCCCCAGTCAGAATGCGCTCTTTCTTCTTTTGCTGGCCGCGTTCATCAAAGGTATAGATGAGTATCAGGAGCTTCTGCGCTGCACTGCTGCATTTGCCGGAAATGATCACCGTCTGGGTGCTCAGGAAGCGCCTCCTGCTATTGTATCAATCTTCTTGGGAGATGAGCTTGAAAGTATTATCAGCTCCATAGTCAATGAAAGCCGCTACGAGGACATGAAGAGCAGATCTCTTCGTGTAGGTGTTGATGTACTTCCTGCAATACCGCAGGACACCACAGACCGCAACCGCACTTCTCCTCTTGCCTTTACAGGCAATAAATTTGAGTTCAGAATGCCCGGTTCAAGCCAGTCCATTGCCGAACCTGTAACTATTCTCAACACAATAATGGCTGAAGAACTTGGATATTTTGCGGACAAGCTTGATAAGGCAGAGAACTTTAATGACTGTCTGCATGATCTTATAAAAGATGCATTCAAGGAACACGGCAGAATAGTTTTCAACGGTAACGGTTATGAAAAGGCTTGGGTTGAGGAAGCCCAAAAACGTGGTCTTGCAAACCTTTCAAATACAGCTACTGCCCTTGGCTCCTACCTTATGAAGAAAAATGTGGCGCTCATGACAAAGCACGGGGTATACAGTGAAGAGGAGATCCGTGCCCGACATGATGTTCACATAGAAAAGTATTGTAAAGTCATAAGGATTGAGGCTGCCACACTTGTGGATATGGTACAGCATGGAATTATAAATGCTGTTTCCGAGTACGAAGCACGTCTTTGTGAAACTGCGATGCTCAAGCAAAAAGCCTTGCCCTGTGCCACAACGCAGGTTGAGCTTTCATTGGCTGGAACAGTAGGTATTCTCAACGAGGAGCTTTTCAATAAGACCGTTGAGCTCAAAACCGCTATTGAAACCGTTTCCCCCACAGCAAACAACGAACAGCTGCTTGACTATTATCACAGAGAGGTCGAGCAGAGAACTATTGAGGTTAGACAGATAATAGATAAGCTTGAATCTCTCACCGCGTCCAAATACTGGCCTTACCCCACATTCTACGAGATACTCTTTTCCGTATAATATAAATCCGGACAGAATTACTGTCCGGATTTATTATAAGTATCAATTTTTGATGCAAGCTCATACTGTTCCAGTTTTACAAGCAGCGACAGCAAACCGGGTAAGTCGCCATCTGACTCGTCGATGAGTTCACGGTATAATTCCGTGCTGTAGGATAAAGGCGGATTATTTCCGTAATACTCCAAATGAAATCGGCCATCAAAACTCACTTTACTTACCGAGCAGTAGGAAAGCTTATAATTACGGCACTCATCAAGTTCCGTATTTGCACAGTATGACAAAAAAGCCTGTATAACGGTGGAGTGGGCAACGATAACTATATCACCTTCACTTTTATCAAGGCAGCGATATACACCGTCAATAAAGCGCTGCAAGCCTTTCTCCATATTCTCGGCTCCAGGTATGGGTATATTTTTGTTCCCATCTCGTTTTGCAAATACCTCCGGCCATTCCTTTTCGATTTCTTTAAAGCTCAGTCCATCCCACAGCCCTGCGTGCATTTCCTCAAGCCCGTCAATCACACTCGGAAAATCACACAGAATTTCAGCAGTTTCCCTTGCACGGCTGAGTCTGCTGCAAAAGATTTCTTTCCCCGAAAAGATTTCTTTTGCTCCGTACTTGAGCAGCTTCGCCTGTAGCCGGCCTTCCTTGCCCAAAGGAAAATCCGACTGTCCTATACAATATTTTTCTCCATCGGGAAAGTGTGGCATAGCATGCCTGACCAGATAAATGTATCTCATATTTTTCCTTATTTCCATGATATTGCTATATTACAGTCCATTGACTATTTTGTAAATATCAGCAGGACAAATTATTTTTCCTCTGCTCCCTTTTAATTCATCCTGAGATATGATATAATCTTTCAAAAATTGAAAGGATATTTCTTGCATAAATGGACGTATTCAGAGTAAAACATATTCTTGGCAATCCGGATGTGAATATGTACAAGAAGCTTAAAACCTCATCTCTTTTCAATCTGCTGCAGGAGGCTGCTTCCGAGCATTGTTTGCAGCTGGGTTTTGGCTCTGAATATACAATAAACCGGGGTTTCTTATGGGTCATAACCAGACAGAAAGCTGAATTTATATCACTGCCTTCATATGAGGACGAAATTACCATAGAAACTTGGCCCGGTCCTACAAGGCATGTGATTTATCCAAGATACTACCGGGTTTTGGACAGAGCCGGCAATGTTCTTATTAATGCAAGCTCCATTTGGACATTGATTGATGCTGACACCAGAAGTGTAGCAGGCTACGACAGGCATGGAATACGTCTTGACGGACTTGTGACGGGAAACGAGATTAGCCTGCCAAGAGCACCGGAGCAAATTCAGTTCAGCCGCGAGCAGGAATTTGTTGTGCCGTACAGTTATCTTGACCTTAACGGGCATATGAATAACACTCGCTACTTTGATTTGGCGGAGGATATAATATCTTCTCCGGCAGCGGGGGACAGCCTGACAGCACTGACCGTGGAATACAGCAATGAAGTATTGCTTAATGAAACAATTAAGCTTAAAATAGGTCAGGACGGTAAACGTTACTACATCTGCGGAGATACAGACAAGCATATTTTCAAACTATTTCTTGACTACAGCAGTCTGCTGTGATATACAAGCAGAGCACCGGGGGCGATTTTGTGGACGAAAAAAGACATAAATTTTTAGAGAAAACCTGGAAGATTCTATACTTCTTTGTAAACATTTTCATGAAGCTTAAATTTAACAGCCGTCATGATGATATATACGTTGAAGGCCCTTGCATTATCATTGCAAACCATGTTTCTTCGTGGGATCCACTTCTGCTTTCCCAGAGTTTTGCACGGTTGAAGCTTTATTTTGTGGCAAGTGAGCATCTTTTCAGACTGGGTATATTATCAAAATTACTGGTTTGGCTGGTTGAGCCGCTGCCCAGGAAAAAGGCAACAATGGGCACGGACACAGTTATGATGTGTTTGCGCCACTTGAGAGCAGGGCACGCCGTTTGTCTCTACGCCGAAGGAAACTCTACATGGGACGGACTTTCTGACAAGGTATTTCCCGCAACGGGAAAGCTTGTTAGGAACAGCGGCGCCACCCTTGTCACATTCTGCCTTGAAGGCGGATATCTTTCTGCTCCCCGTTGGGGGAAGGGTACAAGACGCGGTAAGGTTTACGGCCACAGAGTCGGCATTTACAGCCCGGAGCAGCTCAAGGCAATGACTCCGGCTGAAATAAACGATATAATAAACCGTGATATTTTTGAAAACGCCTGGGAACGCCAGAAAATAGAAAAGGTTCCTTTCAAGGGCAGAAACACAGCCAGATATATGGAACGTGTGACTTTTCTTTGTCCCCGCTGCAATAAAATCGGCGGTTTGAAAGGGAAGGGCAACAAAATTTCCTGTACCTGCGGTTTCAGTACTACATATACAGAGCTTTGCAGCTTTGATCCTCCCGAACCCTTTGAGAACATTTATGAATGGGATAAATGGCAGCAGGAAAAGGTAAAGAATTTTGATTTTATACATGACGAAATTCTTTTCTCAGATGATAAAATGTCCTTGTCGGAGATAGGCTCAAATCACGAGGAAAAAATTATTGCAACCGGTGTTGCCAGTATAAGCAAGGATGCGCTCATGCTGGAGGGATATAGTTTCCCCCTGGAGAAAATAGAGAATATGTCCATTGTACAGGCCTCTATCCTCCTATTCTCTATAGAGGGCAAATACTACCAGATCAGAGCAATTGAACCGCGCTGTCATAGGAAATATCTTCTTGTATGGCAAAACGCACATGCCTGAGATAAACAAATACAAACAGAGGGGTTCGCAAAAAATATGCGAACCCCTCTGTTTCAGTCTCCGGCCTCCGGGAGACAGTGCATATGGGTAGGCCCCAATACTCTGAAGCCCTCACCATGTTTTGAAAAACATCTTATCCCGTGATCAAGGGAGCGGATTTTCAGATATAGTTTTATTGCGTTACCTGCTTCATTGTTCCTCGGAAATTGACTTAAATGGCAGTCAAATATAGACTTAAGCTGTTTTTCAAACTGATGTGCATGGATTTTTACAAAAGTATTGGCTTTTGCCGTCATATAAAAGGCAAGGGCTTTTACCCCGGCTTTTTTTAACCCGTATGCCTGCATTATGCCTGGATATGGTGCAAAGTACGCAGCGCGGCGGGCGCACTCACCAACATTGAGGTGATCCGCATGACACTCGCTTGTGACACATGGATCCGGGGCGAACACCACATCCGGCTGAAAATCGGATATGACTTTTAAAATCTCTTTGTATAGTTCATCAGTCTTATACAGGCCACCGTCTGAAAAACCGAGAAATCTCACATCTTGCACTCCAAGTGCGGAAGCAGAGTCCTTAGCTTCCCTCTGGCGCATACAAACAAGCTCATCTCCGCTTACGCTGCCGTCAACAAATTCATCGCCAAAACGACCGTCCGCGCAGATGAGAAAGCAGATTTTTTTGCCACATTCTGCCAGTTTTGCTGCAGTGGCGCCGGCGCCTATTTCAATATCGTCCGGATGTGGGCCTATAAATAAATATCTGTCGTAACTCTCGATTTCAGGCAATGGAGCGGCAAATTTTACCGCAAGTCTGGTTAAACTCATTTCATTCACCTGTTTTTTGCGAAGCACTCAGCTTGGCACATATTTCATCATAATAATCTTCGTCAAGAGTATAGTGTTTCTTATAAAGAATATAGGAGATGAACATAAGTGCAAAGGGGAGAACAGTGATGGACAACAGCAGGCCAAAGCGCTGAGATGAAAGTACGTTTTCTATTACGCTGCCTATTTGCTCAAGCTTGGCTGTTTCCGTGATAAGCCCCATGGATGTCTGCTGCTCAAGGTCTGAAATCTGGTTCGTATAGGAGAGAACGCCAAAAACCATATAGCTGGCATAGGTGATGAGAGCAATGAATGCAGAGGCCATCTTGGTCAGAAAAGGACGGAGTGAAGCTATTATGGCCTCGTCACGCTGGCCGGTTTTGAATTCATTGTATTCGACCGTGTTGAGTATGGATATCATCATTATAAGATAGAAGCTGTACTGGCCAAAGTTTGCACCCATGTATCCCACAGTGAACAGCCAGCACTTCAGATTGGGATTTGAAGCCGGTACAAGGATTGCAACTGCAAGCATCACAATGTAACCTACTGCAGATATAACTGTCATGATACCCATAAGAGGTTTTCTCTTTATCCTGCGGGAAATAGCAGGGTAGAGTATCATAAGTACCGCTGTGGCAGCAAGACCAAAGGTAGAGAAATTAGAGTAATAACCGCCCTCATAGCCGAGCTCAAAATACAGATATGTAGACCCAAGTCCGCCTAAGGCGATGCCATTGCCAATCTGCTGGATGAGGAATATAAGCGATATCCACAAGAGCTGGTCATTGCCGGAAATTGTGCTGATTATTTTTTTGAAGCTTACCGGAGGCGCTTTTTTATTGTTATAATTTCTGTTTTCCCGCACACCAAAAATAGTAAAGCAGAGAAAAAGAGGAGCTATAATACATACAACAAGCGCAATCCGACCGAAGGCATAGCTGGCGCTGCCGCCAAGAGTTCCGGCGCCGGTGGTAAAGCGTGGAATGAGAAAGCCCGCAAGAGCACCGCCGATACCTGCGCATAGAGTTGCTCTGGAGGTGAACTGATTTCTCAGGTCTGCATCGGAACCGAGAGACGGTATCATGCCCCAATAGGAGATATCGTGCATTGTGTAGGTCACACTGTAAAGAATATAAATCACGCCGAAAAACCATACAAAGCTCCATCCCTGTAAATCGGAGTTGAAAGCAATGTAAACAACCAGGCAGGTACTGATTATTCCGATCACCAGCCACGGCTTGAATTTTCCCCATCTGCTGCGCGTACGCTCTATTATATTTCCCATAATAGGGTCGTTGAGTGCGTCAAACACCCGCGCTGCCACCATTATGGCTGTTATTGCCCCAAGCTGAGCGGCGTCCAGTCTGCGGGTGAAGAGTACGTAAGTCAAAAGAAAGTTTGTGAAGAGATTATACATCATGTCCCGTCCAACTGTACCGATGGGAAACATGATAAGATTTTTTCTGGTTGTCTGATCGTTTATCATTTTAAGCTGCTCCGATCTTATTATTTTCTCATGATATAAACTATATTACTGAACATACTGCTGCTGTGATGTTTTACATATATGCTGTAGTCACTGCGTTTTATATAGTATTTTCTTCCCCATGATGACACGGTAAGCCACTCATCGTCAAGTGCAGTCAATGTCATATAATGGGCGCAGACTTTCGCGCTTCTCAAAAAATCTCCGTCATTTTTTCTTGTATACATATCGGTTTTGTATTTTTGCCTGTTCAGGCTCAGATTGGGGCCAACACTGATAATTACCGGGATATTCTGAGAGCATATCTTCAATTCGTCTCCACATCCTGTTTCCGCTGATTCCCCAGAATGCTCTGTACGGATAAGCGTGTTTTATAAAAAAAGCATTTATACCCAATGTGAGCATAAAAACGCTAATTCCGTAATTTGGAATAAGAGGGAAGTAGGGACGAAGAGAATTGAGAATCTTGTCATAATCTTCAACTTCAAGAGAGCCGGAGAGGGGATAAGGCGTAAATAAATCGCAATTGCAGCCCTGATGATATCTGTGCATATACCAGAAAAGATCACAGGCCGCTATCAGGCCACAGCCAGAGCTCTGGATTATCTTGTCTTTGGAAAATTTCTGACTGCCGCCGTAGCTTGCCCTGCCGTTTTTAGTGACAGAAATGACATCATTTTCCAGTCTGTATTCCCTCAATTGCACCACCGCCTTTTCTACTATATTCTACTTATTTCATCTCTTTATTGCAAGATTGATTTGACTTATTTTCATAAGAGACTATAATGAACAGAGTAAAAATAACACGGAGGCTTATTATGTTGGATTTTCTTCGAAGTCAGGGGATTGATGAATCAATAATCAATGAAGTCATAGCTTTCAGAAACCAGTATCCGGTAAAGGATTGCCATAAGGTACGCATTCCCGTGCCAAAGTATAAATATTACGGCACGGATGTGTGGCAAAAAGCTCTGACAGCCCTTCTTGCCGGAGAAAATATTCTTCTTGTGGGTCCCAAAGCTACTGGTAAAAATGTTTTGGCTGAAAATCTTGCTGCTGTGTTTTGCCGGCCCCAATGGGATATTTCCTTTTATCTTAACACCGATGCCGCTTCTCTGATCGGCACAGATACATTCAAAAACGGAGAAGTCAGCCTTCGCCACGGCCCCATATATAAGTGCGCCGAGGAAGGCGGATTTGGTGTACTGGATGAGATAAACATGGCGAAAAATGAGTCTTTGTCCGTACTCCATGCAACCTTGGATTTCAGACGGATCATTGATGTCCCTGGTTATGAGCGAATCCAGCTTTCGCCCTGCACACGCTTTATTGCCACCATGAACTACGGCTATGCCGGCACAAGGGAAGTAAATGAAGCCCTTGCTTCAAGGTTTATGGTGATAAACATGCCAATAATTACAGCCGATAACCTGAAAAAGCTTCTGGTAACGGCGCATCCTGCTCTCAAGGAAGAATATGCCGATCAGCTTGTTGAGCTTTTCCAGGAGATACGCGGAAAGTGTGACAGCTCTGAGATATCCACAAAGGCCCTTGACCTGCGCGGACTTATGGCATCTGTAAAGCTTGTTTCTCAGGGACTTACCCTCAGCCAGGCTTTGGAGATGGGTATTGTAAACAAGACTTTTGATGATTTTGAGCGCCAGCTGGTATCAGATATTCTGACAGCAAGAATAGCTACTGACATTGGCAGAGAACAGATTTTTAAAAATTGATGGAAAAAATCTCCGAACTTCAGACTAAAAGAGCTGTAAATATTATTTGGACTGCTGCCGGCAGACATGATTTTACCCCTGATTTCAAAGCCTACAATGAGGCAGGGGAGGCTGATATATATTGGAACTGCATAATAGGTGCAGTTCGTCTGCACTATGATTATCCGCAGTTTGAAAGCATCTTCCGCGCCTTTCAGGAATATGAGGACTCTGACACTTACGAAGGTCTTTTATGGCTGGGGCTTGAAAACTGCGTTTATCAGCACGAAGTAAAACAAAGGCCGGTCTTGTCATCGCTACGCGAAAAGTACGCCCGTGATTTTCTTTTGGCATATTCCAGAAACGATTATTACAGCTTATATGACGCCTTGGCTACTGCCCATTATGAACGTGTACTGGGCAGAGAACGCCCAATGAGTAAGTATGACCGGAAGCTTCTGGATGAGCTTGAATTTTCCTGCGACATGAGTACTGAGGATATTGTCAGCAGGGCAAAAGAGCTTTTTCAGCGTTGGTTTCAGATATGCACCGAGGAGCGGAAAAAGCAGAAAAAACGCTATTTCCTTGGCTTTAAAAAACGTGAGAACAAGGGTAAAAAGACCCGCTACAGGAAGTTTGGCATTGGCATAGCCGACCATCCGGATAATATTTACGGCGCTGGCGATTCAAGCGAAAAGCGTCCCGAGGCTCTTATCAATACCCGGTTGAGCGCGCAGGAGCTTCGTGCCTTCATGGAGACAAAGTTTGGAAAGCCTGTCTTCAATTTGCGGGAGACTATGGAAATCGAGCGAGAACTTTGCTCAGGCAGTCACGAGAACTGCCATCTTCTGTTCACAAAAGGCGAGCGTATAGATATCTCTCAGGTCCAAAACGGTTTTGAAGCCCTTTCGAGGCAGCGGGAAGCAGCGCAGATAGAGAGTAACAAGCAGTATTATAAGTCCAATATATCGCAAAACAACACATCTATACTCAAGCTTACAAGCAAAATCCAAAACTCAGTTCTCCTGCACCTGCAGCCATCGCCTGTAAAGTCTAACTCCGGCAAAATAAACGGAAGCCTTGTATGGCGGGCAGTTACTGTCAACGATGATAAAGTTTTCATAAAAAACGAGCAGGATGACATGGGCTATCTGTGTGTTGATATTCTCCTTGATGCATCAACCTCCCAGCAAAACAGGCAGGAAACAGTATCTTCACAGGGGTATATGATTGCCCAGAGTCTTACAAAATGCGGCATTCCGTGTCGAGTAATGTCATTTTGTTCCATGACGGGCTACACAATCATGCGCATTTTCAGGGATTATACCTGTCCTCAGGATAACGGTAAAATATTTGAGTATGTGTCCAATGGCTGCAACAGAGACGGGCTGGCCATATCTGCGGCGCACCACCTGATAAATAAATCAAGTTATGAGCATAAGCTCCTCATTGTATTATCAGATGTCAAGCCAAATGATGTCATAAAAATCCGCCCGGGAATTTCTCAGGAGCCTGTACCTTATGCCCAGCAGGCAGGTATTACAAATACTGCCTTTGAAGTCAGAAAAGCCCGGGCTGACGGGATTTCTGTGGTGTGTGTGTTTACAGGCGAGGACGAGGATTTACCCTCGGCAAAGCTCGTTTACGGCAGGGACTTTGCAAGAATACAGTCACTTGATAAGCTGGCCGACACGGTGGGCATGCTCATACAAAACCAAATCAAAAATCTGTAAAAAAAGATGTCAGGCGAAAAACCTGACATCTTTTTTCATATAGCTGATCTCAAATTACTTTGCAATGACCTTCTTGAGTCTTGCATATCTGGGGAGAGAGTTCTCCTTGGGGAGCTCAGGCTCGCCCTGAATGAGGGGGAGAACGTACTCGATAAACTCATCGGTGAGTCCGTTCTGCTCAGCGTTGATCCACTCCAGAGGAACCTTCTTCTCAAAGTTTGCAACGGAGGAGAGGGGGAGAAGAACATACTTGCAGCTGTACTTTCCGTCAACCATCTCGCGCTCGAATGCAACCATCTTACCGGTGATGCCTTCAACAGCGTTCTCAACTGCGACCTGGCCTGCGCCAAATGCCTCGTTGATATCGGTGAGGGAAGCAAGGTGAGAACCGCAGCGCTGCAGCAGGCTCAGCTCGATACCGCGAACCTTTGCACCGGTATGCTCCTTGACGATCTCTGCCAGCATTGCTGCCAGACCGCCCAGCTGAGCGTGGCCAAAGCCGTCGGTAGCAGAGGTCTTAGCCTCGGAAACGAAGCGACCGTCGGAATAGTGGATGCCTTCAGACACAGCGACGAGAACCTTGCCTTCGCGGTCATATACAGTCTTTACGTCATTGAGGAACTTGTCCATATCGAAGTCCACCTCGGGGAGGTAGATAAGGTCGGGACCGGAGCCGTATGCAGTGGCAAGTGCTGCGGAAGCAGCCAGCCAGCCGGCGTGGCGGCCCATGATCTCAACGATGGTGATCATGCCATTGTCGTAAACTCTTGCATCCTTGCTGATTTCCATGCAGGAAGTGGCAATGTACTTTGCGGCGCTGGCAAAGCCGGGGCAGTGGTCGGTGCCGAAAAGGTCGTTGTCGATGGTCTTGGGAACGCCCATGACGCGGCACTCGTAGCCGACAGATTCCATGTAACGGCTGATCTTGTTGCAGGTATCCATGGAGTCATTACCGCCGTTGTAGAAGAAGTATCTTACATTGTACTTCTTGAATATCTCAAGAATGCGCTTGTAATCGGTATCGTCAACATCGGGGTCAGCGATTTTGTAGCGGCAGGAACCCAGCTCGGAAGAGGGGGTGTGCAGCAGGTATGCCAGTTCTTCGGGATCTTCTTCGTCCATGATGTAAAGCTTGTCATCAAGAACGCCCTTGATACCATGTGCAGCACCGTAAACCTTGGTTATCGCCTCTGCTTCAAGAGCAGTTTTGATAACACCGTAGGCACTTGCGTTAATAACTGCGGTGGGGCCGCCGGACTGGCCAAATATACATGCGCCGACCAACTTCTCACTCATTACTTCTTTTCCTCCGTTACTTTAAAAATTTTTTATACTTTGTTAAATGTGCTTATTGATTATGCATCCATTTGAGGATATAATATAAACGCGAGTTTGTAAATGTGCTAATTGTACAAATTTGATTATTTTTTAAAAAGGGAGAAAAAATAATGCCACTGGTAACTACAAAAGAAATGTTCGAGAAGGCCTATAAGGGCGGTTATGCAATCGGTGCTTTCAACGTCAACAACATGGAAATCGTTCAGGGCATCACCGAGGCAGCCAAGGAAGTCAATGCTCCTCTGATTCTTCAGGTGTCCAAGGGCGCTCGCGCATACGCAAACCATACCTATCTTATAAAGCTGGTTGAGGCCGCTGTTGCCGAAACCGGTCTGCCCATCGCTCTGCATCTGGACCACGGCAGTGATTTTGAACTGTGCAAGTCCTGCATTGATGGTGGCTTCACCTCCGTCATGATTGACGCTTCCTCCAAGTCCTTTGAGGATAATATTGCTCTTACCCGTCAGGTTGTTGAATATGCCCATGACCACGGTGTCGTAGTTGAGGCAGAGCTTGGCACTCTGGCCGGCGTTGAAGATGAGGTCAATGTTTCCGCAGAAGACAGCTCCTACACCAAGCCCGAAGATGTTCAGGAATTCGTTGAGCGTACCGGCTGTGACTCTCTGGCAATCGCCATCGGCACTTCCCACGGCGCATACAAGTTCAAGCCCGGCACCAATCCTCAGCTGAGATTTGATATTCTTGAGGATGTTGCAGCTCGTCTGCCCGGTTTCCCCATCGTTCTGCACGGTGCTTCTTCCGTTCCCCAGAACTTTGTTGAGATCATCAATGCCAACGGCGGCAATATGCCCGGCGCAATCGGTGTTCCCGAAGATCAGCTCCGCAAGGCTGCTTCTCTGGCTGTCTGCAAGATCAATATCGACTCCGACCTGAGACTTGCTATGACCGCTTCCGTACGTAAGTACTTTGCAGAGCATCCTGATCACTTCGATCCCCGTCAGTACCTCACTCCCGCACGCAGCGCCATCAAGGACATGGTCAAGCACAAGATCATCAATGTTCTCGGCTGCGACGGCAAGGCCTGATATCAGTTAGTTACTAAAACATAATACTATCCGAGAGGAGGCAAAGATTTTGGCCAGAAAAGACTCCAAAGGCAGGAGTGCAGCAAGCAGGCAGGCAGGGAATTACAATTCTGTGCTTATTCTGCGGCTTGTTGCGGCGTCCGTTCTCTTTGCCACCTCTCTTCTTTTTTCAGGACTGCCGCTTTTTGTCAATATCCTAATACTGGCAGTCTCTGCCGCTGCAGCGGGATACGATATAGCACTGGAGGCCGTGGATTATCTCTTTGATAAAGACTTTTTTGCAACTCCGGTTATCATAGTTTTTGTCACTCTGGTTTCCTTTATTATAGGTTTTCCTGCTGAGGGTGCAGCTTTACCCATTCTTTATCAGATAGGTATGTTCCTCATCTCCTATGCTGAGGACCGTTCCAGAAAATCCGCTATAGATTTGCTCCAGTATCATGATGAGTCCACCGTAAATAAGGTGATTGAGCTTGTCTGCAAGGATGGGGCAGGGGATATGCTTACCGAGCAGTCCATGAAATACAGTGCAGGCTCTGTTTTGAAGCTTGCTATGGTTTTCAGCCTTGTCTACGCAGTTGCTCTTCCTCTGGTAACAAATTACAGCTACGTGGTGTCCATTCACAGGGCGCTGATGATAATTCTTATTGCAAGCCCGATGTCTGTTGTGGTTTCTATGCCAATAACTGGCATAATTGCCATGTGTTTCAGTGCAAAACACGGGGTGATTTTCAACAACGCCGCATGTATGGAGGCCGTTTCCGAAGCCGGTATCGCAATTTTTGACAATGCCGGTATCATAAGTGAGGACAAAGCGAGACTGACCGCTGTTCAGCCTGAAA
>JAFQFH010000005.1 GCA_017398685.1 Oscillospiraceae bacterium
CCGGCTACGGCCGCAACAAGGTTCCTTTCGCAGATGAAAATATCTCCGAGATAAGCTGCCACGCAATGGGCGTGCACGTCACAAACCCCGCAGTCAAGGCCATCATCGACATTGGCGGCCAGGACGTCAAGGGCATCAGCATTGACACTGACGGCACAGTCAAGAACTTCGCCATGAACGACAAGTGCTCTGCCGGTACAGGCCGCTTCTTTGAGGCCATGGCCAGAAGCTTTGAGATGAGCCTTGAGGACTTCTCCAAGCTGTCTCTTAGCGCAAAGAACGTAATCCCCATCACCGCACAGTGCACCGTTTTTGCAGAGTCTGAGGTCATCACCCTTGTTGGTGAAGGCAAGCCCACCGACGAGATCGCAGCAGGCATCGAGATGGCAGTTGCAAAGCGCTGCTTCGTCATGGCAAAGAAGGCCGGCGCTGTTGACTCCATCACTCTCACCGGCGGCTGCGCCAAGAACGACGGCCTGAAGGACGCAATCGAGCACGTTCTCAAGCTGAAGGTTGTCAACCTGGACACCGATCCCCAGCTGATGGGCGCACTGGGTGCTGCTGAATATGCACGCCAGAAGGGTCTTGCCAAAAAATAATTGACCGCTGATTTGGGCAGCGGTATAATCACCATATATACCGCTGCCAAAAAAGAAGAAAGGAGCATATCTATAATATGTGGAAATTCCTGAAGAAAATTTTTGTGGTGCTTCTTGTTACGGTCATAGCTCTCTTTGTAGTCTATTTCTGGAACCTTGACCAGAAGCTTCTGGGCTGGCTGTACAAGCAGGTCAACACCATGTTCGACCGCAAGAAAGTGGACCTTCTTTTCTAAAATATGGAGCTTTATAATCACCTTATCAACGAAACCTGTGAGCTTCTGAAGGGCGATGCCACGGTCTGGGATTATTCCGGGCTGAAAAAGTGGAAGGACCTGGGTGCAAGCGAGCTGGTTTTGCAGAAGGACGCAGCTTATGAGCTGGGTGCCCAGGGCAAGGGTAGTGCAAACTACGTGCTCTTCACCTCCAATGCGGAGCTTGTCAGTGAAGACAAGGTCATGCTCTACGGCCCCGACCTCGGCGAAATAAAGGGCGACTGTGACTTTGCCCGTATCGTACTTTTGCGCCTTGGCGTACTGGACGATGACGACGAAACCGTCTACCGCACCCTTAAGGACATAGAGTTTGCAAAGTACCATGTGTATCCGGAAGGCTACATGGTGCGCATGTCCCCGGAGTCTTCCCGTGAGCAGGTGCGTGTCAGCAAAACTGCTCTCCGTCAGGGCATAAGCTTCAAATCCATCGGTGCAAATTACATCGAGGAGTATAAGAAGGATCATAATGTCCTTGCCGCAACCGTCATCTTTGTCACGGCCCCCGGCTATGACTATAAGCAGATGCAGGCACTAGCCAAAAAGTCCACAGCTGTTACCGGTACTCTCACCCATATTCTGGAGGGTCTGCCGACTGACTGCTCCATCTGTGCACTCAAGGACGTGTGCGACGAGGTGGAAGGCATGAAGGAACTGCACTTTGGCGTAGGCGACAAAGGCAGCGGATCCAAACACTGAAACGAATTATAGCATAACAAAATAAATAAAGATGACCGCAGAGACTTTCCTCTGTGGTCATCTTTATTATGCCCTCATACGCAGCGCTCACTTTCCGTGTGCCTGTCTATGAAATCCAACTGTTCCTGAATAAAGTCATTTTCTTCATTATTCTTAATCCTTATAAGCAGGTATTCAGCAATCGCCAAGATGCCAACCATTGAATTGAAATAGCTCAAGCCGTCTACCTTAGCCCTGAGTACATGATCGGCGTACCCAGAAATTACAGAGGGAACCAAATCAGTTATAAGAATGATGGGTATATCCTTACTGTGTGCGGCCTGACATATATGTACATCAGTCTCATAAAACCGGGATACACAAAAAAATACCAGAACATCCTCCGGACCACTGTAGGCCAGAGCGGGATGAACATCATCATAGTGCTCAAGAAAAACAACATTTCCCCGAATATATCTCAGACACCGGGCAAAATGTCTCGCCTCATCAAGTGTGCCGCGACATCCGTAAATTATAATCCTTCTGCTTCTGTTTATGGTTGAAACAGCATCATCATAGGCATTCGGAGAATTTTGCTGCAATGTGCTTTCAACGTTATGCTTGGTGTTTTCGATTACAAGCGGCAGAAGGAGAAGGTCACCAGAGGGCGTGTCAGAGAGCCTGTCTTTAAGATTTTTTCTGGTAGACACAGGAGCGCCTGCCTGCTGCACAAGCTTATCATAAAGCTCTCTCTTAAAATCATTATAGCCATCAAAACCTACCAATCGGACAAGCCTCAGAACAGAAGCATCGCTGACACCTACAGCTTTGGATACATCCATCAGAGACATCTGACAAAGCTCATACTCGTTGTCCATCATGAATTGAGCAATCATGCGCTGACTTTTTGTGAAATTAACATTTTTGAAACGTTCAAAAAGGATACTATCCATAAAACCACCCGTATGTATCTTACTACAAAGCATAAATATTGTAAACACTTTTTTGCGACGTAAATACGACATTGATGTTTAAAAAACGAAAAAAGGGAGAATTTGTAAAATAATTGAATTTTTAGTTGAGCTTATACAAAAAAGACATACCAAATTTATATGAACTGACATATTGACGAAATGAATACTTCAGTATAAAATCAAATCAAGTAAACACTACATAAAGTGGTGTTAAAAAAGTGAAAACAACAAAAAGAAAAGGAGAACAACATGAAAAAAACAGTAGCTCTCATCCTCTGTGCACTCATGTGCATCGGACTCTTTGCTGCCTGTGGTAGCTCTTCTTCAACTCCAGATAGCACAGATTCATCTGCTGCAGAACCAGTGGTTATTCAGCTTGGACATGCGGATGCTGAAAATGAAGAGGCGATTCACCACAAGATGGCTTTGCTTTTTCAGAAATATGTAGATGAGATGTCCAACGGCGCCATTCAGATCCAGATAGTTGGCAGTGGACAGTTGGGCGGCGAACGTGACATGGTTGAAGGTATGCAGCTTGGCACAATTGAGATGGCATCCACCGCAAACATGGTGCTTTCCAACTTTATGCCTGAATTTGCAGTACTTGATCTCCCCTATGTATTCAGTGACTATGCCAGTGCATACAAAGCTCTGGACAGCGAGGCCATGAGCGAAGTCATAGAGCGTTTTGCCTCTGAGAAGGGTGTGCGTGTTCTGGCTTTTGCACAGGGCGGATATCGTCAGGTTGTGGGCAACACCGCTGTCAACAGTGTTGAGGATATGAAGGGGATAAAGGTCCGTGTTCCCGAAAGTGACATCTATATCGACACCTTTAATGCACTTGATGCTGCGCCCACACCTCTTGCTTGGGCAGAGACCTTCACCGCGATGCAGCAGAAAACTGTAGACGCATTTGAAATTACTCCCGCAGTTGTCCTTTCCAATGGTTTTTATGAGGTTTGCAGTGATATTTCCATCACAAATCATCTTTTCAGCCCCAATCCTTTGATGATCGCCGAGAGTCTCTATAAGAGCCTTACTGCCGAGCAGCAGCAGGTACTCAATGATGCTGCAAAGAAAGCAGCAGATGAGCAGCGCGCATGGATAGAGGCAAGCATTGAAGAGGTTCTTGCGGCTCTTGAGGAAAAAGGCATGACCGTCAATCATCCGGACCTCAGCGCCTTTCAGGCTGTTGTTGAGGAAGCCGGCCTTTACGAAAAGTATTCAGAGACTATCGGAAGTGAGCTTATTGCAGCTGTAATGGAAGCTGCAGCGCAGTAATATGGTGTTATGAAGACTTACGATAAAATATGCGAGACCTTGTGTCGAATCTTGATGGCATTCTGCGCGGTTTTGGCATTGATTTGTTTGATTAGTTCTTTCCTTCAGGTATTCAGCCGTTACATATTGGGCAGCTCTTTCACATGGACTGATGAATGTTCAAGGTATTGCTATATCTGGCTTGACCTCCTTGGTTCAGCAGTTCTTGTGTATCGCGGGGGTCATGCTGCGGTAGACCTGTTTTCAAAGAAGATCGGTGGAGTGAGCAAAAAAATATATGACACTCTGGTGTACTTGTTTCTCGGCTATGTAGGTGTCATTTTCGCGGTGTTTGGATATAAGCTTTCTACAGTTACATTTGCACAGACAAGCCCTGCCTTGAAACTTTCCATGGGTCTTGTATACGGCGTTTTGCCGGTTAGCGGTGTTCTTATCGGCTTTTTTGTAATAAATCGGATTTTGAATGTCTGGCTGATTGCCAAAGAGACCGAGGAAGGGGGAACGGCCGGATGAGTATTATGCTGTTTGCGCTTTTGCTTGTTTTTATCTTTGTAGGTATGCCAATAGGCTTTGCAATTTTGTCATCAAGCGCCCTTTTCCTGCAGATAACTGAATTAAAGCCTCTTGTTGTCGTAGCTCAGAAGCTGTTTCTCGGTCTTGATTCAACTACGCTCCTTGCCATTCCTCTTTTTACCATGATGGGATATATAATGGAAAGCTGCGGGTTGAGCAAGCGCCTTGTGGATTGGGTTTATGCAATTTTCGGCCGCATACACGGTTCCCTTGGTATAGTCACCGTTATATGCTGCACCATATTTGCTGCACTCTCCGGTTCGGGGCCTGCAACTGTTGTGGCTATTGGTTCACTCCTCATTCCTGCCATGGTGGAGAACGGCTATCCACCCCGCAGTGCGGCTGGACTTACTGCCATGGCCGGTGCTCTGGGTCCAGTTATTCCGCCCAGTATCGTTATGATAGTGTATAGCACCACCATGGGCACATCTATAACCAAAATGTTTATGGGCGGCGTTTTGCCAGGGCTGTTGATGGCAACTCTGATGATAGTTGCCAATCAGATATGTGCCCGAAATTGGCCTCTCAAGACCAATGATGTGCGTTATTCATTCAAGGATATAGTCACAGTGACATGGAAAGCTCTGCCGGTACTGCTCTTGCCCGTAATTATCCTTGGTGGTATTTACGGCGGCATTATCACTCCTACCGAATCCGCCACTGTCGGCTGTGTTTATTCCCTTGTGCTGGCTCTGTTCTACAAAAAAATAACCGTCAGTTCATTTTATGAAATACTCAAAAAGACGGTTGAAACATCGGCATATATTGCCATGCTGACAGGTTCTGCGGCTGTGTTCGGGTGGATTCTTTCCACAACTCAGATTCCCGCTAAAGTGGCGGCAGTTATTGTTCCTTTGCTGGGCGGCAGTAAACTGCTTTATTGGATCATGCTCCTTATCATTCTGGTTTTTATCGGCTGCCTCATGGACGCACTTGCCAGCATTGTTATGCTTGCACCAATCCTTGCGCCAATAGGCTTGCAGTTGGGAATAGATGAGCTGCATCTTGGCATTGTATTCTGCCTTACTTTGGTATGTGGCTTTGTGACGCCTCCCTTTGGAGGAAATCTTTTTGCCGTGGTTGGTCTTACAAAGCAACCGTTTGGAGATGTGGTCAAGGGTGTTTTGCCCTTCCTTGCAGCGTCTCTTATAGCATTGCTGCTGGTAGTTTTAATCCCGCAGATTGCAACGTTTTTGCCGGGACTGCTATAAACAGGGGTGTGCGCTGTGGAAAACTATCTTTTAGACGCATATGACCTTCATATTCATTGTGCGCCGGACGTGGTGGAGCGGTCAGTAACCGGCCTTGAAATGACAAAAATAGCATGTGAATGCGGTATGCGTGGTTTTGCTTTCAAGGCTCATTATGGCTCCACCGCCTCTCAGGCGGCGATGTTAAGGGCAATGTATCCTGAATGCAATGTGCTGGGCGGCATTACTCTAAATTCCGCTGTAGGTGGCATAAATCCCATGGCGGTCGAAAATGCGGCACGTCTTGGAGCAAAAATTGTCTGGTGCCCGACGTTTGACTCTCCCGGACAACTGAAATACTATCTTGAAAACCATCCGCAGTATATGGTGCTGCACACAAGTCTTATGGACAGAGGCGTGGACATATCAAGCCATAAGATTATAGACGAAGATGGTAAGCTTACAAAGGCCATGTCGGACGTTTTGGATATAGTCAGGGATTACGGGATGATGCTGGGCACCGGACACATCAGCCACGAGGAGACCTTTGCGCTTGCACGTGAGTCAAAAAGGCGAGGCTATAAAAAACTTGTTATTACCCATGCAGATTGGAATTTCACATATTATTCGCTGGATGAGCAGATGGCTCTTGCACAGATGGGAGCTACGATTGAACATTCCTATACTTCTCCTGCTGAGGGGGCAGTAGCTTGGGAAACAGTTTTTGAACAGATCAGGAAGGTCGGGGTAGAAAATACAATTCTATCTACAGATCTTGGTCAAAAGCGCAATGTGTATCCCAATGTTGGCTTTCAGCGCTTTGCATGTAAGCTTGCGGAAAACGGCTTTAGCCGGGATGAGCTACGCAGTATGATGGTGTATAAGCCTGCAATGCTGGTAGAGGAGTAGATCAATAAACACAGGAGAACTAAATGAAAATATTTGACTGCACTCTCAGGGATGGGGCCAATGTGGTCGGTAACGGGTTTTCTCCCGAACTTACTGAGAGTATGATATCCAATCTTATTTCCTGCGGTATTACCGATATAGAATTCGGCAATGCCAAGGGTGTGGGCTCTCATGAGAAGGGTTCTGCTGCACCGATGAGCGACCTTGAATATATGCGTCTGGCCAGGCCGTATTGTGACAAGGCCAATCTGGGTATGTTTCTTCTGGCAGGACAGGCCAGTGAAGAGAAAGTAAAAGAAGCAGCGGAAAACGGCCTTACGTTTTTGCGTGTGGGAATTGCTGCCGGAGATGGAGCAAAGGCAGTGAACGCTGTAAAACTTGTAAAAGCAGCGGGGCTTACCTGTCGCTTTTCGATGATGAAGGCCTATCTTCTGGACGCCAAAGCTCTTGCGGCAGAAGCGAAAATGCTTGAGAATGAGGGCGTAGACGCTATAACCATTATGGATTCTGCCGGATATATGTACCCGGATGAAGTAGCAGAATATGTGCGTGAAATGAAAGCCGCAGTTTCCATTCCAGTCGGCTTTCATGGCCATAATAACCTTGGACTCTCTCAAGCCAATGCACTTGCAGCAATGGAGGCTGGAGTTGATGAGATTGACACAGGTCTTCTTGGCATGGCACGCAGTGCCGGTAATTGCTCCACTGAACTCACGGCTGCTCTTTTGCTGAAAAAGGGTCTGATAGAAGAAGAAAATTTTTACAGGCTGCTTGCGTATCTTGATGCAGAGCTTATCCCCGCTATGAAGGAGTATGACTACCATGTATCGGTATGTCCCGAAGACCTTATTCTGGGCATGTCAGGCTGTCATTCCTCTTTCCTGAAGCTGTTTCATAAGGTAGCTCAAGAGGAAGCAGTGGACGTATATCGATTAATTGTTGAGGTATCCGCAAAAAATAAAAAGTCTCCCGATGAGGAACTTATACGTTCGACTGCGAGAGCGCTTAGGGCATGAGGGGGAAGAGAATGACTATATATATAAAAGAGCAATTCCACCCGGATGCCATGAAGCGGCTGCGTGAGCTGGCAACAGTTGTTGACAATTTCGATGATCCGGATTCTATTGAAGCGGTTCTTGTACGCCGTGACAAGGTGAACAGAGCTACTATTGAAATGCTGCCTAATCTTAAAGCTATAGGACGACATGGTGCGGGCTATGAGGGTGTGGATCTTGCGGCGGCAAAAGAGCATGGCGTAACTGTAGTAAATGTTCCCGGAGGAAACGCTGATTCTGTAGCTGAGCTCATTGTAGGCTTGGCTTTGAACATGGAGCGGCGCATAAGTGAGGCCAATGTGATATGCCGTGATGGTGGCTTTAAGTGCATAGCACCTCCGGATTTTCAAGGGACAGAACTTCGCGGGAAGACATTTGGCTCCATAGGTATGGGCAATATTGCTACTAAGGCTGCCAAAATACTCGTTGATGGTTTTGGCATGACCGCAATAGGATACGATCGACATTCCACACCTGAACAGGCCCTTGAAAAAGGCTTTTTAAAGGCTGATACCATAGAAGAGCTTTTGGAACGTTCTGATGTTGTAAATGTCAGTGTACCTCTCAATGACGGCACAAGAAACATGATTTCTGGTGATAAGTTTGACCATTTCAAGTCTGGTGCCATCCTCATAAACTGCGCCCGTGGCGGTGTGGTAAATGAAGACGATCTTTATGATGCCCTTGTAAGTGGAAAACTTGCAGCTGCGGCCTGTGACACCTTCGTTTCTGAGCCACCCTCAAAAGATCATAAACTTCTTGGACTGCCGAATTTCAGCGCAACTCCGCATATCGGCGGAAATACCGATGATGCTATACGTCGTACAGGTTTGCAGCTTGTTGAGAACGTGGTACGTGTCATAAAGGGAGAACCCGCAGTGGGTATAGTACCAATGTAATTCTGAACTAATAATGCGCTCCACATAAAATATGGCCTCAGGGGACATTCCCTGTGGCCATATTTTCATTTTGCCTGATGTATGGGCATATACTCTCCCAAGGGGGTGAAACCGATGTCCTATGAGCATTCCGAGGCATCAGCCCAGCACAGTCTGAGTCTTGAAGGACGCAATAAAATGAGCATTACGGGAGTGCTGGATGTAAACGGCTTTGATGACAGTACAGTGATACTTACTACCAGTCAGGGAGAGCTTCATATAAGAGGTGAGTCCTTGCGCGTAGACAGGATAGATCCGGACATGGGGCAGGTCCTCATAAACGGGCTTGTGCAGGAACTCAGATATGATGAAGCTGCGCCGGCCCGATCTTTATGGTCAAGGCTTTTTGGCTGATATGGAAATACAGGTTTATACACAGCTGAAGGCTTTGGGCTTTGCGTTTATACTGGGCTTTGTACTGGGCCTGGTGTATGACCTTGTTCGCCCGGCACGCCGCAGAAGCAGCACATGGGGAGAAAGGGTGCTGGATATATTATATGCACTTTTCTCAGGCAGTGCGGTTTTCCTCTATGTACTCGCTGCCCCCGGTGGAAGACTTGGGGTGTGGGAGCTTCTTTTTACACTATGCGGTTTTCTTTCATACCTTCATCTTCTGTCAGACCGGGTGTTCACCTTCACGGACAAATTTTTTGTGGTGGTCATAGCGCTGTTCAGGCGGACAAAAAATTTTATTAAAAAAATTCTTGATATGACAAAAATGTACTTCCAAAATGTGCAAAAATGATTTATTATAAGTTTTGGATGGTACAAAATATGCAGACACATTCCGTATTACTCCGCATAGTGGCGCTGTCTGTGCTGCTTTATTCTCTGTGGCTTTTCACCTCATCGATGGATGAACTGAGGCAAAGTGAAAGCATGGCAGATGAAAAAAGGAGCTTGCTTTCCCAATTGCAGGAAGAAAATATCAGGCTGCAGGAAAAGCTTGCTGCAATTGAAAGCGGCGCAGGAATGGAAGCGCTGGCGCGGGAGCGCCTGGGGCTTGTTATGCCGGATGAGCGGGTATTTTATTTTACAACAGGCAGTGCAGGAGAAGAGCAGATATATCCTGCAGGAGAGGAAAAAGAATGGGACTGGAACCAGGCGCAATAGTTGAAGCCAAAGTTACCGCGATAACCAAGTTCGGGGCTTTTGTGTCCCTGCCGGAGGGCAAAAATGGTCTTGTCCATATCTCGGAGCTGTCAGACTCCTACGTGAACGATGTAAATGAGCATGTGAGCGTAGGCCAGCAGGTCAGAGTGTATGTGATGAATATTGCCCCGGACGGAAAAATAAATCTTTCAATAAAGCGGGCCATACCGCAGGCAGAAAGAAACTCCACTCCAGCTCCCCGTCAGGAACGCAGCCGGAAAAGTGCTCCTGCAGCTGTAGTTTTGCAGAAGGAGAGCCGTCCGGAGGCGGAAGAAAGCTTTGAGGACAGACTGAAAAAATTTATGCGTGAGTCGGACAGCCGCATAGCCGACAACAGGATGTATTCCGAACACAGGCAGCGCAGCCGCCGAAGATAAAGAAAGGAATTATATTATGACAGATTATACTTCTCTTTACCGCAATAAGCTTATGAGTGCACAGCAGGTGGCTCAGTGCGTACAGAACGGATGGGTCATCGGTACCGATGCCGGAGCCGCTCAGCCGGTGTCTCTCTTCACGGCTCTGGCGGAGCGCGCCTATAAGGATGAGCTTTCCGGTGTTAAAGTGCATATTATGCTGGATGTCTATCCCTTTGAGTTTTATGCCGACCCTCAGCTTAACGGAAAAATAAACGGCGTATCGTGGTTTTCCAGCGGTGGTGCCCGCAAGGCGGTAAACGGCGGCTGGGCCACCTTTGTCCCCAACTATTACAGGGATATTCCCCGGCATCTGGCAGCAGGCTATGATTTTGACGCAGTTTTTCTGGAAGTATCTCCCATGGATAAGCATGGCTACTTCAGCCTTGCCACGGTTGCCTCTATAAGTGATGTGATGATCTCAAAATCCAGACGGGTCTACGTGGTGGTAAACGACAAGCAGCCCCGTGCGGTCTGCGGCAGCATGCTGCACATTTCTCAGGTGGACGGTATCAGTGAGCACAGCCACGAGCTGCCTGTGCTGCCCGCCGCCACTCTGGACGATGTGAGCGTTGCCATAGGCAATATCATCGCTGAGCAGATACCTGACGGTGCATGCATACAGCTTGGTATCGGCGCCATCCCCGACGCTACCGGCATGGCTTTGAAAAACAAGAAAGATCTGGGCATCCACACTGAGATGTTTACCGATTCCATGGTGGAGCTTATTGAGTGCGGCGCTGTCAACAACAGCCGCAAGCAGATCCACAGAGGTCAGTCCGTCACCACTTTTGCCTACGGCTCAAAGCGCATATATGACTATATCGACGATAACCCCGGCATAGCCCTTATGCCTGTGGACTATGTGAACGATCCCAACGTTATCTGCAAAAACGACAATATGATCTCCATCAATGCCGCCATCGAGGTGGACCTTTTCGGTCAGGTCTGTGCCGAGAGCGTTGGCACAAAGCATATGTCCGGCACCGGCGGCCAGGTGGACTATGTGCGCGGCGCATGCCAGTCCAAAGGCGGCATGAGCTTTATCGCCTTTGCCTCTACTGCCAAAAACGGCACCATCAGCAAGATTTCTCCCATCCTTACCCCCGGCGCAGTCTGTACCACCGGCAAGAACGATGTGGACCATATCGTCACTGAGTACGGCATTGCAAAGCTCCGCGGCAGACCCATGAGCGAGCGTGTAAAAGCCCTTATTGCCATTGCCCACCCCAATTTCCGGGACGAGCTGACATTTGAGGCAAAAAAGAGGGGCCTTATAGTATAATCCATACGGACACAAGGGCAGACTACCTGTGGTGGTCTGCCCTTTTTTCTATAAAAATTTGTGGAACTTTCTGACAGGACGGCAGTCTAATAATCGAAAATAAAAAAAGCTTCGGAGGACAATATGAAAAAAATTGTACTTATGATGTGTGCCATGGCGATGCTTGTGAACCTTTGCGCCTGCGGGGCAAAGGGCTTTGACAAAAAGGATATGAGTCTCAGCGAGTATGACGGTGTTGCCGTAAACGAGCTTGTGCAGATGTTCATAAAGCAGAAAACCGTCACCGATGCCACAGAGCAAGTGACACTGTTCATCGAAAATCTCAGCGACAAGGACTTCAGCTTTGATGCCGCAAGTCGCCTTGAAGTCAATATTGACGGCAGCTGGTATCTTATTCCGCCCAAGTCTGACGCTATGACCATGCAGCTTTATCACCTGACGGCAAACGGCAGCGAGGAGACTGTGTTCAATTTTGCCGGTAACTACGACAAGCTCCCCGAGGGCAGCTACCGTATAGTCAAGCTCTTTGTGGACACTGACGGCAATCAGGCCCTTGCGGAAGCCCAGTTCAGTATCGGAAGGGGATAATATGAAAAAACTGCCTTTTATTCTGCTTTTGGTATTGTGCCTGTGTCTTTGTGCCTGCACCAATGAAAAAGCCGTCCCTGCCGATACCGCAGCCGAAATAACTGTATACTACAGCGACGAGAATTGTGAAAATCTCCTCAGCGAGAGTGTAAGCATCCCGGAGCTGAGCCCTGAGAATATAATGGCAGCTCTGCTTGAAAAGGGAGCTATATCCCAGAGCGTTTCAGTCAACAGCTTTCTCATGGACAAGACCGGTGTCATCCGCCTTGATCTGGGGAAAGAATTTGGCGGCATGATAAGTGCCATGGGCACCAGCGGCGAGTATATGATGATGGGCGCTCTGGTAAATACCTTCCTTGATGCCTACAGCGCCAGCGGCCTCATGCTTCAGGTGGACGGCAAGACCCTTGAGACGGGGCACAGCATCTATGACTTCACCCTTGAATATTTCCCTCTGGAACCCTGATAACAAAAGCCTCTGCACTTTTTGGGTGCAGAGGCTTGAAATTTTTTATCTCACGCTTTCGTGGGAACATTCTTCACCGAAAAATTCTCTCAGAGCGTTCAGGTATTTTTCCGGTGCCGCCGGATAGCTCAGCCCGTGTCCGGCTCCAGGTACAGTCAGTATGGCTTTCCGGGAGGCACAGGCCTCAAAATTTATCCGGCTCATCTCACAAGGCACATAGTCGTCGCTCTCCCCATGTATGAATATTATGGGAAGGCGGCTTTTTTTCATGGCCTCAAGAGCGGAGTGCTCCTCCAGATCGAAATGGCCGAAAACTCTTGCCGCCAGCTTCACAAAGGGATAGATCACGGCTGCGGGCAGGTGCATCTGCCGGATAACCTTTTTGATAATGTCCCTTGCAGTAGAAAAACCGCAGTCAGCCAGTATCCCAACAACATTGTCCGGCATGGGCTTGTCCGCCGTCATCAATACGGTGCTTGCCCCCATGGAAATGCCTGTAAGGATTATTTTCACATCCGGCCCGAAGCGATTTACCACATGATTTACCCATAAAAGGCAGTCTCTGTGCTCGTTTATTCCAAAACTAATGGTGTTGCCGCCGCTTTTGCCGCTGCATCGCTGATCCACCAGCACCACGGAGCGCCCCAATTTAAAGGCGCGCTGTATTCCCCCAGCCAGATCCCGCTCGGAAGTGCCCCTGTAGCCGTGGAACATTATCTCAATGGGCGCACCCTCAGCGTACTCATAGTACTTGGCGTACAGGTCCAGCCCGTCAAAGGAACGTATCTTCAGCTCCTCGTAGGGCATGGCCCGGGCTTCTCTTATCCACTGGGCGATAAGATCCCGGTACTGCTCATATATATGCCCCTTGGGAAGCTCCGCAGGCTTTGAGCCGCCGGTCTTTCTGTCAGGCACATAAAAGGCCATACGGTAGCATATGAAGCTGAGAACAAGTGCCAGAACCGCAATTATAAGTACAGCAAGAAAAATCATCAATTTCATCTCCGGAAAAGTATGGACTGATTGTACCACCAATTCCAAAAAAGTAAAAGTCACATTCTGTTTACAAAGATGTGATTGACTTAACCGACCACTGGGCCTTAAAATACCCATATCAAACCAAAGGAGCAAGTAACTTGAGCAAAACAGGACTTGTACTGGAGGGCGGCGGATTTCGCGGCATATATACGGCGGGCGTGCTGGATGTTTTCATGGAAGAGGGATTAAGCTTTGACGGGCTCATCGGTGTCTCGGCCGGGGCCATTCACGGCTGTTCCTTTATCTCCGGGCAGAAGGGGAGAAGCATCCGCTACTACCGCAAATACTGTGGCGATCCCCGCTTTATGAGCATAAGAAGCTGGCTCACCACCGGAAATGTTGTGGGTGTGGACTTTTGCTACCATGAGCTGCCCGAGGTGTTGGACAAGTTTGACGATGAGGCTTTCATGAAAAACCCCAGCCACTACTATGTGGTGTGCACCAATGTGGAGACGGGCAAGCCTGAATATATACGCCTTACCGATATGCGAAAGGAGATAGACTATCTTCGCGCTTCTGCGTCGCTGCCGTATTTTTCAAAAATAGTGGAGATAGACGGTAAAAAATATCTGGACGGCGGCTGCACCGACTCTGTACCCTTGGAAGCCTTTGAAGACCTGGGTTACGGGCGCAACGTAGTGGTGCTGACAGAGCCGGAGGACTACAGGAAAAAGCCGGAACTGCGCCTGCTTGCAAAAACCGTCTACCGCCGCTATCCCGATTTTGCCAGAGCACTTGTAAACCGGCATGAGAGCTATAACAATATGCTGGATATGCTCAAAGAAAAGGAACGGCAGGGGAGCATTTTCATCATCCGCCCCTCAGAGCATATGGAAATAGGGCGCATGGAGTCAGACGTGAACAAGGTGCAGGCCGCCTATGATCTGGGCGTGAAAGATGCAAAAGCGCGCCTTGCTGCGCTCAGAGACTGGCTTTCAAAAGGAGAAAACAATGGTTAAAGATATAGTGCACGACCCCATATTTCTCGCTCAGAAGTCTCTGCCCGCCGAGCCCTGCGATATGCAGACAGCGCAGGATCTGCTGGACACCCTTGAGGCCAACAGGGAAGGCTGCGTGGGCATGGCGGCCAATATGATAGGGGTATTGAAGCGCATAATCGTATTTGACAACGAGGGTAAAATTGAGCTTATGTTCAACCCTGAGATTATTAAAAAGTCCGAAAGCTACGAAACGGAAGAAGGCTGCCTGTCCTTGAGCGGCGTGAGGAAAACCACACGCTATAAAAAGATAAAGGTGCAGTATCAGAATAAGGACTTTCAGACAAGGCTCAAAACCTACACCGGCTTTACCGCCCAGATAATCCAGCACGAGCTGGATCACTGCAACGGTATTCTGATATAATGTGATAAAATCACGGAAAAGGCAAAGACTATTGCTTATAATGAGGCCACAAGATAAATAAAGACGGCCTTAAGGCCAGGGAGGATAAAAATATGTCAGTTATCACCATAACCAAAGCAAATTTCAATGATGAAGTTATAAACAGTGAAAAGCCCGTCCTGCTGGACTTCTGGGCAAGCTGGTGCGGCCCCTGCCGCATGGTGGCCCCCATTGTGGACGAGATCGCCGATGAGAGAGCCGATGTGAAGGTGGGCAAGGTCAATGTGGATGATGAGCCTGAGCTTGCTTCCAAATTCGGCGTAATGAGCATCCCCACTCTGGTGGTCATGGAAAACGGCAAGATCAAAAACCAGGTGGTTGGTGCCAGACCCAAAAACCAGATTGAGGCCATGTTTGACTGAAAAATGTTATAAGCCCGCCGCAGGCGGGCTTTAGTCCTATAATAATTTTGAAAGGCGGAAAGAGATGAAAGTTATCATCGTTGGCGGAGTTGCAGGGGGAGCTTCCTGCGCCGCAAGACTCAGAAGACTGGACGAGAAGGCTGAGATAGTGGTCTTTGAACGCTCCGGATATATTTCTTACGCAAACTGCGGCCTGCCCTACTACATAGGCGGCGCTATCACCGACCCTGAGGAGCTGACACTCCAGACTCCCCAGAGCTTTAACGCCCGCTTCAACGTGGCTATGAAGGTAAACCACGAGGTCACAGCCATTGACCCTGTAAAAAAGACTGTTACCGTGAAAAATCTTCTCAGCGGGGAAGTATTTGAAGAAAACTATGACAAGCTTGTTCTCTCTCCCGGCGCAAAGCCCACAAGACCCGCTCTCAGCGGCGTGGAGCTTGACAGGGTATTTACCCTTCGCACTGTGGAGGACACTTTCCGCATAAAGAAATTTATTGAGGAAAAGTCCCCCAAATCAGCGGTTCTGGCAGGCGGCGGCTTTATAAGCCTTGAGCTTGCCGAAAACCTGATGGAGCTGGGCATGGATGTCACGATAGTTCAGCGCCCCAGACAGCTCATGAACCCGCTGGATTGGGATATGGCCGCTTTTGTCCACGCAAAGGCCAGAAAGCAGGGCATGAATCTCAAACTGGGCTATACTGTTGAGGGCTTTGAGGCCAGGGGAGACAGGGTAGATGTTCTCATAAAGGACAATGCCCCCCTCACAGCCGATATGGTGGTGCTGGCCATAGGTGTCAGCCCCGATACCAGGATTGCAGCCGATGCAGGCATCCAGCTTGGCATAAAGGGCAGCATCCTTGTAAATGACCGGATGGAGACTTCCGCGCCTGACATCTATGCCGTGGGCGATGCGGTGCAGGTGAAAAACTTTGTCAGCGGTGAGCCTGCCCATATCCCCCTTGCAGGCCCTGCCAACAAGCAAGGGCGCATCGCGGCGGACAATATTGCCGGAGGCGACAGCCGCTACAAGGGCTCTCAGGGCTCATCCGTGGTGAAGCTTTTTGACATGACCATCGCTTCCACCGGCCTCAATGAGACAAATGCCAAAAAGTCCGGTATCGACTGCGACAAGATAGTCCTTGCACCTGCAAACCACGCAGGCTATTACCCCGGCGGCAAGATCATGACCATGAAGATTGTCTATGACAAAAATAGCTATATGCTCCTCGGCGCTCAGATAGTGGGTCACGAAGGCGTTGACAAGCGCATTGACGTTCTGGCAACCGCCATACGCGCCGGTATGACCGTGCCCGAGCTTGCCGAGCTGGAGCTGGCTTACGCGCCTCCCTATTCCTCCGCAAAGGATCCTGTCAATCTGGCAGGCTTCATGGTGGAGAACATCAAAAACGGCTATATGAAGCAGTTCCACTGGCACGATATTGACACTCTGCCCCGTGACGGCTCTGTGACACTTCTTGACACCAGAACCGTGGGTGAGTACAGCCGCGGCCATATTCCCGGCTTTATCAATATCCCGCTCCATGAGCTTCGCAACAGGATAGGCGAGCTGCCCGAAGGCAAACCCGTTTATATCAACTGCCAGAGCGGTCTTCGCAGCTATGTGGCCTGCCGCATGGTCAGTCAGTACGGCTTTGATTGCTACAATTTCTCCGGCGGCTACCGTATGTATGAGAGCGTGGCTCTGGAAAAATGTGCCGCTGATGAGGCTTATCCCTGCGGCATAGAAAAATGATCCTTAAAATCTCTGACTGCCGGCATGAAAGTGCCGGCAGTTTTTTGTGCAAAAATTTTGTTCACTTTTCAGGCGGCATTTACAATAGTACAGAAATTTGATATAATCCCAGCTGTGATATACAGAAAGAAGGGAATAATATGGTACTGACCATCCTTATGATATTGCTTATCCTTTTCGTTCCCATGCTCATGACGAGACTTGCCGAAAAGGTCACTTTTCTTGGCAAGCTTGGCAGCGTATTTCTATCATATGCAGCGGGCATCATTTTAAGCTTTCCCATGAAGGCCATGGGCGCACAGTTGGGTCTGGCCTCTGATGTTTCATCGGTTCTGGTGTGTATTGCAATGCCGCTCATCCTTTTCTCGGCGGATCTTCTCTCCTTGCGCTCTCTGGCAAAGCCCATGCTCACAAGCTTTCTTCTCAACGCAGTTGCTGTGGTAATAACCTCGTTTATAAGCTTTTTCATATTCAAGAACGCCGTTGCAGGCATGGAAAAGGTGTCCGCCATGCTTATCGGCACCTACACCGGCGGTACCCCCAATATGTTTGCCATCGGTCACGGTATGGACGCAAGCTCAGAGCAGCTTCTCATGGTCCAGACCTCTGACATGATAGCAGGCGGTATATACTTTTTCTGCCTTGTGTCCTTCATGCCCCGGCTTTTGAAAAAGTTCATGGCAGAATATAAGTATGTAGACCAAAGCAAGGCTATCAGTGCAGATGAGCACCCGGTATACGGCAGAAAGCAGGGCAAACCCGGGCTTAAAAACTACATTTTCGGCGTTGGTCTTGCGGTGCTGTGCGCCGGAGCAGCAATGGGTATATGCATCCTTATCCCCAGCAAGTTCGGTAATGCCGGTCTTGCAAAGCTGGGTGAACATACGGCTATAATCATGCTGCTTGTCACCACCTTCGGCATTGCGCTCTCTTTTGTAAAAAAGGTGCGCCGCTGCCCGGGAACATACTATGCAGGGCAGTATTGCATCCTGATGTTCTCCGTTGCCATGGGTCTTTGCTTTGATGTGAAGGCTGTGAGCGGCGCATCGCTCATGATATTTGCATCTTTGATGGCCATCCAGTTCAGCACGGTGATCCTCCATTTCATCCTTGCAAAGCTCTGCAGGATAGACTATCACACCGCTGCCATCACATCCACTGCCGGTATCTTCGGCCCGGCCTTCATAATCCCTGTGGCGAAGGCCCTGAAAAACGATGAGATAATCCTGCCCGGCATAATCTGCGGCATTTTCGGCTATGCCATAGGCAACTATCTGGGGCTGGGCTTCGGAGCACTGCTGACGATGCTGGGCTGAGACTCCCGGGAGGTTAAAATATGCGTTTTCTTATATTAGGTGCAGGTGCCATAGGCGGCAGCACGGCGGCCTTCATGACCAAAGCGGGCTTGGATGTCAGCGTGTTGTGCCGTAGCGAAAAAACTGCAAAAACCCTTTGCGAAAAGGGAATGCACATAAGCGGTGTCCGCGGTGAGATGGATGTGCCGCTGAAAGCTGTATGCGGTGCGGAAAAGCTTGAAGGAGACTTTGATTACTGTATTGTTTCCACCAAGGCCTACGATACCATCCCCGCTGTAAACTCTGTGCTGCCTCTTCTCAAAGAGAATGGGCTGGTACTGGTGCTGCAAAACGGCATATGTGTGGACGAGCTTTTGAAGGCTGCGGGGGAGAGCCGCTCTGCCTGCGGTGTCACCAGCTTCAGCTGCACAATGATAAGCCCCACTCATATGAAAATAACCGGAGAAGGAGCTTTCCAGATAGGCATGGCGGCGGGTCACTACGATGTAAGGCTTGAAGCGCTGCGGGAGGCGCTCGGCTCCATGGTTCCAACCACCGTAGAAACGCCCATACTGCCATACATGTACTCAAAGCTCATCATAAACTCCGGCATAACCTGCGGCGGTGCGCTGACAGGTCAGCTTCTGGGGGATATGCTGAAATCCCCGCTGGCAAGGGAGTTTTTCATCGGCCTTGTGTATGAGGATATGGCACTGGCGGAAAAAATGGGCATAAAAGTGCCTCCCTTCGGCGGAAAGCTTAATTATTATAAGTTTATCTCCGGTAAGTCCAAATTGGATAAACTGCGCCGCACTCTTATGATATTTGTGGTTGGCCTGAAATACAAAAATCTCAAGTCCTCCTCACTTACCTCTCTTGAGCGGGGCAAGCCCACCGAGGTTCAGGTACTCAACGGCTGGATATCCAGAAAGGCAAAGGAATACGGGGTGCGGACCCCCATAAACGATAAGCTGGCAGAGCTTATTGCCCAGATAGAAGCCGGACAGCGCAAGAGCTGCCCTGAAAATATACAGGAAATAATGAAAAACATATAAAGGGAGGAAGAAAAATGGACAGCACTCTGGAAAAAATCTATTCCATTACACCTGAGCAGGCCGCTCAGTACAATGACATGGTCATGCTTGGCAGCGGCGGTCACGGCATCTGCTTTGAGAAGGGCAAAGGTGTCAGACTCTGGGATATAAACGGCAAAAGCTATCTGGACTGCACCTCTCAGGGCTGGGCCATGTACCTTGGCCACGCCAACGAGGAGATACGCCAGACCGTGTACGAGCATATGGGCAATCTGGGCCATCTTAACCAGAACAGTGACCATCTGGCCCGTTACGCTCTGGCAAAGCGGCTTACCGAGCTTGCTCCCGAAGGGATGAACCGGGTGCTCTTTGCCATCGGCGGCAGCTCCGCCATTGAAGCTGCCATGAAGATTGCAGTAAAAAATGTGCCCGGTGCAAGGCACTTTATCTCCCTGCAGGACGGCTATCACGGTTCTTCTCTCACTACCGGCGCAGCCTCATGGCTTTCCACCAAATCCGCCGGTATGTTCACCGGTTTCAATAGTTTTCTCAGCATCCTCAACGATGTTTTCATCCGTGTACCCAATCCCTTCATGTACCGCTGGGACGGTTCCGATAACCCGGAGGACTGCATAGACTTCTGCCTCAAGGTCACCCGTGACACTATCCTCCGCTCCACCAGCGGCCCGGTTGCCGGTATTATCGTTGAGCCCCTGCAGGCCAGCGGCGGTCAGATACCTCTGCCCAAGCGCTACCTTCAGGGCCTTCGCAAGATTTGTGACGCTTTCGGCTGCCTTCTCATCTTTGACGAGCTTCAGACCTACTGCCGCATAGGTGAGTATTTTGCCGCCAATAAGTACGAAGTGAAGCCTGATATCATTTGTCTTGGCAAGGCGCTGGGCGCAGGACTGCCCATGGCAGCCATCCTCATCCGTGACGGGCTTGAGGGCTTCGGCCCTCTGGGCGAGGAAGTACATACTTTTGCCAATAACTCAATAGCTCAGGTTGCGGCCCTCAAGCAGCTTGATATAATCGAGCGGGACAATATCCTTGAAAATGTCAACACTCAGGGCGATTATATGGGCGCAAGGCTCAAGGCGCTCCAGCAGCAGTTCCCCCAGATAGGCGATGTGCGTCAGGTGGGTCTGCATATCGGCATCGAGTTTGTTACAAACCCCCTTACAAAGGAGCCGGATCTGGAGTTTGCCCAGACTGTCAAGGCCATTGCCCTGCATATGGGCCTCATCCTTGGCGAAGCCGGGTACCGAATGAACGTTCTCAAGATAAAGCCGCCTCTCATAATCACAAGGGAAGAGTGCGACGAGGTTATGAATATCTTCACCGCCGCCGTGGCTGCTGCATCCCAGAAACTGGGCAGATAATAAAAAATCAGGGAGTAAATCTCCCTGATTTTTTATTTCAGCTTTTCCCATTCACTTTCTTTAAAACCGGTAAGAACAATGTCCTCTGTCACAAGCAAAGGCCTTTTTACCAGCATCCCGTCACCGGCGAGAAGCTCATACTGCTCATCCTCGCTCATACCGCCGATTTTATCTTTCAGCCCCAGTTCCTTATACAAAAGGCCGCTGGTGTTGTAAAAGCGCTTAAGGGGCAGACCGCTCTTTTCGTGCCAGCTTTTAAGCTCGGCTGCGGAGGGCTTTTGCTCCTTTATAGGGCGGAGCGTATACTCAATATTGTTGTCATCAAGCCACTTCAGGGCCTTTTTGCAGGTAGTGCATTTTTCGTAGCACAGTACGGTAATACTCACGCAGGTCACATCCTTTGCCTTTTTTATATATTATATACCGGCGGCAAAAACAATACAATATTTTCTCTCCTGCCCCTTGCAAAAATAAGAAAGCTGTGCTATTCTTTTCACTGTAAAAATGACGTTGAAGGAAACCAGTAGGGTCGATAAGGCTTTTCAGAGAGCGTCCGTTTGGTGTGAGGGCGTAAGGACTGTCGGCTTGAATGCATTCCGGAGTTGCTTTCTGAAAGCTTATTGCGAGTATGGAAGACGGGTGCTCCCGTTACAGGGCGCGGCGTGTGATGGCACGCTTTGAGCTGCACGGTGCGAGCCGTGCAGGTTTCAGAGGTGGAACCGCAATTATGTACTAATTGCCCTCTGTCCCCAAGTGGGGGACAGAGGGTTTTATTTTTGGAGGTAAATATGAAAAAAGTTCTCAACAGTCTGCCGTTCAGACTCATTCTTGCCCTTGCCATAGGCATTGCCTTGGGCCAGCTTTTTGGCGAAGGCGCCATGAAGGTTGTGGTATCCTTGCAGTATGTCATGGGTCAGCTCATCACCTTCTGTGTACCTCTCATCGTCATCGGCTTTATTGCTCCCTCCATCACCCGCATGGGCAGTAACGCCAGCAAGATGCTGGGTATCTCCATAGTTCTGGCCTATGCTTCCTCCGTGCTGGCAGCGCTTCTCAGCACCGGCGCAGGCTATGTGCTTATCCCGGGCCTGTCCATCGCAACTGAGGTTGAGGGCCTCAAAGCTTTGCCCGAAGTGGTCTTTGAGCTCAGCATTCCTCAGATAATGCCCGTCATGAGCGCTCTGGCATTCAGTGTGCTTATCGGCCTTGCCGCAGTCTGGACAAAGAGCAGCACCACTACCACTCTCCTTGAGGAGTTCCAGAACATAGTTCTCAAGATAGTTGAGCGCGTTGTCATCCCCGTGCTGCCCTTCTACATTGCAGCCACCTTCTGCAACCTCAGCTATGAGGGTATGATAACCCACCAGCTGCCTGCCTTCATCCAGATAATCCTCATCGTTATGGCAGGTCACTATCTGTGGCTTGCTGTCCTTTACCTTGTGGCCGGTGCATACTCCGGCAAGAACCCCCTTGAGGTTCTGCGCCACTACGGCCCCGCATACCTTACCGCCGTCGGCACCATGTCCAGCGCTGCAACCCTCTCCGTTGCTCTCAGCGGAGCCAGAAAGAGCAAGGTGCTCCGCCGTGACATGGTGGACTTCGGCGTGCCCCTCTTTGCAAATATCCATCTTTGCGGTTCTGTTCTGACCGAGGTGTTCTTCTGCATGGCTATATCCAAAATGCTCTACGGTCAGCTGCCCTCTGTCGGCACAATGATCCTTTTCTGCGCCCTGCTTGCTATCTTCGCCATCGGCGCACCCGGTGTCCCCGGCGGTACTGTCATGGCCTCTCTGGGGCTTATCTCCGGCGTTCTGATGTTTGACGACAACGGCATCGCCCTGATGCTGGCCATCTTCGCCCTTCAGGACAGCTTCGGTACTGCCTGCAACGTAACCGGCGACGGCGCACTGACCCTTATCATCTCCAGCTACGCCGAAAAGCACGGTATTGAAGGCAAAGCCGCCGCAGATATTGAGTAAATAACGTATATAAATAGCTGCTTCCGATTTTTTCGGAAGCAGCTATTTTTTGTTGGAAACATTTGCCCTTTTGAAGCGTCCTATACACATGAGGAGCGTGATAATATGAAAAACCGCGATATTTTAAGACACACAAAATTTGTTCTGTGTTGTGCACTATTTGCTTTTATCTGTGTTTGCGGCAGTGCCGCGGCCTTTGCGGACAGTGATGAGAACGTGCCTGCTCTCATGGATAGAAACGGCCTTGCTCTCAGCTTTGAAAATTTCATGTATTATAACAGTGCACGGGACGCTTTTTCAAATTATCTTGACTCCGGCAGCAGTATAAAACTGACAATAGATACAGCTTTGCAGACTCAGGCGGAAGCCATCCTCAGCGAGGCTCTTGAGGACTATGAAGCTGCGGCAGGCTGCGCGGCACTGTTGGATATAAAAACCGGTGAGCCCTTGCTGCTCGTCTCAACGGACCGGAAGCTTGACCCAATAAACAGCGTGTTTGCGCCTGAACAGCTTTTTTATCCTGCCACTGCCCTTGCTGCGCTCAATTACGGAATAGTGGACGCGGATACCGCTATACCCTGCGAGGGCGTTTTTACCCGGTACGAGGATGAGGGCATAGCCCCTGAGTGCTGGATATGGGATGCCGCTCCCGGACAGAATCTCAGTCACCCGGAGGAAAACGTGACCACGGCCCTGAGAGACAGCTGCCAGTATTATTTCTATTGCCTGGGAAATGACCTGGGCATAGATGCACTTGCAAACTATGCCCGCTCACTCGGCCTGGGAGAGACGGGAGGAATAGAGCTGCCTGCAAGCGCAGGTGTTCTCGCCCAAAGAGGAACTCTCCCTGAGGGAAGCCAATGGCGTATTGGCGACACCCTTGAAGCTGCGGTGGGCCGCTCCACCAACACTTTTACAGCCTTCCAGTTTGCCCGCTATTGTGCTGCAATTGCAAATAACGGCATCGGCTGCTCCTCATCTGTCATTTATGAAATCACGGACATAAACGGCAATATACAAAGCCGCGAGGCCGAGGTGGTTGATCTTACATCCACGATGGATGAGAAAAACTGGGCTGCCGTGAAAGGGGGCATGTACCTTAAAACCAATGACGCTTTGAACATAAACGCAAATCCTCAAACTGAGCTTGGCTGGGAGATGCCCGGAATGAGCAGCTATGAGGATAACTGCGGCCTTTTCATGGGCTATGCCCCTTATGACGAGCCCCTCTATGCCATAGCCGTCGCCGTCACGGATATATCATCCGTAAGCCCTGTGCAGCAGGCGGCGTACGATATAATGTCACTGCTGATTTAATAAAATAGAACAATGAATAACAAAAAGGCTTTCCACAGAGGAAAGCCTTTTATGTTTTTACTTTTCCAGTGCTTTGATAAGCTCGTCGAGAATAATTCCGCTGTCACTTACCACCTTGTAGTTGGAAGCGGCAAAGCACTCAGCCTTCTCGTTTGTGTTGACGTTGATTATAAGTCCGCTGTCCTTCATACCACAAAGATGCTGTGCAGCGCCGGACACGCCAAAGCCTAAGTACAGCTTGGGTTTTACCATTTTGCCGCTTGAGCCGATCATGGAATTTTCATTTTCAATGTAGCCCATATCCACCATAGGACGGGTATAGCCCATGGAGGCCTTGAGTATGGAAGCGAGTTTTCTGGCCTTGGCCAGATTATCCTCATTGCCTATGCCAAGACCGGCGCATACGATTACATCGGCCTTTTCCACAGGCTGCTCCGTGAGCTCAACTACAGTGCGGTTGACAAACTCAACACCGCCTTCGGCATCATCAAGGAAACTTGCGTCCACTGTGATTATCTCAGCGTTTTTGGAGGGCAACTCAGCCTTTTCAAATACGCCTGCCTTTATGGAGGCCATCACAGGAAGTGTGTTGGGGATAAAATACTCGCCCAGAAGCTTTCCGCCAAAGGCAGGAGCTATCATGATAAGCTCGCCCTTATCGTCCAGTGCAAGCTCTGTGCAGTGTGCGGCAAGACCGGTACGCAGCGCACAGGCCACGCCGGGAGCCATTTCCGAACCAATAACAGAGGCTGCCACGAATACCACATCGGGCTTTTCATCGGATATTAGCTTGACAAGGGCGGTGGTGTAGCTCATAGGCTCGTATTCTGCAAGCTTTTTGCTCTCAAGCACGTAGACCTTGTCTGCACCACTTTCTTTCAGCGCCTCAACGGGGATATTGCCATAGCCAAATACCACAGCTGAAACGAAGGCTCTGTCACCGTAGAGCTTTATTGTCTCAGAGAGCATTTCATAGTATGCGGAGCTGACAACGCCATCTCTCTGCTCTGCGAAGATAAAAATGTTTTTCATTCAAATGCTCTCCTTTCTCAAGCCTTGATATAGCTGCTGAGTATTTTGGCAAGCTGAGCGGCTTTTTCGGCGTCCTTGCCCTCTATCTCCACGCAGTCGCGGCCGAATGCCACATCGCGGTAGCCTGCGGCCTGGGTTGGAGAGCCTGCAAGACCTATGCACTTTTCGTCAAGACCGTCAAGATCTGCGGCAGAGAGGACGGTAAGGGGCTTGTTCTTGGCCTGAAAGATACCCATTACACTGGGGTGGCGCACCTTGTTCAGGCGCTTTGTTACGCCTATAACGGCAGGGAGCTTGACCTTATATTCGTTTACGCCGTTGTCCAGCTCCTTCTTCACGCTGGCGCAGTCGGGCGTGTCCATCTCAAAGGCCAGCACATCAGTCACGTGGGGCAGACCCAGCCACTGACCCAACTGAGAGGGGACATGAGCTGTAGAACCGTCATCACTGGCATTGCCCAGCAGCACAAGGTCATAGCCGCCGTTTTTCTCAATGCCTTTATAGAGAGTATAAGAGGTTGCCAGTGCGTCAGCGCCGCCCAGCTTGCGGTCAGAGAGCAGAAAAGCTTCATCACAGCCGTAGGAAAGGCCTTCGAGTAGCTGCTTTGCATTGGAGGGAGGTCCCATGGAGATAAGTGAGATAGTTCCGCCGAACTTTGCCTTCAGCTGAAGGGCCAGCTCGATGGCGTGAAGATCGGTGCTGCTGATGACGGAATCTATACCCTCACGGATGAGAGTTTTGGTTTCCGGGTCGAGCTTTATGAGGTTATATTGGTCGGGATTTGGTGCGACCTTAAGACATACAGCTATTTTCATCTTTAAATCACCTTAAAGCTGGCTTGCAACCACGTCGGTCAGGTGGTAGATAGACATACCGCCGATGGCGGTGACCTTTGCATCGCGGTAGTAACGCTCAATATCGTTTTCGACGATGGTGCCGTTGCCACCCATAAGGACAATGCACTCGCTGGCCACGTGCTCGAAAATACGGGAGCCCTTGACCTTGGCAGTCAAAGCACGCTCGGAGATGTTATAGTCACCCTTGTCCAGGTCTTCAAGAACACCGAAGATAAGACTGCGGAGCAGCTCAATTTCCATCTTCAGCTCTGCAAAGGTGTGGCGCATGGCCTGATACTTCTGGAAAATGGGGGTGTCGCCATGCTTGCGCTCCTTGCAGTAGGCAAGGGTCTTTTCGTATACGCCTTCTGCACCGCCCAGCATGCAGCAGGCCGTAGTGATAGCGGGACCGAAGGCACCGGCTGCGGTCATGCTCTCGTCCATGTCCATGGTCATCATCAGGTTGCTCATGGGAACGCGGCAGTCCTGGAAATAAAGCTGGCCGGTGGATGAGCCGTGCCAGCCCACCTTGTTTTCAATGTGGCCTATCTTCAGACCGGGAGTGTTTGCAGGAACAAGCACAAGGCAGGAGGAACCGAAAGGAGCGGAGTAGGGGGGCTTGGTCTTGCAGTTGACGGTGTAGTAGTCAGCCTGACCTGCGTTGGTGCAGAAAATCTTGCCGCCGTTGATGACCAGCTCATCGCCCTCTATGGCAGCGGTGCAGGTGAAGTCCTGAATACGGGTGCCGCCCACAGGCTCGGACTGTGCAGAGGCTGGAACCATCTGGCCCATCATGGTGGGGATAACATACTGACCGATAAGGTCAGGCTTGCCGCAGGAAAGAAGCAGACTGGTGCCTGCGGGGATTGAGGCAAAGCAGTTGCCTACGCAGTTGGAAATCTTGGAGACTTCCTCAAGGAAAAGACCGTAGTCAAGCCATTTGCCCATACCGCCTATCTGCTCGGGGAACCAAAGGGCGATGAGACCCAGTTCACCGGCCTTGCGGATTATCTCGTGGGGGAAGGCATCGGTTTCTTCCATGGTTTTTACAAAGGGACGGATTTCGCTCTCGGCGAAGTCCTTTATCATTTTAACGAGCTGTTCGCGCTCTTCATTCATGTACCACATAAATATATCTCCTTTAAATATTTGTTGTGTAATTATCGGGGCGAAGCATTGCTTCACCCTGATTGTGTTTTTACTGCTGAGCCATCATGGCGCTCATGGCGCGAAGATCGTCAAAGGGAGTCTCCACCAGCTCAATGTAGATGCCCATGTCTGCCTTGGTGTCGAAGAGAGCCTCGAGAATGGGGGCGTTGTCGATGTACTCAAGCATCTTCCAGCCCTTTTCCTCCATTTCTTTTATGGCCTCGGCAAGATTTTCAACTCTGAAGCTCAGGCAGAATACGCCGGGATTTTCGGATGCAACCTTGGCAGAAACGCTCTTTGTTGTATCAGTCACCTGAAAAGCCTCAACACCGATGGGGAAAGGCTCATAGGCCACCTTGGTGCCGTACTGGTCCATTGGCATATTCATAAGATAGTCATAACCCATGAACTTTTGAAAGCTCTCGTTGAATTTGCCGAAATCTGCGGGGCTCAGGTGCAAATGGTCAAAGCGAAGAATTTTCATGTCAGTGCTCCTTTCAAAAGAATGTACAACTTACTTGTAGGTCTTCTCGGCCATTGCCTTCTGTTCGGGAGAACGGAAGTCCATACCCACAGGCATACCGGGGACAGAAGTCCATGCGGGGATAGCGGGCTGAGCGGGATCCTCGTAAAGCTGGATGATGTTGCCTTCCTTGTCATAGAACACGAAAGTGTAGCAGCCGGGAGCAGCTTCCCAGGGCTTGCTCTGGGGCACGTAGCCGTTTTCCACTATCCAGTCGTACCAACCGTTGATATCTTCAACAGCGAAGCCCTGTTCGGTGTGGCCGGTGAAGCCGTAGTCGGTGGTTTTGTCTACGAGCACAACGGGGGGATAAATAGGATGGCACAGCTCAATGGGTGCACCCTTGCCGTTGTCAAGAGTGGCGATCTCCCACACGTTCTGGGAACCGTCGCCCCAGACCTCATCACCACCTACGGATGAGGGGAGAGCGTCGTTTGGAACAATTATGCGGCTCATCAGGTCAAGACCCAGAACGTCACGGTAAAGGTGGATTGCCTCGTCCATATCCTTGACTGTGGTCATCTGGTGATGGAAAGAACCTACTGCGAATTTCTTGTCTGCCATTTTTGTTTCCTCCTAATTTTTTCTTGTCAGAATTTTTTGATTTGCCTCAAGCTGAACGGACTTTGGCTTCCCATTAAAACATTGACAGCTCAACGGCTTTCTGCTAATATGATAGCAGGATGATTGTTAAAATTAAAACAGTTTTATTGGAACAGAGTAGTAAGTTTTGACTTGTTACAGGGGGATAAAATGAACAACAAATGGCTACAATCTTTTATAACAGTTGCACAAGCGGGCAGCGTTACGGCTGCCGCTGCGGAGCTATTTATCTCGCCGCAGGCTCTTTTGCAGCAGATGAATTTGCTGGAAGAGGAAGTGGGCAGTAAGCTGCTTTTAAGGGATAAAAAAGGCATCCGTCTCACTGTTTCCGGAAAGGAGTTTCTCACCGGAGCAAAACAGATGCTTGAAATATATGAGCATACCCTTATGCGCTGTGGGCTTGCCAGCCGCGCGGAGACAACCGTACGTATTCCGGCCTCCAACAACGTGGTGGTACCCAAGCTAATGGAGCGCACAAGCGCAGAGTTTACCCGCCAGACTGGTATAACGGTGGAGTTTGTCCCGGATGACCATTATGAACAATGGTTTGAAGATTTTATGAATTTGCGGTATGACATTATAGAGCATCACACTGTTGACGGACTTTGCCCAAAGGGGATACACTTTGAGCATCTTTCAGATGTACAGACCTGCTATATCATGAGTGAGTATCACCCTTTGGCGAGAAGGAAAAGTATATTGCCGGAAGACCTTGAGGGCTGCCGTATAATGGTGCAGAAAAATGCCGGAAATCTCACTGCGTATATAAAGTTGTATCTGGACAGTGTGGGAATTAACATTCAACTTGATTATGTGGAGAATGACCGCTTTGCCGTCATAGATGGCATGAACAACTTTGCAATTTATTCCGGCACTGAAGAAATAGCCCAGGGCTTTCCCGGCTATGTGGGTGTGCCACTTGATTTTGACACTCACGTTCAGCACGGCTTTGTGTGCCGTGAGGAGATGTATGAAACCTATAAGCCCTTTTTCCAGATTGCCCGAAGTGTGAACGAAGAACTTAAAACGAAAAAAATCTGATGGTTCAGCCATCAGATTTTTTTATGTACATACTGTATAAAAGCTTTTTTCCGGTTTTTGTGCGGAAAAAATCTTCTTCCGCCTTTCTTATCTTTTCCGGGCTGTACCCGCTCTCGTGGGCATTTACAAGGAAGTCCGCCTCAAGAAGTATCCGGTGCTCAATACGCTGGACACAATCTGTTTGGTGATGGTGTCCAACAAGCCATACAACTTGCTCCACAAAACTCTCCGGCAGGGCAAATTCGGCCAAAAAGTCCTCCGTCATGGGCATACCCTCCGCCTCCTGCAAATCGCCCCTTGCGCTGCCGTACTTTTCCCGGCACAGGGGGCAGGCGATATCATGCACTATTGCGGCACACTCAAGAATATCCATAGCCTCGCCGCAAAGCCCCTCTTTTTCACCGATAAACTTTGCAAAGCTGTGTACCTTTATGAAATGGTTTATATCGTGCAGGCTGCCCTCGTAAAAGTGCAGCATTTTGATCCAGATATCAGCTGTTATTCCGTTCATGCCAGACCCTCCTGTTGGACGTTGAGGATATCATAAGCTTATCCTGCAAGCTTGACAAGAGGCAAGTTTTATTTTACATTCTAGCTTATGAAAGATAGGCTTGATATACGGGAAATTACATATATTGCCTTGGGTACGGCGCTCATATGCGTATGTGCGTGGTTGAGTATTCCTCTTAGTGTGCCTGTTACCATGCAGAGCTTTGCCGTCTGCCTTCTGGCGGCGCTTCTGGGGCTTCGGGGAGGGCTATGGTGCGTTTTGCTTTATATCCTCCTTGGCACTGTGGGGCTGCCGGTGTTTTCCCTTTTCAGGGGCGGCATGGGTGTGCTGCTGGGTGCAGGCGGGGGATATATCCTCGGCTTTCTCCTCACTGCGGCAGTGGTAGGCTACGCGGCAGAGAAGCATGGCAGAACAATGCCCGCGCTTATTTTGTCAATGGCTCTGGGGATTGTTCTTTGTTATATGAGCGGGACCGCTTGGTACGCGCTGGTGTACACTCAGGGGGAGAGCAGCCTTGGGGCTATTCTTGCGCTGTGCGTACTTCCCTATGTTTTCCCGGACGGGGTGAAGGTATTTCTCGCAGCCATGCTTGCTGTGCGGCTCTATCCGATTTTGAATTTCAGGAGAGAAGATAAAATGCTGAAAAAATCAGATATGCTTTTGCAAATAACAGCCCAAAAAGACCCCGGACCATATGTGAGCTTTACAAACGTTGTCACTTGGCTTGAAAATGGGAAAGCGGCAAGGCAGCCTCAGGAGAGTGTACATGAATTTACGGTGGACTCCGGTTTTGAGGCGGCGGGAAAAAAGTACGAGACTATTCATCAGCTCAGCTCCGAAAAGGGTGAAAAAGATGAATTTTACCGGGATATATACGGCCGTCAGGTCTTTGAGGTGAAAGAGCGCTTTCCCTGCTTTGACAGCTACGATTACCTGAACGAAGACCGCTATTATCGCTGGTTTTACATTCAGGAGGATGGAAAGCTCTGCTGCGTGTATCATGCCGACAGCCGTAAGGAGATAAAGGTCACAGAGGACATGGAAAAAGTCAATGACCGCAGCTTCAAGGCCATGAAGGAAGCGGACTACTGTATATGTATTGAAGAATAAAAAGATCAGGCACATTGAACCGCACAATCTGGTGCGGTTCAAGTTTTTTGACAGTCTCGTATTTCAGCTTTTTACGGAACTTCTCTCCGATTTAAGATATTTTACAATAAGCAGGATGCTCGCTGTGGCGGCGGCAGCCACCCACACAAGGGCCATCGCCTCCACTCCGCGCCCTTCCATCAGCGAACCCAGCACATAGGTGGACAGAGCCGCACCCATGTACGAGCAGAAGTCAAAAAGCCCAACAAGAGAGCTGACTGCATCCTCGCTGAGGTAGTGCATGGGAATAAAGGACAAAAGCACAGTGTTTGCACAGCAGGCCAGCGCCGACACAAGGCACAAGGGCAAAAGCACGAAAGCGCCCAAGGGGATAAGGCAGAGCGCACATACAGGTATCATGATAATAAAGCTCATCCGCACGACTGTGTATGGCCTGTGGCTGAGCACCTTCAAAAGCCGCTTTGCCGCCAGCGTACCGGCAAAGCTTGCCAGAGGCAGCAGCGCCAGTGCTGCCGTGGTGTAGGACGCGCCCTTTGAAAAGCTGCGTATAATGGTCGGCACCCAAAAGGTTATGCCCTCTTTTACAAGCCCAAGGCATATGAGCACTGCGGGCAGCAGCAAAAGCCGCTCTCTTTTCAAAAGTGCAAAAATACGCCTGAGATCTGCGCTCAGAGAATTTGCAGAGAGGGGAAGCGTGTGACCGGTGGGTAAAAGCGGAGCTTTATTTGTCCATAAAAGCATCATGGGCAGCGCCGTGACGGCGGGGATAAGAAAGAAAAGCGCAACGTTCATATTTCCGAACACCGGCGCCAGCACGCACCATGAAATAAGATAGCCTGTGGGATTGGCGCAGGACATCAGAACCGATGCGCTGCCAAAAGCTTCCTCATCGGTCACCATGGAAAGAAGCCTTATGAGGATGCACCAGAATACCGACTGGAAATAGCCGTTTGCCGCCCAGAAGATGAGTATAAGAAAGTAGCTCTTTGCAAAGGCCACGGCGATGTTGCAGGCGGCAGTACCGATCAGAGCAATAATGATAAAACGCACCGGGTGCAGATGGTCGCCAAGAAAGCCGTTGAACAACTGACCCACGGCGTACACGGCGAAAAAGGCCGCACCGGCTGTACCCAAAAGCTCATAGTCCAGCCCACGTGCAAGGCTCAGCGAAGTGAGGGCAGCTGAGAAGTTAACCCGGCACAGATACGCGGAAAGATAGGTCAGAAAGCAGATAAGACTCCAACGTACAGCTCTCTTTTTCATTTTTCCGCCTCCTGCTCCAGATTCTTACCGGCACAGTATACTCCAATAAAAAACAAATGTAAAGAAATCGCAAAAAACAGGCTGTCAGAAACAGCCTGTTTTAGTCCAACGGGAGTTGAACCCGTATCGGTTTTTGTCGGGCGGATTTACGTCCATACTTCGTTATTGCCCTTGCAAATACGTCAAGTATTCACTGCGGCCAATGCCTCGTCTGGCCGAAAATCCGCTCCGAAAAAACTGCTTTGCACATTTCGGCGTGAATTGTTCGGATGATTTTGGATGCAGAGGACGCAGGCTTACTGACGTAAGTCAAGGACGATAAGTCCAAAAGCGCCGGACAAGGCCGCCGAAATGCGGTGCGTGTTCGACTCCCGTTGGACTAAGCGTAAACCCTATATCAAACTCTCTTCCACTTTGCGCCGTTGGGGATATCGGTTATCTCAATGCCCTCGGCCTTCAGCTCGTCACGGATGCGGTCGGCTTCGGCAAAGTTCTTGGCCTTCTTTGCGTCCTGACGTGCCTGAATTTTTGCGGTGATCTCGGCGTTTTCTTCGCCGGACTCGGAGATGATGGAGAAGCTTGCGGCGGTGGCGGCAGCTTCCTTCTTCATGGCCTCCCGCTTGGCATCTGCCTTTGCAAGCAGATCAAGACTCAGCACGGTGTCAAAGCTTGCGATAAGGGCCAGCTTGGTGGCGTCGTTGGTCTTGGCCTTGAGCACATCGTAAAGTGCGGTGACGGCAAGGGAGCTGTTCAGGTCATTGTCCATAGCGGCGGAGAACTTCTCCTTCAGCTGGGAGTAGACCTCCACATCTATAGTACCCTCGCCGGGCTTGAGGGAGGCAATACGGCTTATGAGCTTGTTGTAGCTGGTCTGGGCGTTGTCCAGATTTTCCCAGGAGAACACAAGGCTCTTGCGGTAGTGGCTCTGCAGGCAGAAGAAGCGGTAGGCCAGAGGATCGTAGCCCTTTTCCTCAAGCAGGGAAACGGTGAGAAATTCACCCTTGGACTTGCTCATCTTGCCGGAGTTGGTGTTCAGGTGGAGCACGTGCATCCAGTATTTGCACCATTTGTGGCCCAGAAATGCCTCGGACTGGGCAATTTCATTGGTGTGGTGGGGGAATGCATTATCAATGCCGCCGCAGTGGATGTCCAGATCCTCGCCCAGATGCTTCATGGAAATGCCGGAGCACTCAATGTGCCATCCGGGATAGCCCACGCCCCAGGGGGAGTCCCACTTCAAAGCCTGATCTTCAAACTTGGACTTAGTGAACCAGAGCACAAAGTCATTCTTGTTGCGCTTGTTGCTGTCTTCCTCAACACCCTCGCGCACGCCAACGGCCAGGTCTTCCTCGTTGAAGTCGTTGAAAACATAGTATTTATCAAGCTTGGAGGAATCAAAGTACACATTTCCGCCTGCAATATAGGCAAATTCCTTTTCAAGCAGACCATTGATGATGTTGATGTACTCGTCAATGCAGTTGGTGGCAGGCTCTACCACATCGGGGGTCTTGATGTTGAGCTTTTCACAGTCGGCAAAGAAAGCGTCGGTGTAGAATTTTGCAATCTCCATGACCGACTTGTTCTCGCGCTTTGCGCCCTTGAGCATCTTGTCCTCACCCTCGTCAGCGTCGGAGGAAAGGTGGCCCACGTCGGTGATGTTCATGACGCGCTTTACGTTGTAGCCGGCGAAGCGCAGGTACTTTTCAAGAATGTCCTCCATGATGTAGGAGCGCAGATTGCCTATATGAGCAAAATGGTACACGGTAGGACCGCAGGTGTACATCTTGACCAGATTGGGATCATTGGGGATAAATTCCTCTTTTTTACGGCTTGCGGAATTGTATATATACATATATTGTCCTCCTTCACTGGGCGTTTTTGAAAACGTCCTTATTTTTCCAGAAATATTCAATACCGGAATACACCGTGCTTATCAGAATAAGCGCGGTGGAACCGATGCGTACAAACTCATAGCGCCAGAAAAGAAGCATGGCGCAAAGGCAAATCATGGTGCAGGCGGTCTTTATCTTACCGGACCAGGCAGCGGCAATCACCTTGCCCTGCTCCACGGCGATAAGGCGCATACCGGAAACGGCAAACTCGCGGAAGAGAACTATGGCCACAGCCCAGCCGGGCATAAAGCCAAAGTCCACAAAATAGCACATGGCTGCCAGTACCAGCACTTTGTCGGCCAGAGGATCCATGAACTTGCCGAAATTCGTGGTCTGATTATAATTTCTTGCGATGTATCCGTCAAGAAAATCAGTGATGCAAGCAGTTATGTAAACCACAAAGGTCCATGTGTTCTGCCCGGAATAGGCCAGCACCAGAAACACGGGGATTAGAACGACCCTGAGCATTGTAAGCTTGTTGGCAGTGTTCATTTTCAGACCTCCTCGCCGTACAAAAGCCCGTATTCGGCCTTTGTAATAAGCACGTCTGTAATCTCGCCCTCTTTGCATACACCGGAGAAGAGCACCTGCCCGTCAATATCCGGGGAGTCTGCATAACTTCTGCCCACGTGGTAGCCGCTCTCTTCGTCGTAGTACTCATAGAGCACCCGGATGGTCTGTCCAACAAAGCTCTGGCAGAAGTCCTCCATTATGGGGTCCTGAAGCTCCATGATAAGCGAGGCGCGCTTTTCGGCAGTATCGCTGTCCACATGGGCCATCTTCGCTGCCGGTGTACCCTCTTCCGGGGAGAAGGGGAACACCCCTACCCGCTGTATTCTGGCTTCCTTCAAAAACTCGCACAGCTCTTCAAATTCTTTTTCGCCCTCTCCGGGGAGCCCGGCGATAAGGCTGGTGCGCAGCACAAGGCCGGGAATGCGCTCTTTCAGCGTTTTGAAAAGCTCCCTTATCTCCTGACCCGTACCCTTGCGGTTCATGGTCTTGAGGATGCCGTCATTTATGTGCTGGATGGGAATATCCAGATATTTTACTATTTTGTCGTTCGTGGCGATCTCATTGATAAGTTCGTCATCAAACTGGTCTGGGTAGAGGTAGTGGAGCCTTATCCACTCAATGCCCTCAATCTCCGAAAGCTTGCGGCAAAGCTCAGCCAGAGAGCGCTTGCCGTATATATCCGTGCCGTAGCGGGTAATGTCCTGAGCTATTACGATAATTTCCTTTATGCCCCTTGCTGCCAGCTCCCTTGCTTCTTCAAGGATGTTTTCCATCTTCCTTGAGCGGTAACGGCCGCGGATGTAAGGGATGGCGCAGAAGGCGCAGAAGTTGTTGCAGCCCTCGGCAATTCGCAGATATGCCCAGCCCGGCCCGGTGGATACCACACGGGGAATCTCGTCTATTGCAGCGCTGTTGTCGGCAAAGAGGCTGAGGCTTCTGCCCTCGATAACGGTGTTGGCTGCCGCCACTATATCCGCAAAGCTGCCCACGCCCAGAACGGCGTCGATTTCCGGCAGCTCTTTTAATATGCTGTCCTTATATCTTTCCGGGAGACAGCCGGTGACGATTATGCCGCCAAGACTGCCTTCTCTTTTAAGCTCTGCCATTTCCAGAATGGTATCAATGGCTTCGCTCTTTGCAGCGTCTATGAAGCCGCAGGTGTTGATTATCACAAGGTCTGCTCCCTCGGCCTCCGGCACAAGGTGGAAACCGGCCTCGTCCATTAGGTAGAGCATCTGCTCACTGTTGACAAGGTTTTTGGCACAGCCCAGCGACACCAAAGCAAAAGTATTTTCCATTGCGTTCCTCTATTGAAAACTAATCTTCAAACTCCGCCTCGCACTCAAAGCGGCTGAGTGCAGCGCGTATCTCGTCCCATGAGTGACCACGGCGGAAAAGAGCTGCGCTTACTTTGCGCACCTGTTCTCTGTCCGTGGGGTCTTTAAGCCTTGCGGCGATGAACTTATCTATCTTAGCCTCATTTACGGGCATACTCTCAAGGGTATCCTCCCAAATCTCCCGGTCTATGCCCCGCTTTGAAAGTTCCGCTTTCAATCGGCCCGGGCCAAAGCCCTTTGCGGCATAGTGCCTGCCAAGAGCCTGTGCATAGGACTCATCATTTATAAGTCCGTTGTCAGAAAGCCATGCGGCGCAGTACTCGGCAATATCCTCATCCTCGCCTTTTTCAATGAGCTTCTTTTTAAGCTCATAGCGGCTCATGGAGCGGCGGGACAGTATTTCCAAAGCCCGCTCTCTGGCAAGGGAGCGGCGGGAGGAGAGGAGAAATTCCTCATAGAGTTCATCTTTCATATCCCGCCCGGAGAAAAGCCGCAGGTCGGTTACAGTGCCGAGCGTGGTCTTTACCTCGCTGCCGTCCTCAAAAGTGACAGTCAGCCTGCCGGGGGAGGTCTGGCGAATGTTGGTTATAAACATAAAATATATTTCAGTCAGGGGCAAAGCCCCTGACTATTTTACTCTTCAAAATCTGCGGCGCTCACATCCACAGCCTTGGCAGCGGCCTTTGCGGCGGCCTTCTGTGCTCTGGGGCTGAGCTTGTATGCGTTGTCGCGCACTTCCTGCTCAATCTGGTCACAGACATCGGGATTGTTGATAAGGTACTCCTTCACAGCATCCTTGCCCTGAACACGCTGACCATTGACAGTAAACCACGCGCCGGCTTTGTCGATTATCTCAAGCTTTACAGCCAGATCAACGATTTCGCCCAGCTTGGAAATACCCTCGCCGTACATGATGTCAAACTCGGCCTCACGGAAGGGGGGAGCAACCTTGTTCTTTACCACCTTTGCGCGGGTACGGTTGCCTATCATCTCGCCGTTGGCCTTCAAAGTCTCAATACGGCGCACGTCAATGCGGACACTGGCGTAGTATTTGAGAGCCAGACCGCCGGGGGTAGTCTCGGGGTTGCCGTACATGACACCTATCTTCTGCCTGAGCTGGTTTATGAAGATGACGGTGCAGTTATTCTTGGAGATGGCACCGGCAAGTCTTCTCATGGCCTGGCTCATCAGTCTTGCAAGAGCGCCCACCACAGTGTCGCCAACTTCGCCTTCAAGCTCCACTCTGGGGATAAGAGCGGCAACGGAGTCCACAACCACTATATCCACAGCGCCGGAACGCACCAGAGACTCGGCAATGTCCAGTGCCTGCTCACCGGTATCCGGCTGGGAGATAAGAAGACTGTTTATATCCACACCCAGCTGCTGGGCGTAGGCGGGCTCAAGGGCGTGCTCAACGTCGATATAGGCAGCGTCGCCGCCGGCCTTCTGGGCGGAGGCAACGGCGTGCAGGGCCAGAGTGGTCTTACCGGAGGCCTCAGGCCCATATATTTCAATGATACGGCCCTTGGGAAGACCGCCGATACCCAGCGCCAGATCCAGCGCCAGAGAGCCGGTGGAGAGGGCCTCCACATTGACGGAGATATCATCGCCAAGGCGCATGATGGTTCCCTTGCCGTAATCCTTTTCTATCTTTGCAATAGCGGTTTCAAGAGCTTTTTTTCTGTCGCTTCCGGCACCTACAGCAACTGCCGGCACTTTTTTCTTCTCTGCCATCTTTTATCCTCCTCTACTCACATTCTGCCGAAAACGGCTCTTTCCACTCCGAGAGTGTCTTTTCTTGTGCCCACATGGTCAAAACCGGCATAGCGCAGCATTTCTGCCACATCTGCTGCCTGACCCTCGCCCACCTCGAAAATGAGGTGCCCACCGGGGCGCAGTATGGATTTCCAGTATTTTATGATAGCCTTGTAAAACTTCAAGCCGTCCTCGCCGCCGTCCAGTGCCCAAGTAGGCTCATGGTCACGTACGGAAGTGTCCAGCGTAAGTATTTCCTTGCTTGCTATGTAAGGCGGGTTTGAAATTATCATGTCAAACTCACCGATGCCCATCGGGGGAGAGGAGAGTGCGTCGGTCTGGATGCAGATGACTCTGCCATCCATGCGGTTTGCTGCTATGTTCTTTTTGCATATGTCAAGGGCGTTTGCGCTGATATCCACAGCCACAAGGCGGCTTGCGGGCAGCTCATGACCTATGGCGCAGGTGATGCAGCCGCTGCCGCAGCAAAGATCCAGTATCCTCGCGTCCATCTTCACGCCCACAAGCAGCTCTTTTGCCAGATCTATGAGCACTTCCGTGTCCATGCGTGGAATGAGCACGTCGGGCGTGGTGATAATGGGCAGGCCGTAAAACTCCCACACGCCTGTAATGTAAGCTACGGGCTCACCCTTGAGGCGTCGGGCTGTATACTCCATCACCTTTTCCTCGATAGCCTTGCTGGTGTAAAGGTTCATATCCCGGAGCATCTGGGCCACGGTCTTGCCGGAGGCGGCAGCCACCAAAAGCTTTGCCTCGAGATTGTAGCCCTCGATGCCGCTTTGACGCAGCAGGTTTCTGGTGGAGAGATAAATGTCGTTATATGTGTTCATTGCATATCCTCAATTACCCCACTCGTCGCTGCCCTCTTCCTCGGGTATGACAAGCTCCATTGCGCGGATGGCGCACTCTATCATCTTATCATCCGGCTCATAGGTGGTGATGTGCTGAAGCCACTTGCCCGGCGCAGAGAGAACTGCGGAGAGTATGTTGTCGTGCTTGCCGCACCAGCGGTTTATCTCATAGCTGATGCCTACCACGACGGGCAGCAGCAGAAGATGGCAGCCCATGCGGGCAAAGGTGTTGTCCACACGGACAACGGAGTTTACAAGAATACTTACCACTACCACGACCAGCAGAAAGCTTGTGCCGCAGCGGGGGTGGAAGCGGGACTCGCCCCGCACATTTTCAACAGTCAGCTCCTTGCCGTGCTCATAGCAGAAAATGGTCTTATGCTCGGCACCGTGGTAGGAGAACATACGCTTCACATCCGGCACCATGCAGCAAAGCTTCATGTAGATAAGCAGTATCACAACGCGCACAAGACCTTCGGACAGGTTCCTGATCACGTAGTTTTCAGTCAGCGGCTCGATGATGCCAACAATGAAGGCGGGCAGGAAAATGAAGAGGAAAAGTGACAATGCAATACCCATTACAACGGCAACACCGATTATGATGTCCTTGGCCTTTTCCTCGGAAAAGTGGGCTTCTATCCACTGGTCCAGCTTGTCCGGCTCACCGGCCTGCTCTATGGGGATAAGGTCGGCAGAGTACATAAGCGCCCTCATACCGTTTATCATGGAAGAGAGAAAAACGAAAAGACCGCGTATGAAGGGCCAGCCAAGTATGGGAAATTTTTCCTTTACTACTTTAAGTTCTTCCACCTTTTCCACAAGCCCCTCAGCGGTGCAGCATACGATGGCCTGCTTTTTGGGACCGCGCATAAGAATACCTTCCATAAGAGCCTGACCGCCTATGGAAGTGCGGAAGGAACAGGAATTTTGATTTTTTGACATTAAATTCACCTTGTATATAAAAAGATTAGCCTATATTACTATAACTGCCGTTTGCAGTATAAAACAAATTGAAAACAATTCAGCCTGCGGTAAGAGGCAGCAGTATTGACACCTGACAGCCGCCGTCTTCTGGTGTGCGTATATCCAGCACACCGCCGTGGCGGGTAATTATCTCATCGCACACGGAAAGACCTATGCCGGTGCCGCGGTTTTTGGAGCTGCCCTTGTAGAATTTTTCCTTCACGTGACTCAGCTCACCTTCGGGAATGCCGTGGCCGTAGTCACGGAAAACAATGTGCACGCCGGAAGACACCGCGCTGATGGACACATCCAGCTTTGCCCCTTCGTTGCCGTGCTTTGCAGCATTGTCAAGAAGATTGAGGAAAACCTGCTTGAGCCTTTCGGGATCACCGGGAATGAGCGGGATCTCTGAGGGGGGCTCGGTGTAGTTTATCTCCATACCGGCCTGACGCACAAGCTCACCATAGGTGAAAAGGGCGTCCTCAAGCTCTGCGGTGATGTCGATAAGCTCCACATTCAGATTGAAGCGCCCGTCCTGAATTCTGGTAAACTCCAGAAGCTCAGCCACCATGCCTGTGAGTCTTTCGGCTTCCTTGGAAATTATGTTTATGCCCCTGAGAGAGTCGTTCTGCACAGCGGGATCGTAGGCAATAGTCTCCGCCCAGCCTGTGATGGCGGTCAGCGGGGTGCGCAGCTCGTGGGAGACTTGCGAGATAAACTCAACGCGGGACTTTTCCGCCATGGCAACCTTTTCGGACATGTTGTTTATCTCGGCGGTCAAGGAGCCAAGCTCGTTGACATACTTGTCCTCCATCTGCAAACCATAGCGGCCTTCAGCGATTTTCTTTGCAAAAACCGTAAGCTCACTGATGGGGCCGGAAACGCACACATAAAACCAGATGTTGAGCAGCACAAGGTAAGAGCAGCTGAGCATCATAACGATTATGCCCAGCGCACTGTAGCCTCTTGTGGTGAACACAATGCCGAGGATAAGCAGCACCACGGCAATGGCAGACGACACAAAAAGCTGACTTCTAAGTGATTTGAACATTTAAGTCTACTTCCTGAAAAAGAATAATATCAATAGCCCCACTTATAACCGTAGCCCCAGACGGTGGTCAGGTACTCAGGCTCGGTGGGATCGCTCTCGATCTTGATGCGAAGTCTGCGGATGTTCACGTCCACGGTCTTGAGCTCACCCGTGAAGGTGTTGCCCCAGACAGCGGTGAGTATATCCTCTCTGGACATGGCCTTGCCGGGATTTTCCATGAAAAGCTTCATCAGCATATACTCTATCTGGGTAAGCTTCAGGCGCTGACCGTCCTTCTCAAGAGTGCGGTTTCTGGTGTTGAGCAGGAAAGGACCGCTTACGATCTCAGAACTGGCCTTCTCGTCGTCGCCCACGCCCAGACGGCGGATAAGAGCATCCACGCGGGCGGTAAGCTCAGCGGGGGAGAAGGGCTTAGTCACATAGTCGTCGGCACCGGTCATAAGTCCGGTGACCTTGTCTATCTCCTGACTCTTGGCGGTCAGCATTATAATGCCCATCTTGGAGCCGGTGGCGCGGATGCGGCGGCAAACCTCAAAGCCGTCAATATCCGGCAGCATAACATCCAGCAGAGCAAGGCAGATATCGGGATTGACCTTCAGCTTCTCCAGTGCCATTGCACCGTTTTCCGCCTCAATAGGCTCATAGCCGCTGCGCCGCAGGTTTATCACCACAAAACTGCGGATATTGGATTCATCCTCAAGAACCAGAATTTTCTTCATGATATATAAGTCCTCCTCCTGTTAAGAAGATCGTTTCCTTGAAATGTAATGAGACATAATTATAGATACTAAATTATAACACACATTTTACAAAATGGGTAGTCAAAGTTTCAAGAAAATTTAAATTATTTTCATACAGTTAACAGATTATGTTAACTCCCCAGAGAACAGGCCATTAACATGGTGAAAAATGAAACGTTTCTGTAATTATAGTGAAATGTCAAGTGCATAGGGAGATTATAACCATGTATCCGACTTAAGTGTACTTTCATATCTCGACTATTTTGTGCTATTATGATATAATACATAGGTTAAATTTGACCAAGAGGGGAACTTTCCGTTGGATACGAAGAAAGAGGGCGCAAAAAAGAATATCTGTGTCGGTATCCTTGCCCATGTGGACGCGGGGAAAACCACTCTCAGCGAAGCCATGCTCTATCTTTCCGGCAGGATAAAAAAGCTGGGCCGGGTTGACCACAGGGACAGCTTTCTCGATACCCATGAGCTTGAGCGTGAGCGGGGCATAACCATCTTTTCAAAGCAGGCCATGCTTGAAGTGGGTGACACCGCCATAACATTGCTGGATACTCCCGGTCATGTGGACTTTTCCGGCGAGGCGGAGCGGGCCTTGCAGGTAATGGACTATGCAGTGCTGGCCCTCAGCGGCACGGCGGGTGTTCAGGCCCATACCCGTACCCTCTGGCAGCTCCTTGAAAGCTACCACATTCCCACCTTCATATTTATAACAAAGATGGATCTGCCCGTCTGTGACAGAAAGGCCATTACGGCGGATATTCTGGCGCAGCTTGGAGAAAGCTGCGTGGATTTTGGCACGGACGAAGAGGTATGGATGGAGAGCGCCGCCATGTGCAGTGAAAAGGCCATGGAGCGCTATCTTGAAAAAGGTATGCTGGATGACAGTGACATTGCCGAGCTTGTGCGCGACTGTAAGCTCCACCCCTGCTTCTTTGGCTCGGGGCTTAAAACCGACGGTGTGGATGCACTTTTGTACGCTCTTGATAAATATACCCTTGCGCAGGATTACGGCGATGAGTTCGGCGCAAAGGTTTTCAAAATAGCAAGGGACACACAGGGCCAGCGCATGAGCTTTGTGAAAGTCACCGGCGGGGAGCTTAAAGTCCGCTCCCTGTTGAAATATAAAAACGAGCAGGGCGAGGAAAAGGAAGAGAAAGTAAACCAGCTTCGCCTATATTCCGGCAGTAAATTTACTGCGGTTGACAGTGTTGGCGCAGGGCAGGTCTGCGCGGTGCTGGGCCTTGGCGAAAGCTGGCCCGGTCAGGGTCTGGGCATTGAAAAGGATGCGCCTGCACCTATTCTTGAGCCTGTCATGAGCTACAATGTTATACTGCCTCCAAAAGTGGACCACAGGCTTTTTCTCCCAAAGCTGATGCTTTTGCAGGAGGAAGAACCCCTTTTCCGCATTTTGTGGGATGCAAGGCGCGGCGGCATCTGCGTCCATCTTATGGGCCGCGTGCAGCAGGAGATATTCAAAAGCCTTGTGAAGGACCGCTTTGATGTGGAGGTCACACTGGACGCAGGGCGCGTACTTTATAAGGAAACTATTGCGGACAAGGTAGAGGGCGTGGGCCATTTTGAACCCTTGCGCCACTATGCGGAGGTCCACCTTATCATGGAGCCCCTGCCACGTGGCAGCGGCATCGTGGTGGATACTCTTTGCAGCGAGGACGAGCTGGACCGCAACTGGCAGCGGCTGATCCTCACCCACGTGCTGGAGCGAAGCCACCCCGGCGTACTGACAGGCTCCGCCATAACCGACATGAAAATAAGCCTTGCCGCAGGCCGCGCCCATATAAAGCACACCGAGGGCGGGGACTTCCGTCAGGCAACTTACAGGGCCATACGTCAGGGACTCATGCAGGCCAAAAGCGTGCTGCTGGAGCCTTATTATGCCTTTACCATGGACCTGCCGCCCGAGCAGATAGGCCGCGCCATATCGGATATCCGCGCCATGAACGGGCATATCGAACCTTCCGAGGACGCAGGCGATATGACAAGGCTTACAGGTTATGCCCCTGTTGCCGCCATGAGCGACTATATGGAGGAGCTTGTGGCCTATACCCACGGCAGAGGCCGCCTCTCTCTCAAGCCTGACGGCTATAGACCATGCAAAAACCAGCAGGCCATCGTGGACGCTATCGGCTACAGTGCCGAGGCTGATGTGGACAACCCGGCAGACTCTGTATTCTGCTCCCACGGTGCAGGCGTGAATATAAAGTGGGACAAGGTGCGCGAGTATATGCACCTTGAAAGCGTGCTTTCGTCCAGACCCGCCGAAGTTCCTGTGCTGCGGCAGCGGCGCAGTCTTGATATAGACGAGCGGGAGCTGGAAGCTATCATGGAGCGGGAATTTGGCCCTATCAAAAGGCCGGAATACAAAACCCAATTCAGAAACGAAGCTCCTGCAAAACCTGTAACTATAAGCCAGAAGCGGGACTACATCATAGTTGACGGCTATAACCTTATCTTTGCCTGGGATGAGCTCAAAGCGCTGGCCAAAGAGCGCCTTGACCTTGCCCGTGGCAGGCTTATGGATATGCTTTCAAACTACGCTGGCTTTACAAAGGCAAAGCTTGTACTGGTCTTTGACGGTTACAGAAATCCCGGCAGTACCGGCTCCAAAACGGATTACCACAATATCCACGTGGCCTATACAAAAGACGGAGAGACGGCGGACGCCTATATAGAGCGGCTGCTGGACGAGATAGGCAAAAACTACTCGGTCCGCGTTATTACAAGCGACAATCTTATCCGCGTCTCCGCCATGCGCTCCGGCGTACTGCGCACCTCATCCGGTGAATTTTCCAAGGAATTGGAGTGGACTTTGGAGCAGATAGAGCAGGTTTTGAACAAGACCAATCTCTCTGCCCACAAAACCTTGTTGAAAGATGGAAAACAGTGAACTTTTAAAACGTGCGGAAGACCTCCGCGCCCGCTGTGAAAAAAGCTGCACCCTGACACATACGAATTTTCTCACCCCCGCCGAAAGCTATGAGATAAGCCTCTGGGCAAAGCACCGAAGCGACTGCAGCCTGGTTTTCTCCGGCGGACAGGCGGACTGCGAGCGCACAGCAGCTTTCTTTCTGCCATACTATATGGATGAGGAAAGCTTTGACGCGGCAGAGTACATTTCTGCCATGAAGATCACAGCCCATTTTGGCACACCCGGACATCGGGACTATATGGGCGCCATTCTTGGCATGGGCATTGGCCGGGAATGGCTGGGCGATATCCGCGTGGTGGACAATGTTGCCTATGTGCTGTGTTTGCCCAGCGTACTTGAGCATCTTCTGGGCATTGAAAAAGTGGGCCGCTGCGGTGTAAAGACCGAAAAACTGGAGCTTTCTCAACTGCCGGCAATAGAGCGGAAGGTGAAGAAAGTCAGCTTTTCGGTTATGAGCATGCGCCTTGATGCGGTGGCGGCGGGCTTATTCAGTCTGAGTCGCTCTGATTGTGCCCGGCAGATAAATGAGGGCAGGCTGATGCTCAATTACAGGGAGACAACAAAGGTAGACGCACCGGTGCGTGAGGGGGATATCCTCTCCCTTCGCGGCAGTGGAAAAGGCAAGATAACAGGCACGGGCGGCTCATCACGCAAAGGGCGGCTTTTCGTGTACGGTGAGGTATACAAATAGAGGAAAGGAAGCAGTATATATGGCTTCAAAACTGGGCTTTAAAAAGTGGCTTGCCCTTGTGCTTATAGGGCTTTTCGGTCAGTTCGCGTGGACTATCGAGAATATGTATTTCAATGTGTTTTTATATAACACTATCTCAACAGATCCGGGCTATATAGCTTCAATGGTGGCATGGTCCGCCTTTGCGGCAACTGCAACCACGCTTATAATGGGCGCACTCTCCGACAGAGTCGGCAGGCGCAAGCTTTTTATATCGGCGGGCTACATACTATGGGGTCTGGCAACGGCTCTTTTCGGCCTTATAACACCGGAGAATGCCCAGCGCCTTTTCCCCGGAGCCAACGCAGCGGCTGCGGCTGCCGTAATGGTTATTGTGCTCGACTGCGTTATGACCTTTTTTGGCAGTACTGCCAACGACGCGGCCTTCAACGCCTATGTCACCGATGTTACAGACAACACCAACCGGGGCCGTGTGGAAAGCGTGCTGGCCATTTTGCCTCTCATCTCCATGCTGGTCATTTTCGGGCTTTTTGACGGCCTTACCCAGCAGGGCAGGTGGAAGGAATTTTTCGCCATCTTTGGCTGTGCCGTCACCGTGGTGGGCGTTTTGTCAATCTTTCTTGTCAAGGATGCGCCGGAACTTCGACCCAGACGGGATGACTATTTCAAAAACCTTGTGTACGGCCTTCGCCCCGATGTAGTAAGAGATAATCCCCAGCTATACCTCTCCTTTGCCGCATTCTGCCTTTTCTCCGTGGCGGTGCAGGTGTTTTTCCCCTACCTTATTATCTACATCCAAAACTATCTGGGCATCAGTGATTACGCCATTATTTTGGGCGTTGTGTTGATTTTGGCGTCGGTTTTCAGTGTAATTTCGGGAAAATTCATTGACAAAATCGGAAAAATGAGGTTTACTGTACCGGCGGCAGTTGTTATGCTGGCGGGGCTTGTGGGCATGTATTTTGTCCGTGAGAGCGTACCCGTGATGATAGCCGGCACAGTTATGATGAGCGGCTACATGATGATGACAGCGGCACTTGGCGCCAACATAAGGGACTGGACTCCCAAAGACAAGGTGGGCCATTTTCAGGGCATACGCATGATATTTGCGGTGCTTCTGCCCATGATAATCGGCCCTGCCATCGGCGCTGCGGTCATTCGCGGCAGCGACAGCACGTACATAGAGCTGGGTCAGGTCAAATCAGTGCCCACGCCCGCCATATACCTTGCGGCGGCGGTGGTACTTCTGACTGTGGCGGTTCCTGTGCTGCTGCTGAATAAAAGCGAAAAGGCCGGCAAAATATAAATAAGAGAGAACAGAGGGACAGGGAATGCAGGAAGCTATATTTCATTTTCCTACCGACGGAACTCCGGTAAAATGTGAGCAGATAAAAAGCGGACACATCAATCAGACCTATCTTATTACCACCGATACCGGCGCAAAATACATACTTCAGTGGGTGAACCAGTTTGTTTTCCCCAAGGTGGATGCCATCATGAGCAACATGGCCGCCATCAGCAGCTTCCTTCGGGAGCATCAAAGCGGCAAAATGGCCATGATAAGCTATATAGATACGGTTGAGGGAAAAAACTACTACGATGATGAGCACGGCGGCTGCTGGCGTGCCTATCGTTTTGTGGACAACAGCATATGCCTTCAGCATGCAGAGACTGCTGAGGACTTTGAGGAGAGTGCCCGTGCTTTCGGCAATTTCCAGTATGCTCTAAATAAGTTCCCGGCTGAGACACTTGAGGAAACCATTGCAAACTTCCACAACACTGTTGATCGCTACCGCCTTTTCCGCGAGGCTATAGATTCCGACTGCAAGGGTCGGCTTGCCCAGGTTGCAAAGGAAGTTGCCTTCGTCCTTGAAAGGGAAGAAAAGGCCTGCCATCTCCAGCACATGAGAGAGCGCGGGGAGCTGCCTGTCCGCGCCACCCACAACGACACCAAGATAAACAATGTCCTTCTTGATGCCGACACCCACAAGGCCCTTTGCGTCATCGACCTTGACACCGTCATGCCCGGACTCTCCGTGCATGATTTCGGCGATGCCATACGATTCGGCGCCAGCACTGCCGCCGAGGATGAAACTGACCTTTCCAGGGTCAATCTGGATCTTGATTTTTTCCGTTCCTTTGCAAGAGGATTTATGGAAGCCTGCCCCAGTCTTACCGAAAATGAGATCAATATGCTGCCCATGGGCGCGTATAATATGACCATTGAGTGCGGCATGCGTTTTCTTACCGACTATCTCAACGGTGACGTGTACTTTTCCATCGACAGGGAAAGCCACAACCTTGACCGCTGCCGTACCCAGTTCAAACTCATCTCCGATATGGAGGAGCACTGGGAGGAAATGGAGCGCATTATCGCAGAGGAACACCAGCGTCTTGAGAATGGCGTGTGCTGCCAGAATAGTTAACATAATTTAGAGCAACTATCCTTATATCTGGATGGTTGCTCTTTTTTTATAAAATACAATATACATAAAATAACTTACATATTATTGTTAACATATATTGGTAAACATATTTTGGGTTACATATATTAAATTACATAATTATATATACGTAATATAGTATACATAATATCTAAAAGCGCAATAAAAAACTCCCGCGTTCACGGGAGTTTACATGAAAATTTATTTTTCCAGCCAGATCTTGCTGCGGTCTATATCCTTGAGAGAGGCAGCGCCGCACATGGTCATGGTGGACTTGAGCTCACCGACAATCTTGTCCATGTAGATCTTGAAGCCTTCCTCAGCAGCACCGTAAATTGCGGTCAGCACCGGGCGGCCTATGAGCACTGCATCAGCGCCCAGAGCCAAAGCGCGGAAAACGTCCACACCGGAGCGGATACCGCCGTCAACGAATATGGTCAGCTTTCCCTTGACTGCGTCCACTATTGCGGGCAATACCTCGGCGGTGGAGGGCACGCCGCCCTGAACGCGGCCGCCGTGGTTGGACACCACGATACCGGCAGCACCGGCTTCAACGGCCTTTTTGGCGCCGGCTACGGTCATGATGCCTTTGATTATAAAGGGACGGCCTGCATAGTCTATTATCTCGCGCATCTCGTCAACGCTCTTACTGCCTGCGTTGGGGTTGATAGCCTTCAGGAAGGGGAGACCTGCACCGTCCACGTCCATTGCGGCGGCAAAAATGTCCTTCTCCTTGAGAATGTCCAGCTTGGAGAAGACGGCTTCCTTGTTCCAGGGCTTGATGGTGGGGCAGCCGATACCGCCAACCTTAACCATGTCGTCGGTGGCATTGCTTATCACGTTGGGGTCGGGGCCGTCACCGGTAAGGGCCATAATGCCGTATTCGGCAGCGGCCTTTACAAGAATGGAGTTATAGGCGCTCTCGGTGTACTTATCACCGTAGTGCATAAGCTGTGCGCCCAGAGGAGCAACGAATATGGGGGCTGCAAACTTGTGGCCGAAAAGCTCAAAGCTGATATCGGGATCGGCGTAATTGGGGCAAAGAGTGTCCATGTTGACGCAGATTTCCTGCCACTTGTCATAGTTGCGGGCTGCCACATTACCGGGGAACTTGCTGCCGGGTCCGGGCATGGAGTTGCCGCAGGCGCGGCCGTTGCATACGGGGCAGGCTTTGCAGTAAGGGCCGCTGCACTCTCTTGCTGCGGCGAGAACTTCGTTGTAATTCATGGATTACCTCCTGATTATTGAATACTGTCTGCAAAAACATTATCCAACAGTAAAAGACTAAAGTCAACAAATGTTTGAATGTTTCATACGGACAAATTTGCCCTTTATACGCCTGTGCCGTCAAAGTCCGGTATTTCCTCCTCACCGGCGGACTCAAGACCCTGCCAGTAACCGTTCACGATGCCCCGGCGCTCCATGTATGCTCGCAGAAGCTCACTTTCATCCTCGTTTACCGTCCTTTCAAGACCTGCCACGGCTCTGCTGCCAGGCATGGGCGTATACTGGCTCATCAGGGAGAAAAGCACAGCATCCTCCTCAAATTCTTCGGCCACAAAGTCGATAACGTCCATGGAATTGAGCTCCTGCCCGGGGAGAATAAGATGGCGGATAAGTACACCGGAAGTGAGCATACCCTCATCATCCAGTACAAAATTGCCACGCTGGCGGTACATTTCCTTTATAGCAGCCGCCGCCACCTGGGGATAGTCCTCCGCAGCAGAGCAGAGCTTTGCAAGCTCACGCTTTGCGTACTTATAATCCGGCATGTATATCTGCACAAGACCATCCAGCATTTTAAGCGTCTCCACGCTTTCATAGCCGGAGGAGTTCCAAACCACCGGGATGCCCAGCTCAAGCCCATCTAGGGCCTTGGCTACGGGGAGGGCGAAATGTGTGGCCGTCACAAGATTAATGTTGTGTACTCCCTCATCCCGCAGTCTCAGCATTATATCCCGCAGTTTCGCAACACTGACGGTTTCGCCTGTAAGCCCCCGGCTTATCTCGTGGTTCTGGCAGAAAACGCACTTTAAATTGCAGCCTGTGAAGAATATGGCTCCCGAGCCTCTCACGCCGCTGATGCATGGCTCTTCACCGAAATGGGGAGCCGCCCGGGCAATGCGTGGCAGGGAAGGGCTCATGCATATACCGCCGGCTTTTTCGGCTGTTCTCAGTGCGCCGCACTGCCTTGGACAAACTGTGCATCTATACTCCATTTTTGCTCCTTCAAAACCCTTTGAAATCCATTTGTGGCGCGGTATTACGAACAATTTGTGCATCATGCCGGAGAGCATATGCAAAATGACAAAAAAGCGCCATCTACAGGACTGATTATAGCTTGAATTTGTCTAATATGCAAGAAAACGAAAAAATCTAAAAAAAGTACATGAAATTTGGAAAATTTGTGATAAAATGTTCTGGAACGTGAAAAAGATATGATATTTTTGTGACAATAGAGGCTTCGCCATGCTGGACATAGTTCTGGTCGAGCCGGAAATCCCACATAATACCGGGGCCATAGCCCGCACCTGTGCAGCAAGCGGCGCAAGGCTGCATCTTATCAGGCCCCTTGGTTTTGAGATATCCGACAAGCACCTTAAACGCTGCGGTCTGGATTACTGGTATCTGGTGGATATCCGCATCTACGATAATCTCAGCGAGTTTTTTGAAAAAAACGGCGATAATAACATATATCTCGCCACAACAAAGGCGCCAAAAGCCTATCATCAGGCGGATATGAGCGGCGATGTGACGCTTATGTTCGGCAAGGAGACGGCGGGGCTGCCTGAGTGGCTTCGTGAAAAGTACAGGGACCGCTGCATACGTATTCCCATGATAGATGAGGCCAGAAGCCTGAACCTGTCAAACTCCGTTGCGATCCTTGCCTATGAGGCACTGCGCCAGCAGGGCTTTCCCGGCCTTCTGGAGCGAGGCTCCATGGCAGAGTAAAATCATCATGTTTTTCCCGGGCCGGATGCCCGTTTCCCCCGGAATGGGGCATAAAATTTGTTTTATAAATTCATTATAGGAGGCATCTCATGAACTACAACAAGAAGACCGTTTACGATGTAGATCTTAAAGGCAAGAAGGTTCTGCTCCGCTGCGACTTCAACGTCCCCCAGGACAAGAAGACCGGTGAGATCACCAGCGACAAGCGCATCAAGGCCGCTATCCCCACCATCAAGTACCTGCTCGAGCAGGGTGCTGCCGTTATCGCCTGCTCCCATCTGGGCAAGCCCGTTGCCAC
>JAFQFH010000065.1 GCA_017398685.1 Oscillospiraceae bacterium
ACAGATTCAGATTCCCTGTCGAGATCGTACAGGCTATCAAGAGAGAATGCGGACAGGACTTCCCTGTTGCACTGAGATACTCCGTAGTATCCAAGACAAAGGGCTGGCTCCAGGGCGCACAGCCGGGCGAAGAGTTCGAAGAGTTCGGACGTGACATGGCTGAATCTGAAAAGGCCATCAAGTATCTCGGAGATATGGGATACGACATGTTCAACTGCGACAACGGAACATACGACGCATGGTACTGGGCTCACCCACCTGTCTACATGCCGGATAACTGCAACCTGGCAGATGTTCAGCACATCAAGAAGTTCACCGACAAGCCCGTGGTCTGCGCAGGCAAGATGACCTTCGAGGCCGGTGCTCAGGCAGTTGCAGAAGGCACTCTGGACGGCGTGGGCTACACCCGTCAGAACCTTGTTGACCATGAGTGGGTCACCAAGCTGAGAGAGGGCCGCGAAGAGGAGATCAAGCCCTGTATCCGCTGCCACAACGGCTGCTTCAACTTCTCCAAGTCCAAGGGCACTACCAATATGCAGAAGCTGGATGACTCCCTGCATCTCGCCCGCTGCGCCCTGAACCCCACCACCATGCAGCACAACAGATACAAGATCGTTCCCACCAGGAAGGTCAAGAAGGTCGCCATCATCGGCGGCGGTATCGGCGGTATGGAGTGTGCACTGGTTCTGCATCAGCGCGGCCACATCCCCGTGATCTTCGAGAAGGCAGACCAGCTGGGCGGCCTGTTCCTCACCGCTTCCGCCATGACCTTCAAGGAGAACGACAAGGAACTGCTGGCATGGTACAAGAGAGAGATCGAAAAGGCCAAGATCGAGGTCCGTCTCAACACCGAGATCAACGACATCGGTACCCTGCGCGGCTTCGAGGAAGTCATCATCGCTACCGGTTCCGTTCCCAGAACCATGCCCATTCCCGGCTTTGAAAAGTGCCTGAGCTTCACCGACCTTCTGGTCGACAAGAAGGAATGCGGCGACAAGGTGCTGTTCTTCGGCGGCGGCCAGTCCTCCTGCGAAGCAGCTTACGACCTTGTTCTGGCCGGCAAGCACCCCATCATCGTCGAGTACGCCAATGACCTTGTTACCGCACAGGCTACCTGCCTTGCAAACACCTCCTTCCTGCGTGACGCAATGGAGTACCACAAGGTTCCCGTGTACCTGCAGTCCACCATCACCAAGATCGAAGACGGCTACGTCATGGTCAAGGGCAAGGACGGCAAGGAATTCAAGGTCGAGTGCGACAGCGTCGTCAACGGCATCGGCTTTGTTCCCACTCCCATCGCCGGCAAGGGCTACAAGGTTGGTGACTGTGTTGCAGTCGGCAACCTGCGTACCGTTATCTGGCGCGCATGGGATGTGTGCATGAAGATCTAAGCTTCTGCGCATATAAAAAATCAACTCACTCATTGCCGGAGCTTTCGCTCCGGCAATGTTTTTGGGTCAAAGAAGCCCTGCCTGTGGGCAGGCTTGACTTTGTGGATCAAAGAGTATAAAATAATTAACAGCGGGCAACGCTAAATGTATAACTGAAGGAGATTTAAATCATGGCAAATAAATATGCAGGCACCAAGACCGAGAAGAACCTGTGGGATGCTTTTGCAGGTGAGTCTCAGGCAAGAAACAAGTACACCTATTTTGCTTCCGTTGCCAAGAAGGCCGGCTACGAGCAGATCGCTGAGATCTTCCTCAATACCGCCAACAACGAAAAAGAGCATGCCAAGCTTTGGTTCAAGGAGCTGGGCGAGCTGGGCGATGTAGCTGAGAACCTGCTGCACGCCGCCGAGGGCGAGAACTACGAGTGGACCGATATGTACGCCAACATGGCCAAGGACGCCGAGGAAGAGGGCTTCAAGGATCTGGCAGCCAAGTTCAGAATGGTCGCCGCCATTGAGAAGACCCACGAGGAGCGCTACAGAGCACTTCTGGCAAACGTTGAGACCAAGGCCGTATTTGAGAAGAGCGGCGTTCAGGTCTGGGAATGCCGCAACTGCGGTCATCTGGTAGTCGGCACCAAGGCTCCCGAGCTTTGCCCCGTCTGCGCACACCCCAAGGCCTATTTCGAACTCAGAAAAGAGAACTACTAAGATAAAACCAAATAGCCGCCACCTTTGAGGTGGCGGCTATTTTTTCAGCCTTTCAGTCTGGAAATTGCCTCTTTATAGGCATTTATAAGTATATTTACGTCCATATTATAGGTCACGCTGTCAAAGCCCAGGGCAAAACCGTCCTTCACGGCTTTTTCGTTGGCAGCGTAGATGATGCTGGGCTTGCCCGCTGCGGCGCAGACCTTCCGGATATGCCGGAGTGCGCTTTGAAACTCCTGCTTTTCAAACTGTCCGGGGATGCCCATGGAGCTGGACAGGTCAAAGGGGCCGACAAAGATGCCGTCCACTCCGTCTATGGCCACGATCTCCTCTATGTGCTCAAGGCAGCCCAAGGTTTCACACTGGGGGAAGAGCATGGTTTCCCGGTTGGACACTTCAAAATAATGGTCAAGCCCCCTGCTGGCATAGTCCTTCATCCAGAAGTCCGTACCTGCGGCAGGTGCAACGCCCCGGCTTCCCAGAGGCATATACTTGCCCCACTTTACTATGTTTTCAGCCTCCTCCACGGTGTTCACATCCGGGATAACAAGCCCCATTGCCCCTGCGTCCAGAAGCTTGAGGATGGCAGGGCGGCTTATCTCCTGCACCCTTGCCAGAGGTGTCACGCCGTAGAGCTTGGCAACTCTTATGAATTCCAGCGAGGAAAGGGGGTCATAGGGGCCGTGCTCGGTGTCGATTATCACATAGTCAAGCCCGGAGAGGGCAAGGCACTCCATTGCGCTGCCGCTGCCCAGCTCGAAAAAGCTGCCTATGGTCTTTTCCCCGGAGAGCATTTTTTCTCTCAGCTTGTTTTTCATGGCAAAATCTCCCTGTGTTTTTCTTTTTTTAAATATTAACACAGGCTTTGCCAAATTGAAACTCATTTTACCAAGTGGATAATTTTGCCCTGTTCTTCGCCCTGCTGGATGTACAGCTCCTCACAGTATTGCTGGGCAGCTTTCAGAATTCTTGCTGCGCTGTTTTCCTCCGGCAGTAATTCCAGCGCGTCGGTCACCGCGTTGAACAGATGCAGATACATCTTTTTGTAATCATCTTTCATAACCGTTTCTCCTATTATAAAAATATAATGTAGTTTAGTACATTATAATAAATGCTTCTTGCAATTACAATAATAAATATAGGAGGCGATTGCATGAAGCCATTTAAAGTTGATACTCAGGAGCACAAAATCTCTGCAATTAACCGGACTATCCGTATAAAAGCAGAGACTTTTGATAAAATAAATGATTTATCAGAAAAAACCGGAGTTTCTTTCAACAAGATAATTAACCAGTGCATAGAATACGCACTGGCGAATATGGAAGAAGAGGAGAAATAACAAAGGCTGCGTTACAAAATCTGCATTTGAGCGCGACAGCTTCCGTAGTGGCGCTTATTATGCTCATTGTTTATGTACATTACAAAAAAATGTTTCATGAGAGGTAAAGGGGAAAGATGGCGTCTTTCAAAATTGATACAAACGAGCAGAAAATTTCTTCTATCAGCCGTACTATCAGGCTGAAAGCGGAGACTTTTGACAAGATAAATGAGCTGAATTTAAAAACCGGAGTTTCCTTCAACAAAATAATAAACCAGTGCATAGAATACGCACTGGCGAATATGGAAGAAGATGAGAAATAACTGAAAGGGCTTGTTGCTTAATTTTGCAGCAAGCCCTCTAATTTTGCAAAAATCTACGTTTTGTGTCCTATTTCTCCGCTTCCGCCACGTACACATAGGAGCTCATGTCCCCCTGTACCCGCATGGCCTTGTCGTAGCCTGTGCCGGTGAAAAGGGAGGATAGGGCCACACCTGCGTCCAGCGCCGCGCCGGAGGCTGTGAAGCTCTCTTGCCCGTCGTCCATGGCGTAGCGGTGGTCAACGGTGCGCAGCACCACGCCGTTGGGGTCCAGATTCACAGGGGCAATGTGCTTGACCAGCGCCCCGAACTGCCCCACCCTCAGCTTCTGCTGTCGGCTTGCCACCCTGTAGCGGCGGTTTTTTTCAAGCCCGCTCATACGCAAAAACTCATAGCCGGGGGCTGCATTTATCATCCGGTGGAAGATGCCCGCGATATGGGTATTCCCCTTGGACACCTGCCAGCACTGGCAATCTTCGTTTTCAATACGGGAAAAGCGGCCAAACTGGAAGATTTCCCGGTATTTTTTGTAAAAGGCTATCTGGTTTTTTATCTCCGTCTCCTCTACGGGAAGAAAGTGCTTCAGGTCCAGCTCATAGCCCAGCAGACCGAAAAAGCTGACGTTGCCGCGGGTGCTGAGGGGCGTGGTTCTCAGGGTCTGGGCGTGGGGCGCGGCGGACACATGGGCGCCCATGCAGGACTGGGGATAGAGGTAGGATAGCCCCTGCTGTATATCCAGCCTTTCTATGGGGTCAGTGTCATCGGAGGCCCAAATCTGGGGCGAGAAGCAGAGCATAGCCAGATCAAAGCGGTTGCCGCCGGAGGAGCAGTTTTCAAGGAGAATATGGGGTCGGGGTCGGAAAATCCGGCCCATGATTTCGTAAAGCCCCAGAATATATTCGTGGGCTTTTGCGCCCAGGGCTGTAGAGTGGCGGTTCATGTCCCACTTCACATAGCGGATGTCCGCGCTGTCCAGCACCTTGCCCACGGAGTCAACGATATAATCGCGCACCTCTTGTTTCGTAAGGTCCAAAAGCAGCTGATGCCGGCCGTATATCTCGCCCAGCTCGTCAACGATGGCCCAGTCGGGATGGGCGCGATACAGGTCGCTGTCCGGGTTTACAGACTCCGGCTCTACCCAGAGGCCAAAGTCCAGACCCAGAGCGCGCATTTTCTTTGCAAGGCCGGAAAGGCCCTCCGGCAGCTTTTTAAGATTCACATTATAGTCGCCAAGTCCGGCGCAGTCGTTATTCCTTGCGCCAAACCAGCCGTCATCCAGTACGAAAAGCTCGCAGCCCAGCTGCGCGGCCTTTTTGCCAAGGGAGAGAAGCCTTTTCTGGTCAAAGTCGAAAAAGCAGCCTTCCCAGCTGTTGTAGAGCACGGGCCGGGGTCTGTTGCGCCAGTATTGGGGCACGATATGCTCATTTACAAAGCGGTGAAAGCGCGCGGAGAGGCCGTTGAAGCCCTCGCCCGACCAGCCCAGCACCGCCGCCGGAGCCTCAAACTCAGCTTTCGGCGCAAGGGGCATTTTGAAGTTTGCAAAGTTTATGCCCTGCATGATGCGGTTCAGGCCCTGATGGGAACGCTGGGCAGAGGCATAGTGGTTGCCGGAGTAGATGAGGTTGAAGCCGTAGACTGTGCCATGCTCTTCAGTGGCAGCAGGGGAGGCCAGAAGAAAGCCCGGCTGATGCCGGTTGGAGGACGCCCCGGTGACGCTGTCCCGGACAATGCGGGCCCGGTCTACGGGGGTGATGGACTTGTGGGCCTCGGCTATCCATGCCCCGTCAAAGCCCACAAGCTCGTACTTGCCGGGGATATCCAGCATGAAGCTCATAAGCTTGCCCAGCTCATACTCCCGCTCCGATATATTTTTCAGCACCGCTCTCCGGCAGAGCACATCTTCATAGGCTGTGTAGTACAGTGTAAGCTCCAGCGCGTCCAGATGGGAAAGGCTTATTTCAAGGGTTTCCGCCTCGCCCTCCGGCAGGGGGAGTGTGCTTTCCATGGGGGGCGCGGCCTTTAAAACCCGGTGGGATTTATACACAAAGTCCGTGGGCAGGGGGCGACTGCCCTCGAATATCTCAATGGGGCTTTCCCTGTAGTCTCCCCGGCCGTGGCCGGAAAACTCCAGCGCGGCTGCATCAAGGCAGGCCATATCCCCCTCGTCATAGAGCACATTACTGCCCCAGCCCAAGAGGGGCTTGAGGCGAAAAGCGTCCGCATCCATGCTTTCTATGGGCGCGCCGAAGTGGAGCTGCTGCAAGTGTCCGTGGGGCTCTGCCTCAAAGAGGTAGGAATAGTTTCTGGTTTTTATATGAAAGAGCTTATCTTTTACTTCTATCATCTTATATTGTACTCCTCAGCGGCCACGTATTTTTCGTAGAGCTCCCTGTCCACGCCGTTTTTCTGGATGATTTCAGCGTAGAAGCTGCCGGATTTTTTCACAACCCGCTTTTTCTCTGCGCCCTCGATGGAGACAATGCCGAATTTGGCGTGATTGCCCTCTATCCACTCAAAGTTATCGCAGAAGCACCAGTGGTAATAGCGCTCAAAGGGCAGGGTGGACTGGGCAATGGCCCTGAGATGCTCGTATATATAGCGGCTGCGAAAGCTGTCATTTAAGTCGCAGGTTCCGTTTTCGGTGATGTATATGGGCCGGGGCAGGATATCATGGAGCATTTTTGACACTCTCACAATGCCCTCCGGGTATATCTCCCAGCCAAGGTCGTTCTTGGGGCAGTTTTTACGCACCCCGTCGGCAGGGCCGGAGATGGTGGAGCGGCTATAGTAGTTGACACCGATAAAGTCAGAGTATTCCCCTCTGGGCAGGCCCCAGCGGTTTTTGAGGGGCAGAGGGAAGTCCCCAAGGCTCATGGCCCGGCTCAGTGCGCCCTGGAAAAGATGGTCAATGCCTTTTGCAAAAAACACATGGGCCGGGTTTCTGGGGTTTTCCGGCTCAAAGACGCGCACATGGTTTGCAAAGCCCACCTTTGTGTCGCTATAGCCCATTTTCCGGCGCAGGCTATGGATAATGCCGTAGGCCTTGATGTGGGCGCAGGCCATGTTCTCCATGACTGCCACGGTCTCCTTGAAACTTTTATGTCCCGGCGGCCACATGCCGAAGCACCAGCTGTTGGTGGCGTAGACATTGGGCTCGTTGATGGTGATATAGTCGGAAACGATATCCCCGAAATGCTCCACCACCTGACGCACCAGAGCCAGAAAGTCCGCAATATTCTCACTTTTTGAAAATCCGCCCTTGTTTTCATACCACATGGGTACGGAAAAATGGTGGATGGTGAGAAGGGGGACTATCCCCTTTTCCTTCATCAGAAGTATTTCGTCCCGGTACTGGGCGAAGGCGGCCTCATCGTAGCGGCCCTTTTCCGGCTCAAGCCTTGACCACTCAAGGGAGAAGCGGTAGGTCTTTATGCCAAGCTCCGCCATAAGAGCCGTATCCTCACGCCAGCGCAGCCAGTGGTCGTTGGCGGTGGCGGGGTCTGTGCCGTCGGTGATGCGGCCTTTTTTGTACCAGTCGTTCCAGTTGGAGTTTGTGTCGCCCCCTTCTATCTGGGTAGCGGCGGTGGAAACGCCCAGCAGGAAGTTTCCGGGCAGGGTAAATTCCATATTACACCTCCGGTGTATAGTTTTGTGGTTGACACCTCATCCGCCCCTTCGGGGCACCTTCCCCTCAAGGGGAAGGCCTTGAGGCCTTTTTTGACACTGGGTTTCCTCTCAGCTGGAAAGCCAAGGTCACAGCTTACGCACGCATTCAAGAGAAACCCACAGCTTTTGATTGTGTGCATATATTGGATTGCAAAATGCTGTCATTCACTAAAAGCCTTCCCCTTGAGGGGAAGGTGCCGAGCACAGCGAGGCGGATGAGGTGGACATATGCCGGAGTATATCCTCACACACACTTTCAAAATGCTGATTTATGTCCCGGTTTGAATAGCGCAAAACACGAATTCCTTGAGACTTCAAGTATTCATCCCTGATTTTGTCCGCATCCTGACCCTCCGGCTCATAGTGCTGACTTCCGTCCAGTTCTATAACCAGCTTTGCTTCGGCACAGTAAAAGTCAACAATATAGTTTCCTATTGTTTTCTGACGATTTACAGTCTGCGGCAGCTGTTTAAGGAAGTCATACCAAAGTTTTCGTTCTTCCTTAGTCATCTTTTTCCGCAAGCTTTGCGCGGTCGGAGTTAGGCGGCGGTTATTTCTATTGTTCATATAAAACACCTCATCAGTCACTTCGTGACAGCTTCCCCTCAAGGGGAAGCCAAGCCTTATTTTCAGGGCGTACGCATTTGCCAAAACTTGCAGCAACATCCTTAGTCAATCGTCAAAGGCCTTCCCCTTGAGGGGAAGGTGGCAGCCCGAAGGGCTGACGGATGAGGTGGAGAAAAAGCTATCTTTCCTTTTTCCGTCTGCCGGCCTCGTCAAAACTTCTTTTCAGCGCTCTTTCTATTGGGATAATAGAGCACATCATCACCACAAGCTGTACGCCGCATATGACAAGCCCTACCAGAGCGATCGTATCAATATCCCTGCCGAAGCAAAAGAAAAGGGGCAGCACCGAAGCGAGCAGCGCAAGCCCCAGCCTTATCCAGAGCTTGCCGCAGTAAGCATGGGCAAATTCCCAGGTCTCCACGCTTTTCATGGACATGGCAGTCCTGTAGCCGTAGGTCATATTTATCTTCTCCGGCGGATTTTTCATGAACACCCGGCCAAAGCCTATCATCGTAAAAGGGATAATGAGATCCACAAGTATCATAAATATCAAAAAACCGAGCATTTTTATCCCCTTTTCTCCACCTTGCGCACTGTGAGCACTTCTCCCGCCACTGTGAACTTCACTTCAAGCCCGGCAAAGTCCAGAGTATAGACCCTCTCCGGGTCGTGCTGGTAGGAGGGGCGGGGGTCGGCGGCAAGGATGCCGGCAAGGGCGGCCCGCTTATCCTCCGGAACCTGAGTTTCCAAGCCCCCTTCAAAGTCCACTTTCAGCTTCTTCCCCGGATCTGGTGCAAAGCCGCCTGCGGCATCGGGGTGGGCATCGGCATAGGGCAGATAGGGCTTTATGTCGTAGATGGGCGTGCCGTCCATAAGGTCGGCCCCGGCAACTACAAGGTACGTACCCAGCTCATCAGATTTTTCCACCGACACAAGGCGCACGCAGGAAAGCCCCAGATTATTGGGGCGGAAGGGTGAGCGGGTGGCAAAAACGCCCATGCGCGTATTCCCGCCGAGTCTCGGCGGACGCACCGTGGGCGACCAGTCCTGCCGTATATTTTCCGAAAACTGCCAGATGAGCCAAAGATGGGAAAAGCCCTCGATGCCCCGTAGGGCATCGGCGTTCCTGTACTTTGGCTCGAAAACTATTTTTGCGCGCAGCTCGTCCACTATCCCGCTCTGGCGGGGTATGCCGAACTTTTCCTTGAAATCTGAACGGATGCGCGCTATCACATCAAGCTGATGGCTCATAAATCTGCCGCCTTTCACAAAAGCTGCTGTGCCGCCGTGAGCACTTTCAGGGAAATACCGTTTATCAGCATATGGAAGAAGATGCTGCTCCAGATGCTGTTGGTGCTCTCATAAATCCGGCACAAAAGGAAGGACACGGGGATATACTGCAAAACATATATCCAGTAGGAAGGCTCAATAATGGCAAAGCTCCATACATGGTACACGGAAAAGCTCAGCACGCCGATTACATACGCGCTTATGCGGTTATAGTGGCGCAGAGTGCCGAAAATGCCGGCGCGAAACAGCATCTCCTCCACAATGGGGGCAAGGTACACCGCCATTGCCGCAACCGGGCCATAGCTTATCAGGGCCATATCCGTCACCGCCTGATTGTTGGGGTTTCCCTCGCTGGAGATGAAATTCAAAATCATCCCAAAGAGCATATTGCAGCAGAGCATCACGCCATAGCTGCCAAGAAGCTCAGCAATTACCTGAAAGGGTCTTTCGCAGAGGGCGTCAAAATCCCGCCGGAGAAACTTAAAGCAAAGCCCCAGCATGAAAAGAGTACCCACAAGGTAAATTCCCACATTGGCACCCGTATCGTCCACAATGCCCTTTTGCATCAAAGCCACAAAAGCAAGCGGCAGAAAACCCACGTGCACCGGCAGATAGGAGAGCACCGCTATGCTCTCCATCCTGCCAAGACGGCTTGTAAATTCAATTTTTCTGGGGGGCAGGGGGCTGCCCTTTTCCTCGTTCATCAGCCTCTCGCTTTCCTTTGTAGCTCAAAGAGCATATTCATGGCCTCAATGGGGGTGAGGGTATTTATATCCGTCTCCATGAGCATTTTCCGTACCTCATCGGCGCCCACGTCCTGAAAGCTTATCTGCTCTGTAGGGGCGTGCTGAGTCTGCGGTATTGCCGCGCCCTCCTTTTCAAGCTCCTTAAGGCAGCTTTTGGCCCGGCTTATTATACCCTCAGGCAGACCGGCAAGCTTTGCCACTTCGATGCCGTAGCTGTCGTCTGCGCTGCCTCGGACTATCTTTCGCAAAAACACCAGATTTCCGTTTTGCTTTTTGGCGCTTATGTTGTAGTTTGTCACTCCCGCCAGCTCCCCTTCAAGGGCGGAAAGCTCGTGGTAGTGGGTGGCGAACATGGTCTTTGCACCCAGCTTCCTTTTGTCGGCGCAATGCTCCAGAACGGCGCGGGCTATGGCCATGCCGTCAAAGGTGGAGGTGCCCCGGCCTATCTCGTCGAGAATGAGAAGGGAGGCGGCGGTGGCGTTTTTGAGGATGTTTGCCATCTCGTTCATCTCCACCATGAAGGTGGACTGGCCGGAGGCAAGGTCGTCGGAGGCGCCGATGCGGGTGAACACCCTGTCCACAATGCCGATGACGGCGCTTTTTGCCGGGACAAAGGAGCCCATCTGCGCCATTAAAACGATAAGGGCGGTCTGGCGCATATAGGTGGATTTACCGGCCATATTGGGGCCTGTTATAATGGCCACCCGCTCGGCGCTGTCATTCAAAAGGGTATCATTGGGGACAAAGAGCACGTCCTTCAATGTCTGCTCCACCACAGGGTGGCGTCCCTCAATTATCTGAAGGCTGCGGCTTTCGTCCACCTCCGGCATGGTGTAGCCGTTTTTCACCGCAACCTCGGCAAGAGAGCAGAGCACATCCAGCTCCGCCACGGCCTGCGCCGTGGCCTGAACCCGGTGCACCTTGCCCGCAACGCTGCGGCGTATCTCGTCAAAGTAGTCAAACTCAAGGGTGTTGACCCGATCCTTTGCCGTGAGCAGGGTGCTCTCCAGCTCTTTAAGCTCCTGAGTGAAGTAGCGCTCATTGGAGACAAGAGTCTGCTTTCTTATATAGTCTTCCGGGATATTGTCCTCCCCGGCGGACTTGGGCACGTCAATATAATAACCAAAGACCTTATTGTAGCCCACCTTCAGCTTTTTTATGCCGGTGCGCTTTCGCTCTCTGTCCTCAAGCTCTATGACCATGGCCTTGCCATTGTCCCTTATGGCGCGAAGCCTGTCCACTTCCTCGGAGTAGCCCGGGCGGAGGATGCCGCCTTCACGGACGGAGAAGGGGGGCTCATCGCAGATGGCACGGTCAATCTCAAAGCGCATATCCTCCAGCGCGTCCATGGCGCAGATGCTCCTTAAGTACTGGGAGGAAAAGCCGGTCAAAAGCTCCTTGAGCCGGGGCAGCACCGCCGCGCAGTTTGCAAGGGAGCGAAGGTCCCGCCCGCCGGCAGAGCCGTACACACAGCGGCCCACAAGCCGCTGCATATCGCTTATCTCTTTAAGGTTCAGCATAAGCTCGGCCCGGCACACATTGTCCCGCCTCAGCTCGTCCACCGCTGCAAGGCGGCGGCGGATGGCAACCGCGTGGAGCAAGGGTCTTTCCACCCAGGCACGGAGCATTCTGCCGCCCATGGGGGTTTTGGTCTTGTCCAGCACCCAGAGAAGGCTGCCCCGCTTCTCGCCGGAACGGAGAGTTTCGGTAAGCTCAAGGGAGTGGCGGGTGGCCCAGTCCAGCTCCATATATCTGCCGCCGTGGATAAGCTCCATGCGGTTTATGTGGCTCAGGTCAAATTTCTGAGTCTCTTTCAGGTAGGCAAGGAGCGCACCGGCGGCGGAAGCCGCGGCAGGGCAGGCTCCAAGGCCGCTTTCGTCTATATCCTTATAGCCAAACTGCTCACAAAGCAGCGCGGCGCAGGGGAAAAACTCAAACTTCTCCTGAGCCCGCTCGATTATCGCGCCCAGCTTTGCGCCCAGAAAATCCACAACGGCAGGGTCGGCAGCGGCGCTGTCGCTTAAAAGCGCTTCTTTCGGCGCAAAGCGGCCCAGCTCGTTTACAATGTGGGTGGAAGCTCCGCTTTCAAAGGCGGCAGCATAAAATTCGCCGGTGGAGATGTCGCAGAGGGCAAGGCCGCCCTCGCCGCCGTTTATGTTCACCGCACAGATATAGTTTGAGCGCTTTTCCTCCAGCATGGAGCTTTCCGTCACTGTGCCGGGGGTGATGATGCGGATGACCTCACGGGCAACAATGCTTTTGGCAAGGGCCGGGTCCTCGGTCTGCTCGCAGATGGCAACTTTGTAGCCCTTGGCGATGAGCCGGGCGATATAGGCCTCGGCGCTGTGGTAGGGCACGCCGCACATGGGAGTGCGCTCATCAGGATTTTCCACGTTCCGGTCACGGGTGGTAAGGGCAATGTCCAGCTCCCGTGAGGCGATCTTCGCGTCCTCGTCGAACATCTCGTAAAAGTCCCCAAGGCGGAAGAACAAAAGGCAGTCCTGATGCTGGGCCTTTATCTCGTTATACTGCTTTTTCATGGGTGTAAGCTCAGCCATGATAAAATATCTCTCTTTCTAAGAATAAACATTCTCCCCATAATCCGGACAAAACCCAGCGAAGCGGTTTTGGCCGGAAGAGGCAGAATTGCATCCTCGCTCATTCTGCCTGAGCGCAGGGAAGGCAGAAGAGCTCAGGGTGCAATTCTGCCGTATAATGCCCAGTTGTTGCTGGAAACTATCTCAACTTCCACAAACTGCCCTATAAGGCTCCTGTCGCCTTTAAGGTGCACAAGCCTGCCGCCGTTTGTGCGGCTGGAGAGATTATATTCGTCCTTGCCCGTCTCCCCGTCAATGAGCACACGGAGGGTTTTGCCCTCGTACTCTTTGTGCTTTTCGCCGGAGATGGTGTTTGAAAGCTCCATGAGGGCGTCAAAGTGGCGCTGCTTGTCGGCCCTTGTGTAGGGGTCGGGCATGGTGGCGGCGGGAGTGCCCTGACGCTTGGAGTAGATGAAGGTGAACATGGCGTCGTAGCGTATCTCCTCACAGAGAGAGAGGGTGTCGGCAAAGTCGGCCTCTGTCTCGCCGGGAAAGCCTACAATAATGTCGGTGGTCACCACAAGGTCCGGCATATAGCTTCGGGCAAGCCTCGCCTTTTCGATATACTTTTCCCTTGTGTAGACCCGGTTCATAAGCTTCAAGATCCTGTCCGAGCCGGACTGGACCGGCAGGTGCAGCTGGTGGGCGCACTTTTCGCATTCGGCCATGGTTTTGAAAAGCTTTTCTGTTGCGTCCTTGGGATGGCTTGTCATGAAGCGGATGAGAAAGTCACCGGGGATGTCGTTTATCATGCGGATAAGGTCTGCAAAGTCCACGTCCTCTTCCAAGTCCTTGCCGTAGGAGTTTACGTTCTGACCCAAAAGGGTAATGTCCTTGTAGCCTGCCGCCACAAGCTCCCTTGCCTCCTTGAGTATCTCTTCCGGATGGCGGGAGCGCTCACGGCCCCTCACATAGGGCACTATGCAGTAGGAGCAGAAATTGTTGCAGCCGTACATGATGGAAAGCCAGGCCTTCACGCCCCGGTCACGGTGTATGGGCATGCCCTCAATGACCGCGCCCTCGTCGGCAGCTGCGGCAAAGCGGCGCTTATGAGAGTCCATCACGGCCTTGAGATGCTCGGGAAAACGCCAGAGCTCATGAGGACCGAAGACAAGGTCCACCACAGGGTAGCTCATCTTTATCTTCTGCGCCATATGCTCCTGCTGCACCATGCAGCCGCACACAGCGATTATCTGGCTGGGTCTGGCCTTTTTGGAGTGGTTGAGCGCGCCCACGTTGCCAAGAACACGCATCTCCGCGTGCTCGCGGACAGCGCAGGTGTTGATAACTATTACATCGGCCTCAAACTCATTGTCCGTAAAGCCGTAGCCCATTTCGGCAAGGTAGCCCCGTATCTTCTCGCTGTCGGCCTCGTTCTGCTGGCAGCCGTAGGTGTCCACCATGGCAAGGGGAGTAGCTCCCGCCTGCTGGTTTCTCCCCAGTATCTCCCCGCATATATCCTTTTGCCGCTGTACCTGGGCGATGTCTATTTCTTTTCTTTGGTATGCCATATTCAAAACCCCTCCGGGAGTGTAAAATTTCTTCAAAATCAAAGTTTATATTAGCATAAAACGGGTGGAACTTTCAACTAAATTGTGGTACACTGCATCTATTGTGAGAGTATTTTCTACCCGTGGAGGTACATATGCCTGTTATCAACATTCTCGCGCCCCACGTGGCGGACATGATAGCCGCCGGCGAGGTGGTGGAGCGTCCCGCTTCCGTTGTGAAGGAGCTGGTTGAAAACGCCATAGATGCCGGCGCACGCAACATCACCGTGGAGATACGGGGCGGCGGCGCCACCTATATCCGCGTCAGCGATGACGGCTGCGGCATGGCGCCCGAGGATGCGGGCGTGGCCTTCATGCGCCATGCCACCTCCAAGCTTTCTGATGAGAGAGGGCTTGAGTGCATAAGCACCATGGGCTTTCGCGGCGAGGCTCTTGCCGCTATCAGCGCCGTATCACGCATAGAGCTTAAAACCCGCAGAGCTTCCGACAGTGAGGGCTGCTATGTGCGCCTTGAGGCCGGGGAGATACAGGATATGGGCCTTTGCGGCTGCCCGGTGGGCACCGTGATGACCGTGCGGGATATTTTCTACAACACCCCCGCAAGGCTTAAATTTTTAAAATCCGACCGGAGCGAAGCCTCCGCCTGCGAGCAGATCGCCCTGCGCTGCGCCCTTGGCCACCCGGAGATATCTGTGCGCTTTTTAAAGGACGGGCGGGAGATGTTCTTCTCCCCCGGTGATAACAGAGCGGAATCCTGCGTCTACTCCCTTCTGGGCCGGGACATTGCCCAGAGCTTTCTCCCCGTGAAGGCCGACGATGAGACGGGTATGAAGGTGACTGGCTTTGTGTCCTCCCCGGCTGCGGCCCGGGGCAACCGGAGCTGCCAGTATTTTTACTGCAACGGCCGCTATATCCGCTCTCCCCTTATGCAAAGCGCCCTGGAGCAGGCCTACAAAAATTCCCTTCTCACAGGCCGCTACCCGGCCTGCGTGCTGTACCTGAGCCTGGGCCACAGCAATGTGGATGTAAACGTGCACCCGGCAAAGACCGAGGTGAAGTTTTCCTACGAGCGCAAGGTCTTTGAGCTTGTGTATCAGGCGGTGGCGCTGGCCCTTGAAAACGAGCGGCCCACAGCACCCAGACCCGCCGCGCCTGTAAATAAGCCTGCCGCCGCTGCCGCCGTTTCCGCAAGGCCCCAGCCCAAGGCGGACTTTTATCAGCACATGAGCGCCCAGAGCTTCCGGGAAAATGGCTACGCCGCGAAAAGCGAAAAGGCCCAACCCAAGGCCGTGCCCATTTCCGCCGCTCCCGCCGCCGCTGTTGTAAGCCCTGTGCGTCCCGTGGCCCCGGCAGCTCCCGGCAGTGTGAAATTTGCCGAGCCTGTTGAGGTTTTCAACAGCGCCAAAGAAGAGGTTTCCGAAAAATTACAGCCGGAAACAGTCTTTCAGCCGGTGCAGACGGAAATTTCCCTGCCCAGCACCCCGGTTTCCCACGCAAAAAGCGACAAATTTCTACATAGTGACGATTTTTCCACCGGAGCATCGGTCAAATCTGTGGAAAACTCTGTGCAAAATGTTGAAAATGATTTGTTACCATTCACCCTCATCGGCGAAACTCTCAAAACCTACATCATAGTGGAGCAGGGAGAGAGCCTTATACTCATAGACAAGCACGCCGCCCACGAGCGGATGATATTTGACCGCCTCAAGGAGCAAAAGCGCAGCATTATGGCCCAGACCCTGCTCAGCCCTGTCTCCATCTCCCTTTCCGGTGAGGATGCGGAAATTCTGGAAAATAACTGTGAGCTTTTATATGAGCTGGGCTTTGAGACAGAGCCCTTCGGTGACAACAGCTTTGTTGTCCGGGCCGTTCCTGCGGACATGGCAAGCGCCGACGCTGCCGCCGCCATAGAGGAGATATGCGAAAAGCTCAGAGCCGGAAAGAGCCTTTCGGCGGAGGATGCACGGGACCATGTGCTGCACACGGTGGCCTGCAAGGCCGCCATCAAGGCCGGCTGGGACACCCACAGAGCCGAGCTTGAGACCCTTGTGAAAAAGGTCCTCTCCGGGGAAATAAAGTACTGCCCCCATGGCAGACCCGTTTCCGTGGCCCTCTCCAGAAAAGAGCTGGACAAGATGTTCAAAAGGATAGTATGAGCAATAAACTTATTGTTGTGGCAGGGCCCACCGCCTCTGGCAAGACCGCAACGGCCATTGCCCTTGCCGAAGAATACGGCGGCGAGATAGTCTCGGCAGACTCCATGCAGGTCTACCGGGGCATGGACATAGGCACTGCCAAGGCCAGCCCCCAAGAGCAAAGCCGCTGCCCCCACCATATGCTGGATGTGGCGGAGCCGGAGGAAAACTACTCCGTGTCCCTCTATGTGCAGAGTGCCCAGAAGGTCTGTGACGACATCATCGCCCGGGGGAAGCTGCCCATAGTCACCGGCGGCACCGGGCTTTATATAGACTCGCTCCTCCGGGGTACGGACTTTGCCCCCATAGAGGAGGACAAGGCCCTGCGCCGTGAGCTTGAAGCGGAATATGAAAAGCTGGGCGGCGAGGCCATGCTGAAAAGGCTTTCCGTCTTTGATCCCCAGCGGGCCGCAAAGCTCAGCCCTGCCGACAAAAGGCGCATAGTCCGCTCCATCGAGGTTTTTATGCTCACCGGCAAGACCGCCACAGAGCACGACATTGACTCCCGCAGCCGCCCGCCCCGCTATGACGCGGCCTACATGGTTTTGAACTTCAAAGACAGGCAAAGGCTTTACGACAGGATAGACCTGCGGGTTGACCTTATGGTGAAGGAAGGGCTTTTTGACGAGGTCCGGGGGCTTCTTGACCGGGGCATAGACCCAAACTGCACCGCCATGCAGGCCATAGGCTACAAGGAGGCTGCAATGGCCCTTCGGGGCGAGATAGGCTTTGACCAGGCAGCGGAGCTTATAAAGCAGGGCTCCCGCCGCTACGCAAAGCGGCAGCTTACCTGGTTTCGCCGGAGAGAGGACGCTTTCTGGATAAACTGGGAGGAAGGCCCCGATTTTGAACTTGCCCGACAGCTTTCGAGGGAATTTTTAAACTCCAAGGGTATATCATAGTGTACCGCCTGACCCGGCATGAGCCGGAAGGGCGCAGATACATTATGACAAGGCGGCGGATATGACCGCTTTGCGAAAAGGAGTTGGCACATATGCAGAAAACCCAAAACCTTCAGGACTCTTTCCTCAATCAGCTCAGGCGCGACAGGACCAATGTGACCATGTTTCTGATGAACGGCTTTCAGATGCACGGGGTGGTACGGGGCTTTGACGGCTTCACCGTGGTGCTGGAGAGCGAAGGAAAGCAGCAGCTTATCTACAAGCACGCCATATCCACCGTGGTCACACCCAGAGCCGTGGAGCTTTGCGCCGATACATAAAGGTGTGGCCGGCTGTTCCTACTTAAAGAGCGTGGCTGCGGTGTTTTTTGCGGCAGTCTGCGCGTATCTTGGGGCATGGCTTTTCCCCTCCCTGTCCGAAAGATTTCAGGCTCTGCCTGTGCTGACGGCGGCCGAGACTCATATAGGTCTGGAGGGGATCGCCCTTCGCCACGAGCTGTCCCTTGACCCAAGCGGGGACAGCGCCTTTCTCCCCGGCGATGGGGAGCGCATCCCCGCCGCTTCCTTTCTCTGGCGCAGCGCCGGGGGCGAGAGCTTTCTGAGCGGCAAAAGCGCCATTTTCATGCGCGGCTGCGACGGTTTCGAGCATCTCTCCCCGCCGCAGGACGAAAAGCTCAGCATGGCCGGGCTTATTGAATATCTGAGCTCGGCACCCCGGGAAAATCCCGGTCAGGCCCGGCTGGTGGAGGGCTTTTACTGGTATTACGCCGCCCTTGCCCCCGCCGCAGCCCCGGAGATCGCCGAGGGCAGTCACTATCTTAAATTCGAGGGCTTTGAGGAATACACAAAGGCCCTGCTTGTAAGCCGGGAACCGGGCTCGGAGGGACAAGCCCTGCTTTTCAGGCTCCGGCTTGGGGATCCGGCCTGTCTTGAACTCAGAAAATGCAGGGCGGAGCTTCTCATCTCCGACCCTATGACATAGAGAGGGATATATATGAGCATCAAAGAAAGGCTCGATGAGGTAAACGCACGCATCCGCCGCGCCGCCACAGAGGCCGGCGTGGATCCGGAGAGCATTATCCTTGTGGGCGCAAGCAAGACCAACGACGCCTCCCGTGTCCGGGAGGCTATTGCCGCTGGGCTGAAAGTCTGCGGCGAAAACCGGGTGCAGGAGATGCTGGAGAAAGAGGGGCAGGGCGCCTATGAGGGCGCAGAGCTTCATTTTATCGGGCATCTGCAGAAAAACAAGGTAAAAAACGTGGTGGGGCTGGCTTCACTCATCCACAGTGTGGACTCCCTTTCCCTTATGGATGAGATAGAAAAGCAAGCTGCAAAGCTTTCTCTTGTGCAGGATGTGCTTTTGGAGATAAACATAGGCAGGGAAGAGGCAAAAAGCGGATTTTTCGCTGAAGATCTGCCCGCGGCCCTTGAAAAAGTGTCCTCACTGCCCCATATAAGGGTGCGCGGACTCATGGCCGTACCCCCCATCTGCGCCAATGGCGAAGAAAACCGCCCATATTTTCTTGCAATGAAGCAGCTTTTTATTGACAATATGGGAAAAAAATACGATAATGTATATATGGACTTTATGTCCATGGGCATGAGCGGCGATTTTGAGACCGCCATCGCCTGCGGCGCAAACATGATACGTCTCGGCTCCGTCATATTCGGGGCCCGCGATTATTCCCGGAACTGAGCCTTTGTACAAAGGCGAGCTCGGTTATTTGATGCGCTAGTACACTGTATGGAGGCAATACCATGGGTTTCATGGATGAACTTAGAAAGCTTACCCAGCCCTATGACGATGAGGATGATTTTTTTGAAGGCGCGGATGTGAGCTTCAAGCCCCAGCCCAAGCCTCAGCCCCAGCCTGCCGCCCCCGCACAGGCGCTTTTTGAAAGCAGCTTCGTTGATGAGGGCGCCGCAGCTCCCGCTGCCGCTCCCGCGCAGGCCCCGGCTCCGGCTCCCGGCAGGAAATTCGGCTTCAAGGGCGAGGGCAAGGCCCCGAAGGCGGCTCCCGCTCCCAACCCCAACTCCGAGGGCAGCGTTTTCGGCAATCTGGGCGGCAAAAAGCCCGCCAAGCGCGAGCGCACCGTCAACTTTGCAGGCAGGGAGGCTCAGGTCATCCTTTTCAGCCCCAAGACCTTTGACGAGGCAGGCGAGGTGGTAAACCACATTCTCCAGAACAACTCCGTAGTCATGACCCTTGAAGGTCTGCCCACGGACCTTGCAAGGAGACTTCTGGACTTTATATCCGGCATAGCCTTTGCCCTTCAGGGGAAGATAACCCCCGTATCAGCCAAGACATATTTCATCACCCCCCAGAATGTGGACATAGTCGGCGCTCAGGCCGACGGCGCCGTCTCTGACGGGCAGTATTTCTAAGATAGTTTATAAGTCAATGGAAAGGTGGATAAATGTATGATTACTGCACAGGATATTCGCGAAAAGACCTTTGAAAAGTCCCGCATAGGCGGATACGACATGGCCTCCGTGGACGATTTTCTGGAAGAGCTTGCCGACGATATTACCGCTTCCCAGAAGGAAAACGCCGTTCTCAAGAGCAAGATGAAGGTGCTGGTTGACAAGATAGAGGAGTACCGCGCCAACGAAGAGGCTCTCCAGATGGCCGTTCTCTCCGCACAGAAGCTGGCAGTTCAGATAGAGAATGACGCCCGCGCACGCGCCAGCGCCATGATCGAGGACGCAGAGCGTCAGGTCAAGGCCCGCACCGGCAACATTGAAAACGAAGTCAGGATACAGCAGCAGCGCCTTGCCGAGGCTACCGCCGCCAGCGAGAAGTTCTTTGACAGCATACGCGCCATGTGCAACGCCCAGCTGAAGAATCTGGACGCTATAGCCACCAAGACCTTTGACGGCAAGGACAAGGCCCCCGCCGTTGAGGAGGAAGCCGTACGAATTACCGAGGAAGAGGCTGAGGACGTAAAGCCCGAGGCCGAGACCGTTGCAGAAGCACCCGTAAGAAGAGCCCCCGCCAAGCCCAAGAGAAATCTGGACAGCACCCAGCCCTTCTCTTTCTGACAAAGCTTAAATAATGGGGCGCCGCGGCAAGCGTGCGCCCTTTTTACCTTATACACATAGGAGAAAGATATATGGCAACCGATTACAACAGCAGCCTCAATCTGCCCAAAACCGACTTTCCCATGCGCGCCGGTCTCCCCAAGAGAGAGCCCGAGATGCTCAAAAACTGGGAAAAGCTGGATATTTACAACGAAATGCTCAAGAAGAACGAGGGCAAGCCCCGCTTCAATCTCCATGACGGCCCTCCCTTCTCCAACGGCAACATCCACATGGGCCACGCCCTGAATAAGTCCATCAAGGACTTTATCACCCGCTCCTACGCCATGCGCGGCTACTACACCCCCTACATCCCCGGCTGGGACAACCACGGCATGCCCATTGAGTCCGCCATCATCAAGGAACAGAAGCTCAACCACAAGGAGATGAGCGTGGCAGACTTCCGCTCCGCCTGCTATGACTATGCCAGCAAGTACGTTGACATCCAGATGGATGGCTTCAAGCGCCTTGGCGTCATCGGCGACTGGGAGCACCCCTATCTGACCATGGCCCCCGGCTTTGAAGCCGATGAGATCCGTATCTTCGGTCAGATGTACCTCAACGGCCACATCTACAAGGGCCTCAAGCCCGTTTACTGGTGCGCCAAGGACGAGACCGCCCTGGCCGAGGCAGAGATCGAGTATCAGGACGATCCCTGCACCACCGTTTACGTCAAGTTCCCCGTGAAGGACGATCAGGGCAAGCTCAGCCATCTTGATCTTTCCAAAGCCTCCTTCATCATCTGGACCACCACCATCTGGACCCTGCCCGGAAACCTTGCCATCGCCCTGCACCCGGATGAGCAGTACGCTCTCGTAAAGGCTGCAAACGGCGAGACCTATATTCTGGCAGAGCCTCTGGTGAATAAGGTCATGAAGATCGGCGGCATTGAGGACTATGAGATCCTTGAGTCCCATCCCGGTGCCTTCTTTGAGAATATGCTGGCCCAGCACCCCTTCCTTCCCAAGACCTCCCGCCTGCTGCTGGCAGACTATGTTACTATGGAGTCCGGTACCGGCTGCGTACACACCGCACCCGGCTTTGGTGCAGAGGACTATCAGACCTGCCTGCGCTACGGCATTGAGATGGTAGTGCCCGTGGACGATCAGGGCCGCCACACCGAGTACGCCGGCAAATACGCAGGTCTCGGCACTGAGGAATCCAATCCCGTCATTCTCGCCGACATGAAGGAAAGCGGTGCTCTCTTCGCCTCCGAGCAGATCATCCACAGCTATCCCCACTGCTGGCGCTGCAAGAGCCCCATCATCTTCCGCGCCACTCCCCAGTGGTTCTGCTCCGTTGACGGCTTCAAGGAAGAGGCCGTGGCCGCCTGTGAGGATGTCCGCTGGCTGCCCGCATGGGGCAAGGAGCGTATGGGCGCAATGATCCGCGAGCGCGCCGACTGGTGCATCTCCCGTCAGCGCCGCTGGGGTCTGCCCATCCCCGTGTTCTACTGCGACGATTGCCACAAGCCCGTCTGCACCGCAGAAACTATCGAGTCCGTGGCCTCCATCTTCGAGGAAAAGGGTTCCAACGCATGGTTTGAGCTGGAAGCTGAGGAGCTTCTGCCCAAGGCTTTCGTGTGCCCCCACTGCGGCGGTGTCCACTTCACCAAGGAGACTGACACCCTTGACGGCTGGTTTGACTCCGGCTCCACCCACTACGCCTCCATGAAGCGCGATCAGGGCTTCTGGCCCTCCGATATGTACCTTGAAGGCGGCGACCAGTACCGCGGCTGGTTCCAGTCCTCTCTTCTGGTTGCAGTCGGCGCAATGGGACAGGGCGCACCCTACCGTGAGTGCCTGACCCACGGCTGGACCGTTGCAGGCGACGGCCGCGCCATGCACAAGTCCCTTGGCAACGGCGTTGACCCCTCTGAGATGATCAACAAGTTCGGCGCAGACATGGTGCGTCTCTGGGCCGGCTCCGCCGACTACCATGTGGACGTGCGCTGCTCTGAGGATATCTTCAAGCAGTTGAGCCAGAACTATCTGAAGTTCCGCAACACCGCCCGCTACTGCCTTGGCAACCTGGACGGCTTTGACGCCAACAATCTGGTAGCCCCTGAGGATATGCTGCCTCTGGACCGCTGGGCCATCACCAAGCTCAACGCCCTTATCGAAAAGTGCGAGGAAGCTTTCAAAAACTACGAGTTCCATGTTATCTCCCACGCCGTCAATGACTTCTGCGTGGTTGAGCTTTCCAGCTTCTATCTGGATATCATCAAGGATCGCCTCTACTGCGAGGAGAAAAACGGCCTCAAGCGCCGCTCCGCCCAGACTGCCCTCTGGCTCATCCTTGACACCATCACCAAGATCTTCGCCCCCATTCTGGCCTACACCTGTGACGAGATCTGGCTGGCAATGCCTCACAGAGCCGAGGATGACGAGAGAAACGTTGTTCTCAACCAGATGAACAAGCCCTTTGCAGACTATGCCCTCAACTGCGACGAGATGGCCCGCTGGGATACCCTCGTTGCCCTGCGCGACGATGTGAACGGTGTTCTGGAAGCCGCCCGCGGCGCAAAGCTCATCGGCAAGCCCCTTGAGGCCGCAGTCAGCCTCTACGCCGCCGACGCAGATGCCGCAGCCGCTCTTGAGAGCGTGAAAGGTCTGGATCTGGCAGAGCTGTTCATCGTGTCCAAGTGCACTGTCGTGGAAAGCGACTTTGCCGATGACGCCGGCACTGTTGGCTCCGGCAGCCGCTTTGCAGGACTGAAGATCGCCGTGACCGAGGCTCCCGGCCTCAAGTGCCCCCGCTGCTGGATGCACTCTGAAGATGCCGACAGCGAGACCGGGCTTTGCCCCCGCTGCGCCGCTGTTATGGCCGCTCTTTAATGTAATTTTCGCCGAAGCTTTGTCCCAAAAGGGCAAAGCTTCGGCAGTCCAAGCTAATTTGAATAGGCAATCCACTCTTTTTCATTGCATATTCAACCTGGTTTGGACAAATATAATTCGCGCGCCATCACCCTGATGGCAGATAGGAGAAAGATATGCTTTACGCGATAGTCGGTATGCTGGTCATTATCCTTGACCAGGGGGTCAAGTTCTGGGTGACCAACCACATAGCTGTTGATACGGTTACACAGCCCCTTATACCCGGTGTGATCAGTCTTGTCCGCATGCACAACGACGGTGCCGCATTCAGCTTTCTGGCAGGCGGCGGCGCCCGTATCTACTTTATAATTCTCACCGGTATTTTTACGGTAGCCGTGATCCTTGCACTGGCTACAGGCTTCATCTCCGGCCGCTTCGGCCGCTGGTGCCTTGTGCTGGTCACAGCAGGCGGCCTGTCCAACTGCCTTGACCGTATCCTTTACGGCTTTGTGGTGGACATGTTCAGAGTCGAGCTTTTTGACTTCGCCATTTTCAACGTGGCAGACATTTTCATTACAGTATTTTGTCTTTTGTTTATTATCTATATCATCTTCGGCGGGGAGGAGAAACGCCCTGTTGTGGATGAATTTGATGAGGACAATGAGGACCTTGACCGTCCCTCCTACAAGGAAAGCCTCAAGCGTGAGCGCCGTGAGGAGAAGGAAGACAAGGCCGCTGCCCGTCTTGCCAAGCGCGAGAAGAAGCGCAAGGCCAAGTACGAGGACGAGGAGGACGAGTTCTCCGCAGCCTTCATGCCCAAGAAGGCCGGACGCAGCGAGGCCGAGGCTCCCGCCCGTCCCGGCAGAAAACGCGCCGCTGTGGAGGAAGAAGAGCTTCCCAGAAGAAGCGCTGTGAGCAGGGAAGGCCGGGCACAGGCTGCTCCCGCAGGCCGCAACGCCGCTCCCGCCAAGAAAAAGAGCCGCTACGAGGAAGAGTATGAGGCATACATGGCCTCCCGCCCCGACGCCAGAGCCGAGATGGCCAGAAGCAGCGCAGCAAAAACTGCCCAGAACGACGATCCCTTCGCCGCATGGGAGCGCGCCAACGCAAGGGCCGAGTCCCGCAGCAACAGCAGCTACACCGCCAAGGCCATGGGCGTGGCAAAGCCCAGCGCAGGCCCTGCCGCCCTTGAAAATCTTGAGCGCGAGGAGCTTGCTCCCAGACGTCCCGCAGCTCCCGCAGCCGCACAGCCTGCACGCCGTCAGGCTCGCGCCCTGCCCGAGTATGAAAGTGCAGCCCCTGAGCAGCCCCGCCGCAGCGCAGCAGCTCCTGCCCGTCCCGCCGCCCCTGCTCCTGCACCCAAGCCTGCACCTGCACCCAAGGCGGACGAGAGTCTGGAATTCTCTCTGGACGATATCCTTTCTGAGTTCAGATAATGGACGAAAATATTATCAGCATCAATGCCAAGGAGAGCGGGGAGAGAATCGACGCTCTCCTTGCTGATACTCTGCCCCAATTGAGCCGCAGCGCCGCCCAGCGCCTTATTGACGAGGGCCATGTGACGCTTTCCGGTCAGCCTTTGAAGAAGAATCACAAGTGCAAGGCCGGGGAAGTCTATGAAGTCATCCTGCCCGAAATGGAGGAGCTGCCCCTTGTGGCGCAGGATATCCCGCTGGACATTGTGTATGAGGACGAAGATCTTATTGTTGTGAACAAGGCCCGGGGCATGGTGGTGCATCCCGCCCCCGGCCATCCCGACGCTACTCTGGTCAACGCCCTTTTGCACCACTGCGCTGACTCTCTCTCCGGTATCGGCGGAGAAAAGCGGCCCGGTATTGTGCACCGGATAGATAAGGATACCTCCGGCCTTCTGATAGTTGCCAAAAACGACTTTGCCCATCAGGCCCTCTCTGCCCAGCTTGCCGACCGCAGCCTTTCCCGGGTATACGAGGCTGTAGTCCGCGGCAATTTCAGGGAGGACTCCGGGCGCATCGACCGGCCCATAGGCCGCCACCCCACCGACAGAAAGCGTATGGCTGTGACGGAGAAAAACTCCCGCCACGCCGTGACCCACTGGCAGATGATCGCCCGCTACCGGGGCTACTGTCATGTGCAGTGCTCTCTGGAGACGGGCCGCACCCACCAGATAAGAGTCCATATGGCGTCTCTCGGTCATCCCCTGCTGGGTGACGGAGTTTACGGAGCGCCCTGTCCGGAAAAGGGACTGGAGGGCCAGTGCCTGCACGCACGAAAGCTTAAATTCATCCATCCCCGCACTATGGAGCAGGTAGTTCTGGAAACGCCCCTGCCTCAGTATTTTCTCGATGTTCTTTCAAAACTGGGCCCTCAGGAAGGCTGAAAATTATAAAAGGAGCATAAACTATGAAGCATATGGGTAAGATCGTGGTCGGCCTTACATTTCTGGCCGTTGTGATAGCTATCATTGTTTTCGCCTTCAAGCTCATTTCCGGGCTTGTCAGCGGCGCTTTGAATCTGGTTTTGGGCATAGGCGTGGTCATCGCTCTTATCGTGATCGTCATATGGATGTTCATTTACGCCTCGAGAGATTGATGCCCAGATAATCAGGTAATATAAAATGCAGTGTGCTTAGGCATGCTGCATTTTTGTTCTGACCGGCTTTTACTAAAAATTTTGTATATTTTCATTTTATCATTCATTTTCTCTTGACATACCACTTCTTTTCTGTTATGTTGTGTTATGCAAATTGACTATATTGTCCTTTCAATCATCTGAATTTCATATATTATTTTACTGTTTTGCACAATTTCTGTAAGCAGAGGCAACCGGTACTGAGTTCTATGACATACCCGCGCGGCATATCATATACCCAGTTTTCGCCCTTTCCCACGTAGGGGGGCGGACATCGGCGCCCCTGCTTTTTTCGCACTTTTTTGCTGTAAAGCAATTTTGACATACGGAAAATTTTATGTTAGGAGGCGTTATTTTGAACAGGGAAAAATCATTTTACGGTAAATGGATTGTGATTGGTTCACTGATGATAACCGTGTTCACCATGGCTATCATCAACAATACCACCACATTCTACATGACCCCTGTCTGTCAGGAGCTGGGCTTTTCCATAGGCGCTTTCTCCGCTGCCTACTCCATGGCTGCTGTGGGTGCCACCATCGGCGCGATCCTTGCAGGCTCAATGCTGGCAAAGCTGCCCCTGAAGGCCATGATGTGCATCGGTGCCATCGGCACGGGCCTTTCCATTGTGGGCTTGAGCTATGCGGATAAGCTCTGGCATTTCTATGTGCTTTTGCTGACGGCAGACCTTTTCATGGCCTTTGTTACAAATGTGCCAATTACCACGATGATCAACAACTGGTACGTGGACAACAGGGGCATGATGACCGGTCTCGTCTTTGCCGGGGCAGGCTTCGGCTCCATCTTCCTCTCTCCCCTGACCGAGTGGATGATAAAATCCCTGGGCTGGCACGCCAGCGCTACCATCTCCGGCCTCATTATCATTGTTACCGCTCTTCCTGCCTGTATTTTCCTCTTCAAAAAGAGCCCTGCCGACAAGGGTCAACAGCCCTATACCTTCCCCGAAGGCTCTGCCGCCGCTATCAAGGCCGCAAAAAAAGCGGAAGCGGAAAAAGCCCAGAATGCCGGCGTGGACATGAGCGAAGGCTTTACCAAGCAGGAGGCCACCCATTCCAGAGCCTTTTTGTGGCTGGCACTGGGCCTTTTGTGCATGGGCATGGTGTCCTCGGGCGTCATGGTGCATATCCCCAATTTCCTTGATGAGCTGGCTATGAACGCAGGCTTTGTTATCTCGGTTCTCTCCATCGGCAGACTGATCGGCACCTTCTCCACCGGCGTTATCATGGATAAGCTGGGGCTTGTAAAGGCGCTTTTCATAAGTACCTGCCTTTTCATAGGCGGTATGGTCTGCCTTGTTTTCACTTCCGCTCAGGCAGCGGTGCTCCCGTACATAATGGCCCTTCTTGTGGGGTTGAGCGTGTGCGTGGCCTCGGTGGCGCCCCCCATGCTCACCTCGGAGATTTTCGGCATGAAGGCCTACTCCTCACTCTACGGCCTAAACTACGCCATCTTTCTTATCGGCTGTGTGCTGGGTCCAGTGATCTGCGGCATCATCTACGAAATAAGCGGCTACAACCTTGTGTGGCTTATCTACATAGTCTTCGCCGTGGGTATGTTTGTATTTTCCGCCATGGGCATCAAGGCAGGGAAAAAGTACAGAAAAGAGCTGGCCCTTAAAGCCGCCGAAAAAGAAGCCCAGCAATAATACGAAAGTCCAAATTACTGAAAATAAATTTAGGAGGAAAAACGCATGAAAGCCTATGAACTGCATCCGCACATATTCCTTTCTGACTGGAACAACCCCAACATTGCTCTCGTAAAGGGCAAAGGCATGTACCAGTGGGACGTACACGGCAATGAGTATATTGACTCCTGCTCCGGCGCCGTGAACGTGGGTCTGGGCTACGGCCGTGAGGACATGGCCGAGGTTTTGAAAAAGCAGGCTATTGAGCTGAGCTATCTGACCCGCTTTACCTCAGTGCCTCCCATTCTGGATGAATGCTCCGAGTTAATGGCAGAGTTTACCGGCATGGACCGCTTCTTCATGACCTCCGGCGGCTCCGAGGCCAACGAGATGGCCTTCCGTATAGCCAAAGCCTACTGGTTCAACATGGGTTATCCCACCAAGAACAAGATAATGTCCCGCTGGCTCAGCTACCACGGAAACACCTACGCCACCGCCTGCGCCGGCGGCAATCTGGCCAGAAAGAACGACATGGCCGCCTACGCCGTGGACGACGGTCACATCAACGCCCCCACCTGCTACCACTGCCCCTACCACAAGACCTGCGAGACCTGTAACTTTGAGTGCGCCAACGAGCTTGAGGACGCTCTCATCAACCGCGGTCCCAGCAACTACGCAGCCTTCCTCATGGAGCCCATCGGCGGCACCACCACCGCCGCAATGACTCCCCCCGAGGGCTACTTCAAGCGCATCAAGGAAATCTGTGACAAGTACGATCTGCTGATAATCGCCGACGAGGTACTTGCAGGCTACGGCCGCGCCGGTAAGCCCATGAGTATTGACTGGTTCGGCATCCAGCCGGATATCGCCTCCCTTGCAAAATGTATCTCCGGCGGCTACTTCCCTGTGGGCGCCGTGGCCGTGAACAAGAGAGTTTCCGAGGCCTTCCAGAAAGTGGGCCACTACTATGCAGGATTCACCTGGGCCGGCAACCCAATCGCCTGCGCCGTCACCATAGAGAACACCAAGATAATCCAGAGAGAAAATCTGCTGGAGAACGTCAATCTCCAGGGCGACTATCTGAAATCCGAGCTCATCAAGATGCGTGACAGGCACCCGCTCATAGGTGATGTACGCGGCAAGGGCCTGCTTATAGGCGTAGAGCTGGTAAAAGACCATGCCACAAGAACCTGCCTGCCCAATGAACAGAGGGCTCTGGCCAAAGTAATGCAGGCCGGATACGCCAACGGCGTTATCCTTGAAGCCGCCTCCGGCAAAATGAAGAGAGGCCTGGAAGGTGAAGCCATACTCCTTGCTCCCTACTTCTCCATAACAAGGGCCGAAACCGACCTGCTGCTGGAAAGACTGGATGCCATCTTCACCATGGCTGAAAAACAGATAGACTTCAACTGATACTCCTTAATCGGGAAAAGGCCGCCTGCTGGCGGCCTTTTCTATTTTTTCGTTTCCCCTTGACTTTTGCTGCTCTCCATGCTATCATATATTTAACCTTTAGGTTAAATGTTAAATGAAGGAGCTGTTATTATGGGCTTGCAGCAGACCTTGAAGGCCCTGTCCGACCCTATCCGCCGGGAAATTCTCAATATGCTCAAAACCGGCAGGCTCAGCGCCGGGGAGATTGTGGAGCGTTTTGACGTGACCGGTGCCTCCATATCCCGGCATCTTTCGGTTTTGAAAGAGGCCGACCTTATAAGAGACAGCCGGGAGGGCAAATATATTTACTATGAGCTGAACGCCTCGGTGCTTGAGGAGATCATGCTGTGGATACACGATCTGAAAGGGGATGCGTCTGATGAAAAATAAATTTCGCACAAAAGTGATTATTTCTTCTCTTATTACCCTTTTGCCCATGTTAACAGGGCTTATTTTGTGGAATAATCTGCCGGAGCTGCTGACTACCCACTGGGGCTTTGAGGGTCAGGCCGACGGCTGGCACGGGCGGGGGATGACCGTATTTGTGCTGCCGCTTATTCTTCTGGCGGGGCACTGGCTTTGCATCTTTGTCACCTCAAAAGACCCCAAGAACAAGAATTTTGAGGGTAAGAGCCTGAATCTTATTTTCTGGCTCATCCCTGTCATATCAAACTATGCCTTCGCCCTCATCTACTCCACGGCCTTCGGCAAGAACTGGGATCAGCACATGATTCTTTTTCTTCTCTTTGGTGTTTTGTTTATGGTTATCGGCAACTACCTGCCCAAGACCCGCCAGAACTATACCATGGGTATCAAAGTCCCCTGGGCGCTCAACAATGAGGAAAACTGGAACGCCACCCACCGCTTTGGCGGCAAGGTCTGGGTCATAGGCGGCGTACTTTTCCTTTTTGCAAGCCTGCTGCCGGAGGAGCTTACGCCCTTTGTGCTGCTTGTTCTGGTGTTGATACTGGCCCTTGTGCCCACGCTTTATTCTTACCTCTATTATAAAAAGCAGCTCCGTGCCGGTACTGCCACAAAGGAAGATGCAAAGCTCATCCCCAAGGGTACAAGCAAAAAGACAGCTTATATTTCTTTAATCATTATACTTTTGGTTTTTGTTCTGGTGGCTGTGCTGATGTTTACCGGGGATATTGAAGTAATATTCGATGAGGACAGCTTTACCGTAAAGGCCGACTACTATGGCGACCTCACCGTAAAGTACGAGGCTGTGGACAGCATTGAGTATCTTGAAAGCCACTCTTCCGGCCTGAGGCAGAATGGCTACGGCTCCGCAAGACTGGGCATGGGCATGTTCAAAAGCGAGGCTTTGGGCACTTATACCCGCTACTGCTACACCAAATGCCCCGCTGCCGTGATGCTGGAGGTCGAGGGCAAGACACTTTTGATAAACGGCATTGACGAGGCCGCCACCATGGAGATTTACAATTTACTCCTTGACAAATGCGGAAAATAATATATGGACTTGTTGCTTATTTTTGCAACAAGTCCTTTTTTCAAAGCTTTACTTTTTCTTCATAATTGTGCCCGGTATTCGCCTTGACAGTTCATATTCTTTCTTATATAATTCCCTCCGATATATTCCCAAGGAGGCCCGACCCATATAATGGACCAGGCAGACAACAGCGACGCTGACCGATACTATTATAACTTTACACATATAAATTAAGGCACAGGTCCCGGATTTTCCGGAGGCTGTGTCTTTTGCTGTTTATTTATGCAGAAAGGTTTGAAAAATGTTAGGTTTACTTGTATTTCAGATTGTTCTTATTGCTTTGAATGCGGTTTTTGCCTGCGCGGAGATCGCGGTACTGTCCATAAACGAAACAAAGCTTGAGCATATGGCCGCCGAGGGCAACAAAAAGGCCAAGCGGCTTTTCAGCCTCACCCGTGAGCCTGCCCGCTTTCTTGCCACAATTCAGGTGGCTATCACTCTCTCCGGTTTTCTGGGCAGCGCCTTTGCGGCGGACAATTTCTCCGAGCCGCTGGTAGACTGGGTGCTCTCCCTTGGGGTAAAGCTGCCCCGCGGCACGCTGGACACCATTGCCGTGGTGCTCATCACCCTCATACTCTCCTACTTTACCCTTGTTTTCGGTGAGCTTGTACCCAAGCGTGTGGCCATGAAGCGCTCAGAGCAACTGGGTCTGGGTATTTCCGGGCTTATCAGCGGAATCTCCGTGATTTTCAAGCCGGTGGTCTGGTTTCTCTCTGTTTCCACAAACGCCGTTCTTCGCCTTATGGGTATCGACCCCAACGAGGCCGATGAGCAGGTCAGCGAGGAGGAGATACGCATGATGGTGGATGCAGGCAGCGAAAAGGGTGCAATCGACCATCAGGAGAAGGAGTTTATCCAGAACGTCTTTGAGTTTGACGACCTGACCGCCAAGGAGATCGCCACCCACAGGGTGGACGTGACCATGCTCTATACCGAGGAGAGTATGGAGGACTGGGCCCAGACCATCCATGAAAGCCGCCACACCCTCTACCCGGTATGCAAGGACTCGCCCGACAATATCATCGGTGTTCTCAACGCCAAGGACTATTTCCGCCTTGAGAGCAAAGACAGGGAGAGCGTCATGACCATCGTCAAGCCCGCCTTCTTTGTGCCTGAAACCATCAAGGCCGATGTGCTTTTCCGCAATATGAAGAAAAACCGCAGCTCCATGTCCGTGGTGCTGGACGAGTACGGCGGTATGGTGGGCATTGTGACCATGTTCGACCTTCTGGAGGAGCTTGTAGGCGATCTGGGCGAGGAGAGCGCCGAGCAGGAGGCCGCCGAGCCGCATATCCAGCAGCTTGACCACAACAGCTGGGCCATCCACGGCAACGTGGAGCTCTGCGACCTTGAGGATGCGCTGGACATCCACATAGAGCAGGAAGAGGTAGACACCTTCACCGGCCTTGTCTTTGCTGAGCTGGATATGATACCCCCCGATGGAAAGCAGGACATTCGCCTTTCAGTGGAAGGGCTTGAAGTGCAGGTGCTGCGCATTGAGGAGCACCAGATAAGCTATGCCATCGTGAAAAAGCCTTCTGAAAATACACAGACTACAGAATAAAAAAGAACCGGAACGAGTTGTTCCGGTTCTTTTTGGATTATAAAGTGATTACCACTCCAGGTTTCTCTCAGTCTCCTTGGAGAAGACGTGTGCAACGGAGCCGTCGAAGGTGAAGTGAACGGTGTCGCCCATTGCGAAGTTGCCCTTCATGTCGATGGTGGGAACGATGATGATGACATCGCGGCCCTCTGCGCTTACGTGCAGGTGGACGGAGGAGCCCATCATTTCGCTGACGTCGACCTTTGCCACAACGCCGGTGTCGGCGATGGTGGTGTGGTCAGGACGGACACCGAGGGTAACAGCCTGGGACTGGACGTTGTTGACCAGCAGGCGTGCTTCCTTCTCTGCATCAAGCTCCACCTTGATGCCGCCGACTTCCACGAAGAACTTGTCGCCCTCGCGGGTGAGCTGTGCATCGAAGAAGTTCATCTGAGGAGTGCCTATGAAGCCTGCAACGAAGAGGTTGCGGGGATTGTTGAACACTTCCTGGGGAGTGCCGATCTGCTGGATGTAACCGTCGCGCATGATGACGATTCTGTCGCCGAGGGTCATAGCTTCGGTCTGGTCGTGGGTAACGTAGATGAAGGTGGTGTTGATACGCTCGCGCAGCTTGATGATCTCAGCGCGCATCTGGTTACGCAGCTTTGCGTCCAGGTTGGACAGAGGCTCGTCCATCAGGAAGACGGCGGGGTCACGGACGATAGCGCGGCCGATAGCGACACGCTGACGCTGACCACCGGACAGTGCCTTGGGCTTACGATCCAGATACTGGGTGATGTCCAGGATCTCAGCAGCTTCACGG
>JAFQFH010000066.1 GCA_017398685.1 Oscillospiraceae bacterium
AAGGGCATCAACCCCGACGAGTGCGTGGCTCTGGGCGCAGCCATTCAGGGCGGCGTTCTCAGCGGCGACGTTGAGGGCATAGTTCTGGTCGACGTTACCCCCCTGTCCCTCGGTATCGAGACTCTGGGCGGCGTCTGCACCAAGCTCATTGACCGCAACACCTCCATCCCCACCAGAAAGAGCCAGATCTTCTCCACCGCAGCAGACAACCAGACCTCCGTTGAGGTCAACGTCCTGCAGGGTGAGCGCGAGATGGCAGCTTACAACAAGAGCCTTGGCCGCTTCCATCTGGACGGCATTGCTCCCGCCCGCCGCGGCGTGCCTCAGATAGAGGTCACCTTCGACATCGACGCAAACGGCATTGTCAATGTCTCCGCAAAGGATCTTGGCACCGGCAAGGAGCAGCACATCACCATCACCGCCTCCACCAACATGTCCAAGGAGGACATCGAAAAGGCAGTCAAGGAAGCCGAGATGTACGCTGCCGAGGACGCGAAGCGCAAGGAAGAGGTTGACGTGCGCAACCAGGGCGACCAGATGGTCTACCAGACCGAAAAGACCCTCAGCGAGATGGGCGACAAGCTGGATGCAGCTGACAAGGCAGAAGTTGAAGGCAAGCTCTCTGCTCTCAAGTCCGCCCTCACCGGCACCGACACTGCCTCCATCAAGGCCGCTACCGAGGAGCTCACTCAGGCCTTCTACAAGATCTCCGAGAAGCTCTATCAGGCAGCAGGCGGCGCACAGGGCGCAGGCTTTGATCCCTCTCAGGCAGGTGACGCAGGCGCACAGGCCGGTCAGGACTTCTATGATGCCGACTACACCGTAGTCGATGACGACAACAAGTAATTCAAGCTTATTTATAACAGCATTGAGGCGAGGAATATCCCCGCCTCAATGGTGCGTATATGATAGTCCGGCGAAAGCCGGGCGGCGGCCTGAGTTTGACGGCTCTGCCCTGCGATTTCGGACTGGATTGGAGCATATATGGCAGAAAAAAGAGATTATTATGAGGTGCTGGGCGTTGCAAAGGGCGCCAGCGCCGATGAAATAAAAAAGGCCTACCGCAAGATAACCAAGGCCAACCATCCCGACCTCCACCCCGGCGACAAGGAGTGCGAGGAGCGCTTCAAGGAGGCCAACGAGGCCTACGAAGTACTCTCCGACGAGGAAAAGCGCAAGAAGTACGACCAGTTCGGCCACGCGGCCTTTGACCCCAACGCAGGCTTCGGCGGCGGTGGCTTCGGCGGTTTCGGGGATCTGGGCGACATCTTCGGAGACATATTCGGCGGCGGCTTCGGCGGTTTCGGTGGCTTTGGCGGCGGCGCAAGAAGCAACCCCAACGCCCCCCGCAAGGGTGAAAATCTCCGGGTCACTTTGAACATAACATTTGAAGAGGCGGCCTTCGGCTGCGAAAAGGAGATAACCGTACCCCGCATAGAGACCTGCCCCGACTGCAAGGGCAACGGCTGCGCCCCCGGCGCTACCCCTGAGGTCTGCCCCGACTGCGGCGGCACAGGTCAGGTGCGCACGACCCAGCGCACCCCCTTCGGCATGGCCCAGAGCATGTCCCCCTGCTCAAGATGCCGCGGCACGGGCAAGATAATCCATCAGCCCTGCAAAAACTGCCGTGGCACAGGCACTATCCGCCGTCAGGTAAAGGAGAAGGTCAATATCCCCGCCGGCATAGACGACGGGCAGGCCGTGTCCATCCGGGGCAAGGGTCACGCCGGTGCAAACGGCGGTCCTGCGGGCGAGCTTCTGGTGTCCGTCAGCATCCGTCCCCACGCCCGCTTCGAGCGCGAGGGCAACAGCGTGCTGCTGGAGCAGAATATTTCCTACGCACAGGCTGTTCTGGGCGCGGAGCTTGAGGTTCCGACCCTTGACGGCAAGGTGAAAATGAACATCCCCGAGGGCACTCCCTCCGGCACGGTCTTCCGCATCCGCGGAAAGGGCATCCCCTATCTTCGCGGCAGCGGCAGGGGCGATCAGTTCGTCACCGTCAATGTGGAGATTCCCAAAAACCTCACATCCTCCCAGAAGGAGCTTTTGAAGCAGTTTGCCGCCTCCATGGGCGAGCTGGACGGCGTGAAGGCCGCAGGCTCTTCCAGCGGGATATTTGGGAAAAAGAAGAAGTGAGTATTTTGAACGCATCGCAGATAAAAACAGCGATGGGTTTGATTTTGCACTAAAACATCCGGTTTATAAAACTTTTTCAACGTTTGCTATTGCATTTTTAATTTTAAGAGCATATAATAAAGGCAACAGGACCCCCCGCACCTCTCCACAGTTTTGTGTGATGTGTCCCAGGGGGGACATTTTTATTTTCGGGGATTGCTATGGCAAGAGAAATAAAAAGGCCGACTACATACTCTGAACAGATACAAATACTTAAAGAACGTGGCTGCATAATTTCTGATGAGGGTTTTTGCAGAGACAAGCTGCAAGCAGTAAACTATTATCGGTTGACTGCCTATTTTTTGCCCTTCAAATCCGGCAACGGGTACATTGAAGGCACAAACTTTGAACGAGTGTACCGTCTGTACGAATTTGACCGAAAGCTAAGGGCTGTTTTGTTTTCTGCGGTAGAGGAGATAGAGATATATCTTCGCTCCCGTTTTGCTTATTTTCATGCCCACAAGTATGGAGCAACAGGATATTTAAATCCTGAGAATTTTTCGAATAGGCACCAGCACGAAAAGTTCATAGCCAATATCAGCAGGGAAATCGTCAGCAACAAGCAAGCACTTTTTGTAAAGCACCATTTGGAAAACTATGACGGAATTTTCCCAATGTGGGTCATCAGTGAGCTTTTCACATTTGGTATGCTATCCTATTTTTATAATGATCTGAAAATTCAGGATCAAAAGCAGCTGGCCGGCGAGCTATACGGCACGACCTATAAAATCTTATAAGCTGGCTCAGGTGCTGTACGGATCTGCGCAATATCTGCGCCCACTATGGACGGCTGTATTATAGAATTTTCCCAGCCATCCCTGCCGGGATAGATATGGGTGCAGCTGCAAAACGCCGCCTTTGGGGGGCGATCATGGCTTTATGCTCTTTGTACCCGGGTCGTGACAAGTGGAACAGCGAGATTCTTCCTTCGTTGGAGGCCCTTTTTGAGGAATACGGGGAGGATGTGGAGCTATACCATATTGCATTTCCGAAGGACTGGAAAAACCGTCTGAAAAAATGATTGGCGTGAAGAGCGCAGGCTCTTCCGGCGGGATTTTCGGGAAAAAGAAAAAGTGAGACAATAAAATCGCAGGTGCTTCCACCTGCGATTTTTTGCGGAGAGCAGTCAAATTTGCGCTCTTTTACATCTACACTCAAAAACTGTGCGCCGGACTCGGCTTTGTGCTATAATTATTTTATAAAACACACACGAAAGGCGATGATGCTTATGGCAGGGCCCGGAGGACGACTTGGCCCCAGAGGTTTTCTCACCGAGGAGGAAAAGGCCAATATGCCCAAGGTGACAAAAGAGCTTTTGCTTCGTATACTCTCATATCTTAAACCCTATTGGCTCCAGTTTCTGCTGGTGTTTGCGGCGATACTGCTCTCTGCCGCGGTGGGGCTTCTGCCCTCCATAATAACCGGGCGCATTGTGGACGAGGCGCTGGTGGGGCGGAATATGGAGCTTCTCATCCAGCTTCTTTTGATGGCCTTTGTTACCCTTGCCGTGTCCGAGGTCATCGGAGTGCTGGAAAGCTACATAAACGCCTGGATATCCCAGCGGATAATCTTCGACATGAAAAATGAGATGTACGACCATCTTCAGCACATGCCCCACTCCTTCTTCACTTCCGAAAAACAGGGCGACATTATCACAAGGATGAATACGGACATCTCCGGCGTAAGCTCCGTCATCTCCGGCACGCTCACAAGCATCGTCAGCAACCTTGCCACCGTGGTCACCACCCTTGTGGCACTTTTTTCCATGAGCTGGCAGCTGGCTATCGTGGGCATTATCGTAATCCCCCTGCTCATCCTGCCCACAAAGAGCGTGGGTCAGACCCGCTGGCAGCTTCTAAACGAGTCTCAGGCCAAAAACGACGAGATGAACCAGCTTATAAATGAGACTTTAAGCGTCAGCGGCTCGCTTCTTGTAAAGCTTTTCACCCGTGAGCGCAAGGAGTACCGCCGCTTTGTTCAGGTCAACGAGGAAGTGACCCAGCTTGCCCTCAAGGAGCAGCGCAGCGGCAAGTGGTTTCGGGTTGTCATGGGTATGTTCACCCAGATAGGCCCGCTGCTTATCTACTTTGCAGGCGGCCTGCTCATTATCCGGAATCTGGACAACAGCCTGACCGTAGGTACAATAACTGCCACCGTGGCCCTCATAAACCGCCTTTACAGACCCGTCCAGTCTCTTTTGAACCTGCACGTGGACTTTACCCGTTCTATGGCCCTTTTTACCCGCATTTTTGACTATTTTGACAAGGAAAACCCCATCAAGACCAAGACTGCGGGACTGCGCCCCAACATGAAAAAGGCGCAGATAGACTTTGAGCACGTGGCCTTTTCCTATCAGGAGGACAAGCCCCTTCTCACCGATATCCATTTCACAGTCCCCGGCGGACAGATGTTTGCAATCGTGGGGCCTTCCGGCTCCGGCAAGTCCACGGTGGTAAACCTTATCCCAAGGCTCTACGATGTGCAATCGGGCAAGGTTTCCGTGGCGGGAGCAGATGTGCGGGATATTGACCTTCGCTATCTCCGCTCCGCCATCGGGGTTGTGACTCAGGACAGCTATCTTTTCAACGGCACTATTCTGGATAATCTCCTCTACGCCAATGAAAAGGCCAGCATGGACGAGGTCATAGCCGCCTGCAAGACCGCAAACATTTATGACTTTATCCAAAATCAGCCAGAGGGCTTTGACACCGTGGTGGGAAACCGGGGCCTGAAGCTCTCCGGCGGTGAAAAGCAGAGACTTTCCATTGCAAGGGTCATACTCAAAAACCCCAAGATCCTCATTCTGGACGAGGCCACCTCCGCTCTCGACTCCATCTCCGAAAGCTCCATACAGGATGCTCTGGAGTACATGATGGAGGGGCGCACCAGCATAGTCATTGCCCACAGGCTCTCCACCATATTGAAGGCCGACAGAATACTCGTTGTAAAAGACGGCGTTATTGCCGAGCAGGGTACCCATGACGAGCTTCTGGAAAAAGACGGCGTTTATCGTGAGCTGTACGAGACTCAGTTCAGGCAGATACTGGAGCTGGAAGAGGACAAAAACGAGGATAAATAAAAGTAGGGGAGGACTTTCGCACAATTAAAGAGCGCGCTGCAAAATTTGCAACACGCCCATTTTTAATCCGTATTACCAGGGCTCAGCTTCAGCTTTTCACTGTGGCTGAGTCTTTTTATATGCCATTCCCGGCTCATTGCCGCTTGCTTTGTCTCGTGCTCCTCAAAATACAAAAGCTCTACCGGCAGCCGGGAGCGGGTATATTTGCAGCCTTTGCCGCTTTTGTGGGCGGCTACCCTGCGTTCAAGGTCATTGGTCCAGCCGGTGTAGATGCTGCCATCGGAGCAACTGAGCATATACACATAGTTCACCGGCGCACCTGCCTGATGTTTTTTTCAAATTTGCTTCTTGCGCCCATCACCTCGTGACCGCAGCCGCAGCAGCGCAGCCTGAAGTCCGCCCCTATGCGAAGCACCTGCCAGTCACGACTGCCGCAGGGATGGGGCTTTTTCATGGTGAGGATATCGCCGATCTGAATATCCATTACTTTTTGATCTCCTCCCAGTAGCGTTTGAAGGCCTGCTCGTTCTTGTTGTCCCCGTACTGGTAGTAACGGGCGTTTTTCAGGTCATCCGGCAGATACTGCTGGCGTACCCAGTGATGGGGATAATTATGGGGGTACTTGTAGCCCTGCTCACGCTCAAAGCCTGCGCCGTCGGCGTGGACGTTCTGAAGCTCCCTTGGGAATGAGCGCACATGCCCCGCCCGCACATCGGCGATGGCGGCATCGATTGCCATGCAGGCGCTGTTGGACTTGGGGGAGTTGGCAAGGAGGATGACGGCCTCCGCCAGAGGCAGCCGTCCTTCGGGGATGCCCAGCTGCAAGGCCGAGTCCACACAGGCCTTTACGATAGGCACTGCCATGGGATAGGCAAGACCTATGTCCTCACTGGCAGAGCATAGGAGTCGCCGGCACACGCCCACAAGGTCACCTGCCTCCAGAAGCCGTGCCAGATAGTGCAGCGCCGCATCCGCATCCGAGCCGCGAAGAGACTTCATCAAGGCGGAGAGATTGTCAAAATGCTCATCCCCCTCCCGGTCATAGCGCATGGCGCTGCGCTGGGAGATGGCGAGGGCGTCCTCAAGGCTGATGCTGCCCCCGTCAGGGGCGGCAGAGAACAAAAGCTCCACCGCGTTGACGCTTTTTCTAACGTCTCCGCCGCAGGCGGAGGCAATGCGCTTCACAACGCCGTCCTCAACGCTCAGGGGCTTTTCACGGCGGCTGTTCATTATATCAATGGCCCGCTGCACCGCAATAGCTGTGTCCTCGGCGGAAATGGCCTTGAACTCAAAGACCGTGGAGCGGCTCAAAATTGCGTTGAATACGCAGAAGTAGGGATTTTCCGTGGTGGAGGCGATAAGGGTTATACGCCCGTCCTCTATAAACTCAAGCAAAGACTGCTGCTGTTTCTTATTGAAATACTGTATCTCGTCCAGATACAAAAGCACGCCGCCGGGGGTGAGGAAGGTGTCCAGCTCTTCAATGATGTTTTTTATATCCGCAATGCCGGCAGTGGTGGCGTTCAGCTTTCTCAATGTGCGGTTTGTGCGCTGGGCGATTATACGGGCCACGGTGGTTTTGCCTGTGCCGGAGGGACCGTAGAAGATCATGTTTGGGATCTGCCCGCTTTCCACTATGCGCCGCAGCATACCCTTTTCGCCCAGTATATGCCGCTGCCCCACCACATCGTCAAGGCTGTCGGGGCGTATCTGGTCTGCCAGGGGCTTGTACATAGGGTTTCCTCCTTCGTGGGAAATGGTGAATGGAATAATTAATTATTCATCAATAATCTTCGTAACAATGTGCTGCGCCATCAATAGTCCCGCCGCTGCCGGTACCCATACCAGCGAGCCGGGTACGCTCCGGCGTCCGGGAGGCGGCGCCTCCAGCTGCTCAGGCTCCATTGGCTCTTCCGGGGAGAAAACCACGTCCAGATGGTTCACGCCCTTCGCCCGAAGCTCCTTTCGCATGACCCTTGCAAGCGCGCAGCCGTAGGTTTTGGAGATATCGCTTATCTCAAGAAGGGAAGCGTCCTTCTTGTTCCCTGTGCCAAGGGCGGAGATTATGGGGATATCCCGCTCCCGACAGGAGAGGATAAGGTCTATCTTGCAGGAGACAAGGTCAATGGCATCGGCTACAAAGTCGTAGGGGGCAAAGAAGCGCTCGCGGTCATCTGCCTTGTAGGTGCCAACGATGGGATTTATGCTTATGGCGGGGTTTATGTCGTATATCCGCTCTGCCATCACCTCCGCCTTTGGCCTGTCCACAGTGGAGGAGAGAGCGATTATCTGGCGGTTTACATTGGTGAGACTGACAGTGTCCTGATCAATGAGCGTAAGCCTGCCTACCCCGGCCCTTGCCAGAGCCTCGGCGCACCATGAGCCCACGCCCCCCAGCCCGAACACCGCCACATGGGCGTTTTTGAGCTTTTCAAGGGCAGCCTCGCCTATGAGCATAAGCTCTCTTGATGTGCGCTGATCCATTCTTCTCACCTCCGGTGTTTTTGCCTGTACCAAAAACACCGCCCTGTGTCCCTAAGGCGCAGGGCGGTGCAATAAATGTCACTTAATCAGGCTGCAAGCTTCAGCCAGAATTTCTCAACAGGCTCGTAGCCTGCCACCAGCTCGTCTATCCATGCCTGAGTATCGGTGGTGCTCAGGTCTGCGCGGGCAATATAGTCCCGGCAGTTCTCACCCTCGCCCACAAAGTACATGATGTGGTAACCGGCGTAACTGAGAGACTCGCCGTAAACTATAGCGGTGTCACCGGCTTTGTGGCCTTCAAAACAGAAGGCGTCAAACTCTTCAACCATCTGGCCGCGCATCACGTTCTCGTAAAGGCCGCCCCTGGTGTTGGAGCCGCCGTCCTCAGAGTACTCATTTGCCATGGCGGCAAAGCTGTCCTCAGTGGCCTCGCCGGATTTCCACTCATTGTAGAGCTCTTCGGCCCTTGCCTTGGCTTCGGCCTTGGCATCATCGGTGTACACGCCGTTTTCGTCTGCCACGGCCTGAACAAGGATGTGGCGGACATTGGCTACATTATACTCATTGGCGTCGTGGGCCCGGAAAGCCACAACGTAGAAGCCGGAGCCTGCGTCATTGGAAAGAACGGTGGCTTCGCCTGCTTCGGGCAGGGACATTATCCAGTCCTTATAGGTGCCCAGAGACTCACCGGAGGATCTGGTGCTGATGCAGTCTGCGTCCACACCGGCCTCGGCGATGGCTGCGTTGAGGCGGGCTTCAATGTCCTCGTCTTCAAGCTCATTGTAGGCGGCGAGGATGGCGTTTGCAGTCTTTTCGGCTTCGGCCTTGGTCTCGTCAGTGGCGGCAAGGCTGCCGTCTTCACCCTCGACGGTTTCGGCAGCTATATAGTAGTAGCTGTACTCATAGTAGTCCTGCTCGCCCTCGTAGCTTTCGTACTGAGCGGCAAGCTCCTCGGCAGTATAGTCAAGAGCCTCGGTGAAGCCCAGAACGGTCTTGTTGACAAGGGTGGACAGTTCACTGGCTTCGCGGGCCAGCTTTGCGTTCACGCCATTACCGTAGTTTGTGCCGAAGAAGTTATTCACGTTGGAGTAGCCCTGTGCCTTTACTGCCTCGTCAAGCTCGGCAAACTCAGCGTCAAGGGCGGCCAGATCTTCCTCGGAGAGGCTGATGCCCTCGGCCTTGGCGTAGTCCTCAACGGCCTTCATCTGGGTCATGGCGGTCATGGTCGCGTCCATGAAGTAGTCCTTCCATGTGCCATCTTCCAGCATGGGGCAAGCCTGCTCGTCCAGACCGGAAATGCCGTTGCTGGTGTCAAGGCCCATCATAGCGGCATAGCTGCCGTACTGATTTGCCAGATTGAAAAACTGGTTTGCATACTGGTAGTTGACCTGAGCGGGGGAGTAGTCAGTGTCACCAATGCTCAAAGCTGCGGTGTTCTTGTAGAGGAAACCGGAGTTGAGGAAAAGGATAATGGCGACAAGCAAAATAACGCCAATAGCACCCAAAGTCCAGCGGCGCTTGCTCTGTGCTTTCAGCTCAGCCTCTTTCTGGGCGGCAAGTATCTTCTTGTCGGTGCCTGCCTCACGGGCGGCTATACGCTGTTTCTTCTTGGTTGATGCGCTCATTTCATTTCTTCCTTCACATTAATATAGTGGGTTTTCAGACCGGAACATTATAACCCAAAGACGATAGTTTATCAAGAGCTATGCTTTTCGTTCACGTAAAGTTTACCAAGCCTGTCATAGGCGGCAGCTTTGCTGCATATATTGAAGGTATGCTGCAAAAAAGTCGTGAAGGAGGGGGAAGGAAATGGAATATGATATAGACGATTTTATCTACGGTGACTATGACCCCGGCCCCAGCACCAGATAACAAAAAATTGAGGCGTTTCCCAGAGGAAACACCTCATTTTCAATTTTTTGTTCTTCTCAGCTTTCGGCGCGCTTGGAGAGGAAGGCGTTTATAAAGCCGTCCAGATTGCCGTCCATAACGCTCTGGATGCCGCCTGTCTCATAGTCGGTACGCAGGTCCTTTACAAGCTGGTAGGGCATGAACACGTAGGAGCGGATCTGGCTGCCCCACTCGATCTTCATCTGAACGCCCTTGATGTCGCTTATCTTTTCAAGATGCTCGCGCTCTTTTATCTCGGCAAGGCGGGCGCGCAGCATGTTCTTACAGTTTTCAAGATTCTGGAAATGGCTGCGCTCCACCTGAGAGGCAACCACGATGCCGGTGGGGATATGGGTGAGACGGACTGCGGAGGAGGTTTTGTTGACCTTCTGACCGCCGGCGCCGGAGGAACGGTAAACGTCCATCTTGATGTCCTCGTCCCGGAGCTCTATCTCGTTGTCGTTGGCGATCTCAGGCATGACCTCGACGGCTGCAAAGGAGGTGTGGCGGCGTCCGGCAGAGTCAAAGGGGGAGACACGCACCAGACGGTGCACACCGTGCTCACTCTTCAAAAAGCCGTAGGCGTTCTCACCCTCTATCATGATGGTGGCGCTCTTTATACCGGCCTCGTCCCCGTCCAGAAAGTCCATGACCTTCACCTTGTAGCCGTGGCGGTCGGCCCACATGTTGTACATGCGGTAGAGCATGCTCGTCCAGTCCTGAGCCTCGGTGCCGCCGGCGCCTGCGTGGAAGGTGAGGATGGCGTTGTTGGCATCGTACTCGCCGGTGAGAAGAGTACCCAGACGCATGGCCTCGGCGTTCTCGCTGAACTTTTCAAACTCGGCCTTCAGTTCCTCCAGCATGGAGTCGTCATTTTCCTCTATTGCCATCTCGCACATGGTCATCATATCGTCCCATGCACCGCACAGCTTTTCAAAGCTCTCGCATTTATTTTTAAGGGTCTTGAGGCGGCGCTGAACCTTCTGGGACTTTTCCACATCGTTCCAGAAGCCTTCGCGCTCACTGGCGGCCTCCAGCTCCTCTATCTCTTTCTGGGCGGCTTCCAGCTTCAAAGCGTCACGCAAAACGTCCAGCGTGGGCTTTGCCGCATTCAGTTTGGCCTTATATTCTTCAAATTCAAGCATTTTCACTCACAACCTTCATATTATTTCCAACAACATATTATATACAAAAAGCCCCTTCTTGTAAATGTGTTTTTTGTCTGTAAATACATTTTGCGAAAAAATCACATATTTACCAAAAATGAAGCCTGATATTTTTTGTCGCTGACGGCTTGATTTGCTCATTTCATGATGATATAATCTATGATGTGTGTGCGATACATACGGAAATTTTTATCAAAATTTTTTCTGGAGGAAAAATCATGAAGAAGATTCTCGCACTGGCTCTGGCACTGTGCATGATCTTTGCACTGTGCACCGTCTCCGCTTTTGCTGACGACAAGATCAAGATCGGTATGGTTACCGACGTTGGCGGCGTCAACGACAAGTCCTTCAACCAGGGTTCCTGGGAAGGTCTGCAGGCTCTCGATCCCGAAGTCTTCGAGGTCAACTACCTTGAGTCCAAGACCGATGCTGACTACCAGACCAACATCAACACCTTCATCGATGAAGAGTACGACCTGATCATCTGCGTCGGCTACATGCTGGCAAACGCTACCCTTGAGGCTGCAGAAGCCAATCCCGATCAGAAGTTCGCCATCGTCGACGACGCTACCTGCGCAGAGCTGCCCAACGTTGCTTGCCTGCTGTTCGCTCAGGAGCAGGCTTCCTACCTCGTTGGTCTCGTTGCCGGTTCCGTCACTGAGAGCAACACCGTCGGTTACATTCAGGGCATGGTCTCCGATTCCATGAACCAGTTCGGCGTTGGCTACATCTACGGTGTTCAGGAAGTTTGCCCCGATGCAACCATCCTGCAGTACAATGCAAACAGCTTTACTGACATCGCTGGCGGCGCAACCGCAGCCAAGGACATGATCACCAAGGGCGCTGACGTTATCTACCACGCAGCAGGCGGCACCGGCAACGGTGCTATGAACGCTTGTGACGAGGAAGGCATCTGGGGTATCGGCGTTGATAAGGACCAGGCTGTTGAGCTGGGTCTCGACTGCATCATCACCTCCGCTATGAAGCGCGTTGACATTGCAGTTCAGGACATCTCCAAGGCAGTTGCAGCCGGCGAGTTCGAAGCTGGTGTCCACCTGGGCAACCTGGAGAATGGCGGCGTTGACATCGCTCCCACCCGTGACCAGATCCCCGCAGACGTCCTCGAGTACGTTGAGACTGCAAAGGCAAAGGTCATCGCAGGCGAGATCGTTGTTCCCACCACCGCCGAAGAGTGCCCCACCTTCACTCTGGCCGAGTAATTCTTAATCGCACATAACTTGACTCCACCGCGAAAGCGGTGGAGTTTTTTTATTATTTCCTCCAATAAGGTGTAGAAAAAATGTGAACCGTATGTTAAAATGATGTTTAAGTGTGGCCGCCTGCTGACATTGGGGCGGAAAACAGGAAGATAAAATAATTTTTGGATTAAGGAGAACTCTTATGGCCTCTTATTATCAGATCAGAAGTCCCCTCTCTCAGGTGACTGACGAACATATGGACAGCTATATTGCTGCGGTTTCCGCTGCGGTTGGCGAAGAATTTACCAAGGTGTCCCTTGAAAAGTATCTTTCCGAAGACTTTGCCCTTTTGTACGTGGCTTCCGGCGGCAGCGAGGGCTACTTCCTTGAAATATTCGAGCAGCTCAAATCCCGCTACTGCTACATCCTCACCAGCGGTGAGACCAACTCCCTTGCCGCCTCCATGGAGATACTCAGTTTCCTCAACAAAAACGGCGGCACCGGTGAAATTCTCCACGGTGACATTGAGGAGATTGCAGCAAAGATAAAGGTTCTGCTGAAGGCTCACAAGGCCAAGGCCAGCCTCCGCGGCAAGAACATCGGCTGCATCGGTAAGCCTTCCGACTGGCTCATCGCCAGCAACTACTGCGAAAAGGCCATGATGGAAAAGCTGGGTCTGGGCTTTGTGGACATCTCCATGGAGGAGATGCTCGCCGAGTACGAAAAGAAGAGCTACCCCGATAATGAGCACGTGCAGATGTTCAAGGGTATGGGCTATGATGAGGCTGAGCTGGAAAAGGCACTCTACGTCTACGGCGCACTGGAGAGACTGGTGGAGAAGTACAATCTCTGCGGCGTTTCCATCCGCTGCTTCGATTTGCTTGACACTGTGTTCACCACCGGCTGCATCGGCCTTTCAATCCTTAACAACAAGGGCATTTACGGCGGATGTGAGGGCGACGTGCCCGTGCTGCTTTCCATGGCCATTCTGGGCGCCATAACCGGCGAGGATATGTTCCTTTGCAACGCCAACAAGTTTGACACCAAGGAAGGCACAGCAACCTTTGCCCACTGCACCATTCCCACCACCATGCTCAAAAACTTCACCCTCAACACCCATTTCGAGTCCAATATCGGTGTTGCCGTACAGGGCACATTTGATGAGTTTGACTGCACCATCTTCAAGTGCGAGGGTGATCTGAGCCGCTACCATGCTCAGGAGGGCCATCTCAAGCCCATTCCCTTCTCTAAAATGCTCTGCCGTACCCAGTGCAAGGTTGAGCTGGACGATTTCAGTTACTTCCTCACAAAACCCATCAACAACCACCATCTGATCTGCCGCGGCAAGCACGCAGAGGCAGTGGAGGCTTTCTTCCGCATCATCGGCTGATAATTTCCAAATATAAAGAAATTCTTATACAGGGGGGCAGTCAACTTGTCAAAACAGTATGTGGACATGAATACGCCCGTCATAGAAATGCGAAATATCACCAAGAAATTCGGCGATTTCGTAGCCAATGACGGCATCAACCTTACAGTCCACAAAGGTGAGATCCATGCGATACTGGGTGAGAACGGCGCCGGTAAATCTACCCTGATGAACCAGCTTTACGGCCTTTTCAAGCCTACCTCCGGCGACATCCTTGTCAACGGAAAAAAGATAGAAATGAATAACCCCCGTGACGCCATTGACGCAGGCATCGGCATGGTGCACCAGCACTTCATGCTTGTCCAGCCTTTCACCGTCACGGAAAACATCGTCCTTGGCACAGAGCCCACAAAGGGCATAGCGCTGGACATGGTCACCGCCAGAAAGAACGTGGTGGAGATTTCCGAGCGTTACGGTCTGTCCATTGACCCGGATGCAAAGATCGAGGATATCTCCGTGGGTATGCAGCAGCGCGTTGAGATTCTCAAGGCCCTCTACCGCGGCGCGGACATCCTCATTCTCGACGAGCCCACCTCCTCTCTCACCCCTCAGGAGATAGTGGAGCTTATCGGCATCATGAGAAACCTTGTCAAGGACGGCAAGAGCATTATCATCATCACCCACAAGCTCAAGGAGATAAAGGCCTCCGCAGACTTCTGCACCATTATCCGCCTTGGCAAGTACATTGACACCGTGGATGTGGACACCGTCACCGAAAATGACCTTGCCAGCATGATGGTGGGCCGCAACGTCACCTTCAAGGTGGATAAGCCCGAGCAGACCCCCGGCGACGTGGTGCTGGACGTGAAGGGTCTGAGATGCGTGGACTACCGCGATGTGGAAGTCGTCCGCGGCCTTGACCTTCAGGTGCGCCGCGGCGAGATCGTGGGCATTGCCGGTATAGACGGCAACGGCCAGATGGAAATGGTGGAGGTAATCACCGGTCTGAGAAAGGGTACTGCCGGCCAGATACTGGTGAACGGCACCGACGTTTTCAATAAATCCCCCCGCTTCGGCTTTGACCACGGCGTGTCCAGTATTCCCGCCGACCGTCAGAAGCACGGTCTTGTGCTGGACTTCTCCATTGAGGATAACCTGATCCTCCAGAACTACGAGGAAGACCCCTTTGCAAAAAGCTCCATCCTCCAGCGTGAGCCTATCTTCTCTCACGCTACCGAGTCCATCGAGCATTTTGACATCCGCCCCGGCGGAAGTGAAAAACGCCCTGCCGGTACTCTCTCCGGCGGCAACCAGCAGAAGGTCATCATCGCCCGTGAGGTGCAAAATGACAAGGACCTGCTCATCGCCGTCAACCCCACCCGCGGTCTGGACGTGGGCGCTATCGAGTACGTTCACCGCTATATCGTGGACCAGCGCAACAAGGGTAAGGCCGTGCTTCTGGTCTCCTTCGAGCTGGACGAGATCATGAGCCTTTCCGACACCATAAAGGTCATTTTCGACGGTCAGATTGTCCACTCCATCCCCGGTAAAGAGGCCAACGAAAACGATCTGGGCCTGATGATGGCAGGAGGCAAGTAATATGGAAAAAAAGAAAAATTTAACCACCATCATTTCGGAAAACCGCTTTATCCACACCATTTTCTGCGTTATTCTGGGCTTCCTTGTGGGTGCGATTTTCCTTGTGGTAATGGGTCTGGACGTGGGCGCCGCCTACGGAAGACTCCTTAAGAGTCTCAGCAACATAAAGAATATCTCCTATGTTATCGTCTACTCCATCCCCTACATAGTCACCGGCCTTTCCGTGGCCTTCTCCTTCAAAACCGGTGTTTTCAACATCGGCGCTGAAGGTCAGTTCGTGGTGGGCTCTATGGCCGCCGCCGTTGTGGGCATCCTCTTCGGCCACCTGCCCAAAATCGTGCTCATCCCCCTGTGCTTCATGGCCGCCATGTGCGCCGGTGCTCTCTGGGGCATCATCGTGGGTGTGCTCAAGACCAAATGGGGCATCAATGAAGTTTTGTCCATGATAATGTTCAACTGGATAGCCTTCTACCTTTCAAACTTCATTGCCGGTATCCCCGCCATCCACTCCGACGGCTCCGCCGAGGCCACCAAGAACATTGCCGACAACGCAAGGACCCTTCTCAGCGAGGACCTTATAAAGGAATGGGGGCTTTGCAACACCGCCAACTGGGGCATCATCGTGGCCATCATCGCCACCGTCCTCATCTGGTTTATCATCGACAAGACCACCCTTGGCTACCGTCTCAAGGCTGTGGGTGCCAACAAGTTTGCAGCCGAATACGGCGGCATCAACGTCAACGGATCTATTCTCACCGCCCTCGCCATCTCCGGCGCTCTGGCAGGTCTGGCAGGCTCTTTGCAGCTGATGGGCATGGGCAACAGAATTTCCGTATTCTCCAGCCAGGAGGGCTTCGGCTTTGCGGGCATCGTGGTTGCCCTGATGGGCTGCTCCAACCCCTTCGGCGTTCTGGCGGCAGGCGTGTTCTACGGCTGGCTCACCTACGGCGGCAGCAAGCTCAATCTTGAGCAAGTGCCTACCCAGTTGATAAACGTTATCGTGGGCACTGTCGTCTTCTTCATCGCCATCTCCGTTATCTTCAAGTACCTTGGAAACATCAAAAAATCCAGCAAAGGCAAGAAAGGAGAATAAGAAATGACAGATTTTGTTAACAGTTTTGGTATTATTCTCTTTGCCACCCTGGTTTATGCCACGCCCCTGCTGTACGCGGCTCTCGGCTCCTGCTTCTCTGAAGTGTCCGGCGTTATAAACATCGGTATCGAGGGTATGATGACCGCCGGCGCTTTCACCGGCACCGTTGTGGCCTACTTTACCGGCAGCCCCTGGTTCGGCTTCCTTTGCGGCGGCCTTGCGGGTATGCTCTTCGGTGCGCTCCACGCTTTCGCCACCGTAAAGCTGGGCGCCGACCAGACCATTGCCGGTACGGCAATCAATATGCTGGGCCCCGGTGTCGTCATAATGATAGCCCGCGTGCTCTTTAACTCCACCGATACCATTCCCCTCAGCGCTGACCAGAGGATCCCCGAGTTTTTCTCAAACGCCTTTGACACCACCACCGTGTTCGGCCGCTTTATGGACAACGTGTTTTCCACCTATGCCTCCACCTACCTTGTGTTTGTGGCTGTATTGGTGGTGTGGTTTGTGTTCTACAAGACCCGTTTCGGTCTCCGCCTTCGCGCCTGCGGCGAGCATCCCCAGGCCTGTGAGACTCTGGGCATCAATGTCATCGCCATGCGCTTCTGGTGCGTTTGCATTTCCGGCTTCCTGTCCGGTCTGGGCGGTGCCTGCGTCACTATGACAATCTCCACCCAGTTCCGTCCCATCTCCATCGTCGGTCAGGGCTTTATCGCCATCGCCGCGGTCATCTTCGGTAAGTTCCGTCCTCAGGGCGCACTGCTGGGCTGCCTGCTGTTCGGCTTCTGCTCCGGCCTGAAGGTTGTGCTGGGCGGCTCCACCGGCGTGAATATGCACCTTATCTCCATGATCCCCTTCGTGGTCACGGTCATCGTGCTGGTGCTGTTCGTGGGCCGCTCCCACGTGCCTTCCGCCAACGGCAAGCCCTACATAAAGTCCAAGTAAGAATTTTAGGAGTATAACATGAATAAGTATCTGGATATCGCCCCTGAAGTGAAAAAGGCTCTCGACGAGGGCAAGCCCGTTGTAGCCCTTGAAAGCACCATTATCTCCCACGGTATGCCCTACCCCAGAAACGTGGAGACCGCCCTCATGGTAGAGCAGATGGTACGCGACAATGGCGCAGTCCCCGCCACTATCGCCATCATCGGCGGCAGACTGAAGGCAGGATTGAGCCATGAGGAGATAGAGTATCTTGGCAAGACCGGCCGCGGTGTCACCAAGGCCAGCCGCCGTGACCTGCCTGCCCTTATAGCCCGCGGCGCAGACGGCGCTACCACCGTCACCACCACCATGATCATTGCCCATATGGCAGGCATCAAGATCTTCGCCACCGGCGGCATCGGCGGCGTACACCGGGGTGCCGAGACCACAATGGACATCTCCGCAGACCTGCAGGAGCTGGCCCAGACCCCCGTTATGGTGGTATGCGCCGGGGCAAAGAGCATCCTTGACCTGGGTCTGACTCTCGAGTACCTTGAAACCCACGGCGTACCCGTCATCGGCTACGGCACCGAGGAACTGCCCGCCTTCTACACCAGAAAGAGCGGCTTTGGCGTGGACTACCGTGTGGACAGCGAGGCTGAATTGGCAGCCATGTTCCGCGCCCAGCGTGAGCTGGAGTACAAGGGCGGTATGCTGGTCACAAATCCCATCCCCGAAGAGTACGCCATGGACAAGGCCGTTATCGACGCTGCCATCGAGGAAGCCCTCAGACAGTGCGCAGAGGCCGGTGTAAAAGGCAAGGAGTCTACCCCCTTCCTGCTGGCAAAGGTTGTGGAACTTACCGGCGGCAACAGCCTTGAGAGCAACATAAAGCTGGTGCTCAACAATGCAGCCCTCGCCGCCCGCACCGCCTGCGAACTGGCAAAGTAAATTCGCACTGACAATATGAACCGATGCAAAAAAGCATCGGTTCTTTTTATATGCTCATTTGTCTATATACTCGCCCTCAAATACGAGGGTGGCGGGGCAAGTCAGCAATATATCACGGATACTGCCGTTTTCATGCCAGGCTTTGTTGGACTGTAGAGATAAACGGAGGAGGATGGATCCACAAGGAAATAAGAAAACGCCCTGCGCATAGATGCAGAGCGTTCCGTAAAAGAGAGGATATAGTGAAAAATTTATGCATTACACAAAAGCGTAGTTATTACTTCCTCGGCGTCGGCTATGAGCGAGTAGTCTGCATAGTCAAAAATTGCTGCCTTGGGGTCGGTATTTACGGCAATTATCTTCTCTGAGCCCAGAATGCCGCTCAGATGCTGTACTGCCCCGGAAATACCGAAGGCCACATATACTTCGGGGCGCACCGATACGCCGGTCTGCCCCACCTGATGATTATAGTCAGCAAAGCCTGCGGCCACGGCAGCTCTTGATGCGCCCAGCTTTGCACCGCAGGCCTTGGCCAGCATGGAGAGCTTCTCAAAATTTTCTTTTGTGCGCAGACCCAATCCTCCGGAAAAAACCAGACGTGCAGTCTCCAGGGTTTCCAGAGCGGAGTCGTTCAGTCCCAGACCCCGTTTGCCGAAGACACCCTGACGGACTGTGGCAATATACGGCGTTGACACACTGCGGTTCACGGCAATTTTTCTGCCGCCATAGGTGGGGCGGATCTGTAGAAGCCCGTGCTCATCGCTCCACTCCAGTTCGGTGCAGTCAGCCGTGATGCCTTTGCCGATAATTGCAGCAAAGGCCGGGGCTACATCGGCAAAGAAATGGCTTCGCTCGAACACAATGGCCTCAGGAGGCGACTGGATGTAGCGGGCCAGCAGTTCATCCCTTACCGCCGCCTGATTTTCAAAACGGTCATCTTCAAAGCACAGCACCTTGGGCGAAAGGTTTCGCTGCAAGGCAAGTTCGCTGCATTTTTCCACCAAACCTTGGGCAGACGGTGTCATTTTGTTGATTACGATCCAAAATTCCATGCTTTATCCACCAAGTCTCATGAATGAACGGACTTAATATATGCCGACAGCGCGGAAATTCCCTCCGCAAAGTTATCGGTTTTGACTCCGTGCCTGTGGCTGAAAGTCTTTTCAGTAACCTGGATTGTGTCCGTGCCGGATCGGGCAGGGGCTATATCCCCGCTGTCGAGCATGAGTATCTGCTTGCCTTTTGCCAGTTTGTAGCCCATAACACTGGGCTGCCGGATCATGCAGGTGCCATTGACCACGGAGACAACAGCAGGCTCATTTACGGTATATTCCTCAAATCCCGTCCCCGCGGCTCTCAGTATGGAAAGCCCTGCTGAGGAGGAGGCCATATCAACTACGTTTGAATAAAATGGTAGCCCCATAAGCGCGGCCATCTGAGGGCCGATATGCCCGGTCTCCGAATCGAGGGAATTTTTACCGCAGAGGATAAGATCGTAGGTGCCGGTCAAGGCAGCGGCACGGGAGAGCACAGAGACAGTAGCAATAGTGTCTGAACCGGCAAAGGCTTTGTCGCAGATGTGGAAGGCCTGGTCTGCACCTTTGGCCAGTGCGGTCTGCAACATTTGTGCGGCGCTCTGCGGCGCCATGGTGATCACGCTTATCTTTATGCTTTTGTCTTTGTCCTTGAGCTTGAGGGCATATTCAAGAGCCGTCTCGTCCGTAGGGTTCATCACAAGGGCGGAGTTGGAAAGACGTTCTCCTGAACTATCGCCCAGAGCATCTGTAAAGGTGCTCTGGGCAACGAGTTTAACGCACACGAGAATATTCATATCAGCTGTTGGTATTGATCAGGTCGTAAATATCGACTATTCTGATGTCCTTATCTGCATATTTGTTCATTATGTAGTAATCATCGGGAGAGGCCGTTATGATCACATTGCTGTTTATACGGCGGGCATCGTCGCAGCGGACGGCAACCATTCGCTTTGCAACGCTGCTGTCATAACACTCCATGATGGGATTACCAACACAGCGGGAGAACTTGCCGTGGAGGAAGAGGGGTATATAGTTTATACCAAGAGCGGCTACAATTTCAAGCAGAGGATTTTCTTCCTCCAGCCCGCGGGTCAGCTTTACCGGTTCCTGCAGGGAAGCCGTAAGCTCCACGGGGAGCACCTTCAGCTTCTTTTCTGCCAGCAGTCCTGCCACAAAGGATGTGGCGGAACTGACCTTGATATTTTCCAGCAGACCCCAGCCGCCGTAGTACTCTCTGAACATAACGGTGTCGCTGGGAGAAAGAGCCACGATCTCTTTTGCACCGGAGTTTACAATCTGGCTGACAACTGCAGCTGCAGCAGCCTGAACATCGCCGGTGGTGCCCATAAGGTCATTGAGGAAAGTGCCGCTGGGCAGCTCATCTTTGAGAACGGTATAAACTATACCGGCCTTGTCCAGAATTTCCATCAGATTAAGGGCTACGCTGCTGCCGACAGTGCGGCCGCTCTGACCCAAATAAAGGAGCAGATCAGCCTTTTTAGGGAGAGCATCTATTTTTTCGCCCAGCTTTTCACACAGAGGCAGACCATATACATTGCCGTAATATGAAAGGTTTTCTATCTGGGTCATTATGGACTGAGGCGCAATGTCATTGACTACGGCCAGAGTGCGGGCTTCTCTTATGAAGTCTGCGGGCTTCCAGCCGGTTACACAGTCATTTGCACAGGCATCGCACAAAGTGCAATGGTAAATGCTGTCGGCAATTTCAGCGTCGTATTCCGTCCCGCGCTCAATCATGGAGACCATCAGACCTCTGGCACGAGGACCCCAGCCTTCTGAGCCGGTTGCTCCGGCTACGGGGCAAATGTGGCGGCACATCCAACAAAAACGGCACATGTCTGCCTGCTTTGCATTTTGTACTGAAAACATGTTCAAGTCTCCTTTCTCTGCTTACAGGCCCATCTTATACGGGTTCATTATCCCGTTGGGGTCAAGAGCCTTTTTTATTCCCTCCAGAACCTGCATGGCAGGGCCGTAATTTTCCTTCATCAGCCGTGAAAGCTTTACTCCCACGCCGTGGTGGTCGTTGATGACACCGCCATTTTCAATTGCGGCGCGGACGCCGGCATTCCATATACGGTTATGAAGGCGGATGCACTCATCCTCAGACTCGGGAGGATTGTCTATTATAAAGCGGGAGTAGTTCATGCAGCCCCAGTCGTACCAGTGGGAGGAGTGGGAGATGAAGCGGACGCCCTCAAAGTTGTCCTCTATGGCGTGCTTCATTGCCCAGTAGACCTTCTCAATGTTGTCGTAGGTGGCGGTGGTATCCACAGTGCCGAACATCTGGGGATTGTTCATCATAATGCCGGGATAGAAGAAGGTGATGCGGTTTTCAAACCATTTTTCACCGTACTCGGTGCCCAGATACTGTGCGCCGTGCTTTTCGGCTATTGCAAGGACGATCTTCTCCTCCTCGGCAACAATGCTGCTGTAGCCTTCCAACGTCAGGTTGAGGAAGGAACCCTTCTTCTCAAAACCGATGACCTTCTTGATAATGGAGACGGTCTCTGCCTCGTCAAAAAGACGCACAATAGAGGGCTTCACAGCCTGAACGATTTCCCGGCAGGCATTGTAGCCTGTGCTGATATCGGAGAAGAGGAAAGCGTGGTGACGGCGAGTCTCGGGCAGCTTTATCAGCTTGAAGGTGACCTTTGTCATGACACCCAGAGTGCCCTCGGAGCCCAGAAACAGGCCCAGAAGATTGGGGCCGGAAGAATGCTTGGGGACGGGGAGAGTGTTGATAATATCACCGTTGGGCAGAACGACCTCGAGATTTACAACCTGATCGTCGATTTTGCCGTACTTGGTGGAGAGAATGCCAATGCCGTTATGGGCCAGTGCGCCGCCAACGGTGCAGCAGGTGAGGCAGGAGGGCAGATGCATTACGGAATAGCCCTGCTCGTTTGCATACCACTCAAGGGTCTGGAAGATCATGCCGGTCTCACAGGTGACGATACCGTTCTTTACATCCAGATTGATCAGCTTGTCCATTCTTTTAATGTCCAGCAGGATACCTCCGGCAAGAGGCAGAGCACCGCCCTGGGATCCGGAGCCGCCGCCCCAGGTCTGAACGGGTATTTTATAATAGTTGGCAATTTTGAGGACCTTGGAGACCTCCTCGGCACTTCCGGGACGCACAACAAAATCAGGAAGTGCAGCTTCTCCGCCCTTATCGACCACCATTCTTGCTATCCAAAAATAGTCAGTGGCATATGCGAGCTTGTCGCCCTTAAGGATACTTACGTTTTCCTGACCAACGGCATCCTCAAGTTCAGACAGTATAAATTCTTTCATGAAACCACGAAATTCCATTGACAATCCTCCATAGTCATAAATACACAGGGTTTTTACTTATATCTAAATTTGCCGGAGCAAAAAAACTTGCAAGCGTAAAGAAATTAGCGTTTGCGATGTTGAGTTTTCTGTATTAATTTGGTAAAATTGTTTCAATGTTAAAGAAGGGGTATCAATTATGACCAATATTTCTGAAACATCAACCATGATAATCAAAATACAGGCACTGATAAAAAATATGAGCAAAGCTGAAAGTCTGGTTTGTGAGTATATAACAAAGCACCCGAAGGATGTAATACATATGTCCGTGTCAGGGCTTGCAAAGGCCTGTTCCGTAAGTGCTGCAACGGTAATCAGAGCCAGTCAGAAGCTGGGCTATGAGTCATACCAGGATCTTAAAATCGCGCTGGCGCAGGATGTTGTCACCCCTCTTGAAGCCATTAACGAAGCAATAACCCCAAAGGACAGTCAGGCAGAGATAATTGAAAAAGTTTTCCAGAGCAACATGAACGCTCTTCAGGCCACATACAACACACTGAATTCAGCAGACCTCACTCTTGCCAGCGAGAAGATACTCAAGGCCCGGCATATCGGCATCTGCGGTCTGGGCAACTCTCACACTATAGCCATGGACCTTCAGCATAAGCTGATGCGTCTGGGGCTCAATGCAACAAATTATCACGACAACCATATGCAGATAATCGGCGCCACCTATGCCAGCGACAAGGACGTGTTCTTCTGCATCAGCCACTCGGGCAGCTCAAAGGATATCGTGCATGCGGCGGAAATCGCCAAGAAGAGAGGCGCTTATGTCATTTCACTTTCCTCTGTGGGGAACTCACCGCTGACAAATATAGCGGACCTGTCCCTTTTCACAGCCTCCAACGAAACCCAGTATCGCACAATGGCTCTGTCCTCAAGAGTTGCACAGATGGCCATAGTTGACACCATATATACCTTTATCGCCTTGAAGAAGCCAAAGGCCGCAGAGGGCTTTTTCAAGATGGAGGCAAATCTCAGTTCTACAAAGTTCTGAAAATCAAAAATTGTCGGTTATTGAAAGACCAGGGAATATGTTTAAGTATTCCCTGGTTTTCCTTTCAGGACTTAGCGGGCGTTCTGGATGCACTCGAGAAGTGCAACAGCAGCTTCGCTGATGGACTCAGCCTCGGGGGCGTAGTAGTCAGCAAAGGTAGCAGCCAGCTCATCGCGGTAGTCGCACTCGGTGATGGTGACACCGTCAGCGATCAGCAGATCGTAGATGTCAGCCTCTTCAGCCAGCAGCATGGTGTTGTAGTCGTCCTGCTGGACTTCCCAAGCCTCAACGAACAGCTCCTGAACGAAGTCGGGGAGAGAGTCGAACCAGGTCTGGTTGACGGTCAGACCCTGGAATGCGTACATGTGGGCATCCTTCCAGACGTTGGGAGCAACTTCGCAGTAGCCGTTGGACTGGAGAGCCTGGATGGGCAGCTCGATGCCGTGGGCAACACCGGACTGGATGGCGGTGTAGGCCTCAGACATGGCCATGGGGGTGGAGGACATACCGATGGCATTGCACCAGGTGATGTAGTTCTGGGCCTCGGGGGTACGCATGATGATGCCGGCGCAGTCTTCAACGGAATTGATGGGGTTGACGGTTGCGCACTGACGGGCACCGTGCTGGACGTAACCGAGCATGTAGGTGTTGGTGGCCTCAGCAAGAGCGGTCTTCAGGATCTCGCCGCCTTCGCCGTACATAACGCGGCCTGCGTGCTCTGCATCATCCATGATGTAGGGGAAGTACAGAACGGAGAACTCGGGGCAGTAGGACTCGAACATGGAGATGTCGGTGACGGAGACGTTCAGAGCGCCGGTGTCAACCTGAGAGATGAGCTCCATGTAGCTGCCCAGCTGTGCGCCGGGGTAGTAGTCAAAGGTGATCTTGCCTTCGGACTTCTCAGTGATGTAAGCCATCCAGTTCTGGTCCATCTTCTCGATGGTCTGGGCAACGCCGTTTGCGGTAGCGAAGCTGACTACCATGGGCTTGAAATCGTCCCAGGGGCTATCTGCGTGGGCGACGGTTGCGCTGAACATGGCAAATACCATCATCAGTGCCAGAAGAGTTGCGAAAAACTTTTTCATTGGGGGCCTCCTTGTTTTTTTTATATTTCCGGCGGCATTGCTGCCGGGAATTTATGTTTTTATCAGCCGTAGATAAGGCTGGGCAGCCAGCAGGACAGCTGGGGAATGTAGATGCACAGGATAATGCCGATTATCATAGCTATACAGAAGGGCCAGCAGTAGCGGTAGACCTGAGCGATGGGGGTCTTTCTTACGCCGGCGGAAACGAAGAGCAGGTTGCCCACAGGGGGAGTGAGCTGGCTGGTGAGAAGGCTCAGCAGATAGATGATTGCAAACTGCTGATAGTTCAGACCCATCTGGATGACAATGGGGGACATGACGGGGATAAGCATAACGGTGGATGCAAGACCGTCAATGAAGCAGCCCAGCACAAGGCCCAGGGCCAGCATGAAGAAGTAGAAGCCTGCTTCGCTGGCAATGTAGGTCTGGCAGAAGGTGCCGATGAGTCTGGAGATGTTCATACGGGTCAGCATGTAGCTGAAAATGCCGGAGTAGGTAACGATGAGCAGGGGGCCGGCTGCGGACATTGCAGCGTCCTCAAGGCACTTGATGATTTTCTTGAGGTTGAGCTTTTTCTGGATGCAGCCATAGAAGATACCGTAGAGGCAGGCCAGAACACCGGCCTCAGTGGCGGTGCAGACACCGGTGAGAATGCCGACAATTATAATGGCGGGCATTACGAGAGCGCCCCAGGTACGGCCAAAGGCTTTGAGGATGTTTCCAAAGCCTGCGAACTTGTCCTTGGGAACATCGTGCTTTTTTGCGTAGATGTAGCAGACCACCATCCAGCACAGGGCCAGAGTCACGCCGGGGAGAACGCCGCCCATGAAGAGCTTGCCGACGGAGTAGTCAGCAGCGTTGGCAAAAACGACCATCATGATGGAGGGAGGAATGACGGGACCCAGACAGCCGGCTGCGGCAACAACGTTGCAGGCAAAGCCTTCCTCGTAGCCGTCGTTGACCATCGCGGGAATCAGCATTGCGCCGATGGCTGCGGTGTCGGCGTTGCCGGAGCCGGAAACGCCTGCCATGATAACGCCGGTGACAAGGGAGGTGTGAGCCACACCGCCGCGGATGTGACCGACCAGGCTCTTGGCAAACTCAATGAATTTTTCGGTTATACCCGTATGCTCCATCAGCTGGCCTGCCAGCATGAAGAAGGGGATGGCCATGAGGGAGAAGCTGTCGGTAGAGCCGTAGATCTTGCTGGCAAAGGTCATGTTGGGCAGAGCAGGGGAGGAGATGACCCAGATAAGACCCACGTTGGCAAGACATATGGCGATAGGGGTACCGATGAGAAGCATTGCGAAGAAAAGTATGAGAACTGCGCCTATACCCATTGCACTCATTTGCTCTGTCCTCCATTCTTAAGCTTTTTGCAGGTGTCCATCATCTGCTCCAGAATTACAAGAGCCAAAAGGAACATGGCGATGGGCATGGAAATGTAAATCAGGTTCTGGGGAATTTCAACGCCGGCCATAACGCGGGCGCCGGTGTTGATGCAAAGCTGGGTGCTGAACCAGAAAAAGCACACAGCGAAGAACATGACAATGCAGTCAACAAGCAAAGCCAGTACATACCTGACCTTTTCGGGCATGGCGTTGACCAGCAGGTCGAAAATTATCATGCCCTTGGCTCTGAAGATGCAGGGGACGCTCAGCATGGTCATCCAGATGAAGATACATCTTGCGGTCTGCTCGCTCCAGTTAAGGGGTCTGTTGAACAGATAGCGGAAGATTATCTGGAAGGAAACGATCACGACGGAGGCTCCCAGCAGGAATATCAGAAGCTGTCTGATAAACCAAATCACTTTATCCAATGCTTTCGAGTACATTTTGGATCTTCCTTTCTCTAGCTTTTTGGAATTTAACTGACCGAAATCAGTTTAATTACTGTATTTATGTCCCAGCGCGTCCGCCATCATGATGGCATCGCCAAGGCTCTTTTTGGACACATAGTAGGGGTAGCGCTTCCAGAAACCGGAGAGAGCCTTGGTAGTGACCCGATCCAGCATTTCTTCCGTCATCTCATGTACGCCCAGCTCTTCCAGCGTGGTGGGAAGGCCGATGCGGCGCATGAAGGAGATAAGACCTGCTATCTCTTCAAGAGGTCTTTGTTCCACGACCCGCTGAACGATGATGCCGAAGGCCACCAGTTCGCCGTGGAGAGTACCCTGAGTTTCCGTCAGAACGGTAAGGCCGGTGTTGGTGGCATGTGCACCGCAGAGCCCCACGTTGATAAAGCCCAGACCGGAAAGGAGGGTGTTGGCCTCGATAACGTCTTCCACATCAGGGGTGCAAAGCTGCTGTCTCACAGCAAGAACAGCGGCCTCTGCCTTTTCCATGATGGTCTTTTCGCAGGCCTCGCAGATGGCCATGCCGGCCAGAGTGAAGCGCTTGCCGCCGGAGACGAAGTTGGGGCTGTCGGACATGGCGCTGAGCTTGGCCTCAAAGCAGGTTGCAAGGGCGTCGCCCACGCCTGCTATGAAGTATCTGACAGGGGCCTGAGCGATAAGCTCAGAGTCCACCAGAACGATGTCCGGGCAATCCTGGAAGAGAACAATGCCCTGCTGCTCGCCGGCATCGTTGAACACAGCGGACATGCTGGCAACGGGAGCGTCGGTGGAGGCGATTGTGGGGATGAGCACCACGGGGATGCCGTTTTCCTTGGCGATTATCTTGGCCGCATCCACGACCTTGCCGCCGCCGGCGGCCACGATAAGCTCTGCGCCGAAATTCCTTGCGTTAGCGGTCTTCTCGTCCAACTTGGCGTAGGTTATCTCACCGCTGAACTCGTCGAAGAACAGGCAGTCGCTTTCCTCGGTGTAAATTTTTTCAAGCCTTGCCTTGAGTGTTGTAAAAAGGCCTGTGCTTATAAGGGCATAAACCTTGCTGCCCAGAGGCTTGGTGTAGTTCTTGAGATTGTCAATCTCACCGGGACCCTGTATGTATCTTCTGACGCTGCCGAAGGCCCGGGTAGAGCTCTGTAAAGTGCCCATATTTAGCTCCTTTTTTTGTTGATTATCTCTATGAGACTGTATATGTTTGCGGACAAGCCGGAGGAGTGAGGCCGGCTTGTCCATTTTTTGCCGGTCTTTTCCTTCAGAAAGCCTTCAAGCTCTCCGGAAAAGTTTTCACTGTTTTTTGGTATTACAAGAGTGACCATGGACTTGAGACCTATATAGAGGTAGTTCCTGTCTCTTATCAGGGCTGCCACATCGGAGTATTTGTAGTTGTCCACAGTTTTGTCAAACTGGGCATCAAAGCCCTCGTCATGGAAGGTATAGCTTACCCTGGGCAGCTTGCCTTTCATACCTCTTACAATCTGCTTTGCGGTGCGGCTGGGAGTCTGCTGCACGCCCATAATGGCCCAGCAGCCCAAAAGCACCAGCATAAGGGCTATCTCGTAGCCTTCTATAACGAGGATGGTTCCTCCGGCCAGCCCCAGCACACCCAGTGCGTATACTATTTTGCCGGTACGGCTGCCGCCGGCGAGCTTCGTCTGCATGGCAACCATAGCCCTTATTGTTTCCTCACTGTGCCGGAACGACAGCTTCATAGAACCCTCCAAAAAATCAAGTCCGGTCAAAAATCAGCTCTCAGACCTTGTTGTTCATCTGGCGGAAGATGTAGACCATGTCTTCATAATCCAGAACACGCAGCTTGCCGACCTTCTTCTTGTGGTAGTTGCAGCAGTGGAGCGCCAGATTTTCTATTTCATCCTCAGTGAACTCACGTCCAAGGAAGTCGTGGGCGCACAGGGGCATGCCCAGACTGCGGAAGTACTCAGTGGTCAGCTCAATGCCCTTCTGGGCCATCTCTTCAACAGTACCCTCGGTGACGCCCCAGACATTTCTGGCATATCTGGCGTAGCGCTCGGGAGCCACTTCGCAGACGTACTTTGCAACGGGAGTCCATGCAACTGCCATGCTGGCGCCGTGGGTCAGGTTGAAAAGACCGCTGATCTCGTGGCCGAACATGTGGACTGCAAAGTCTCTGGTGCCGCCCAGACCGGTCATGCCGTTGTGGGAGATGCTGCCGGCCCACATCAGTTCGCTGAGAGCGTGGATGTCATCGGGGTTATCCTGTGCCTTTTTGCCGTTGCGGATGGTAACTCTCAGAATGGCCTCGGCTATTTCATCAGTGGTCTCATTGTCAAAATGAGCGTTGAAGTAACGGTCAAGAGTGTGCATCATTATGTCGGTAGCGCCTGCGCCCAGCTGGAAAGAGGGGACGGTCTTGCACAGGGCGGGATTCATGATGGCGAAGGCGGGATAGTTCATCTCGGTGTTGAAGCCGATCTTGGTCTTGGTCACGTCCTCGGTCTGGACGCAGGAGGTGCTGGTCTCGGAGCCGGCTGCGGGGATGGTGAGGACTGCGCCTACAGGCAGCTTCTTGGTAACGGTTGCAGCGCCGGTGAAGAAGTCCCAGATCTCGGTGTCGGGGTTCATAACACCTATAGCCATGGTTTTTGCGGTGTCAATTGCACTGCCGCCGCCCACAGCCAGAAGAAGGTCTGCACCAAATTCCCTTGCAAGGGCTATGCCCTCTTTGCTCTTGGAAATCAGGGGGTTTGGCTGAACACCGCCGAAGAGAACATATTCAATTCCCTCTTTGTCAAGAGATTCCTTGACCCTGTCAAGAAGACCGGATCTGACAACGCTGCCGCCGCCGTAAACGATAACAACCTTGCTGCCGCCGTGCTTTTTGACAAGTCTTCCGGCTTCATATTCGGTATCAAGTCCAAAAACGATTTCTGTCGGGGCACGATGAGTAAAGCTGCGCATGATATTCCTCCTTAAAACCTTAAAATGAAATAATATTTCTTGTTACGATAAATATCTTGAAATTTCTTTTCATTTAATATACACTTGTATTGGCCGTTTGTCCATAGTGCCAAACTCATTTTCTCGTTTTTGTTTACCTTGCTACATGCTGAAACAAAATTTTGTGCATATTACCGATAAAACGAAATTTTATTACATTTTAGTTGAGGGGGAACTTTTATGTTTGCCGCAATTCATCAGATTCTGGTAGTATTCTTCGGTATCATTGTGGGTTATCTTGGACGCAGACTGAAGATAATAACACCCGAAGGAACAGACGTGCTCTCGTCAATCGTGGTTAAGATGGTTTTGCCGCTTTACCTTTTCAATGCCATCGCCACCTCGGATGCAAGTGTCGGCCTGGGCGGTATCGCTCTCACCCTTGCGCTGGCCACAGCTATGTATCTTCTGTGCGGTGGCATAGGCCGGCTTCTGGTCCCTCTCTTCTGCTCCGACAAGCAGGACAAGCCCGTATATATATTTGAAACTCTTTGCGCCAATGTAACCTACGTGGGTATCCCGGTCTGCACTGCTGTATTTGGCAGCACTGCAAAGTTCTATGCCTCCCTTATGAATATCCCCTTCAGTCTTCTCTGCTTCTCCCTGGGTATATTCATGCTCTCGGGAAAGACCTCCCTCAGGAAGGCTTTCAATCCCGCGTTTGTGGCTGGTGTTCTGGCTGTGGTAGTATACGCTGCCCGCATCCCTGTCCCCGCTCTGCTGCTGGAGGCGTCCGGATTTATTGGGCAGGCCACCTCTCCCTGCGCAATGCTTATAATCGGCTCTGTTCTGGGCGGTGTCCCGCTCAAGGAGCTTTTCGCCGACTGGCGGGTTTTCCCCTACTGCTTTATCCGCCTTCTTCTCCTGCCCGCAGTTGTCATGCTGCTAAGCTCTTTCCTGCCCATTGACCCGGTGCTGAGGGGCTGTGTTATACTCATGTCTGCAATGCCTGCCGCTACCAACGCTACCATGCTTTGCAGCATATACGGCGGCAACAGTCAGCTGTCTGCCAAGCTGATTTCCATATCTGCGCTGTTTTCAATGATAACTATTCCTGTGTGGACGCTTTTTCTGAGTTAAAGGAGGCTTGAACATGGCACATAAATATACTTTGGGTGTAGACTTTGGCGGTAGCTCCTCAAAGGCTACCCTGCTGCAGGACACAGGCAAAATAGTTGCAACAAGCACTATAGAGTATCCATCCTATTTTCCCTTCCCTAACTGGTATGAACAGAACGTGGACGAGCTTTTTGAGGCTTTTATATATAATGTAAGGGCCTGCCTTGAAAAAAGCCGTATCGACCCGGCGGACATATTGGCCATCTCCATAGATGCCGCAACTCACATGGCAGTATTCTGTGATGAAAACGACAGGCCTATCCGCAACTTCATCCACTGGTCAGACGGTCGCAGTGGTAAGCAGGTTCGCTTCCTGAAGGAAAACTATTCAGAACTTATTGGAAAACATAGTCTGAACACGGTGTCTCCTATGTGGAATCTGCCTCAGATTCTCTGGCTCAACGAGAATGAGCCTGAGGTTTTGAAGAAGACAAAGCGCATCTATTTCGTCAAGGATTATATCCGCCATCTGGTCACCGGGGACTTCTGCACAGACTCAATTGAGTCAATGGGTTCAATGTTGGCTGATGACCATAAATCTCAGTGGAGTCCGGAGCTGTGCGGCATTGCTGGAGTGGATGTGGATCTGCTGCCCCCCATAAAAGCACCTACAGATCTTGCTGGCACCGTGAATGAAAAGACCGCAGAACTTACCGGACTCAAGGCAGGAACACCGGTTATCGTCGGCTCTACAGATACGGTCATGGAGGTGTACGCCTCCGGCGCCATAGCTGAAGGTACAGCCACTGTAAAATTGGCCACCGCCGGCCGCATCTGTCCCATAACCAGCAACTATATTCCCAATCCTCAGCTGCTTAACTATCGCCACATCATTCCCGGCAAATGGTATCCCGGAACGGGCACCCGCTCGTGCGCTGCGTCCTACAAGTGGTACAGGGACACCTTCGGCGAGATGGAGACTGTCACCGGCCAAGAGCTGGGCACCAGTGCCTATGAGCTGCTTAACCGGGGCGCTCAGGAAGTTCCTGCCGGCAGCGAAGGTCTCTTTTTCCACCCCTATCTGATGGGCGAGATGACCCCCTACTACGATGATGAGCTCTGCGCCTCCTTTACCGGAATTAAACGCAGCCACAGCAAGGCCCATTTCACCAGAGCCGTTCTCGAAGGTGTTTCCTATTCCATGCGAGACTGTCTTGAGGAGATAAAGGCCCAGAATATCCGCATTGACCAGTTCCGACTTATAGGGGGTGGCGCCAAGGGCAAGCTCTGGCGGCAGATTCTATGTGACGTGCTGGCAACACCGCTGACCTGCACGATGGACAATGACTCATCTCTTGGCTCTGCCATGCTGGCGGGTGTGGTTTCGGGCATGTTCGGTTCTTTTGAGGAAAGCGTGGATAAGTGCGTTGTCGTATCCGACGAGGTGCTGCCCGTTGAGGAGAATGTGCGGATATATGAAAGAGGCTTCCAGCAATACAAAGATACTGCGAGAAGCCTTGCCGAGATATATCATAAATATAAGTAAGCAAAAAAGTGCGGACAAAATCCGCACTGAGACAAGAAAACACAAGGGTTAAAAAGGGAAATTTCCGCCCCTGCTTCATGAAAATACCAGGAAATACGCACGAGTATTCCCAGCGCTTTTCACATTGCCGGAACGGAAATTTTCTGACAGTCTCAGGGCGCGTTGCAAAATAAAGCAACGCGCCCTTTCCTTTTTCAGCTGTCTATATACTCGCCCTCAAAGACGAGAGCGGCGGGGCCTGTCAGCCAGATGTCACGGATACTGCCGTTTTCGCAGCTCAGTGACACGGAAAGCTCCCCGCCGGGCATGGATATGTACACAGGCTCAGCCCCGTTTACATCGCCGCTCAAAGTCAGTGCAGATGCGATGGAAGCGCAGCCTGTGCCGCAGGCGAGGGTAAAATCCTCCACACCACGCTCAAAGGTGATGGCTTTTAATTTGTTTCCCTCAATATGCTTTACAAAGCTCACATTTGCGCCCTTGGGAAAGGCGGCATGGTTTCTCAGTGCTTTGCCCAGCTCAAAAAGCTCAGCTTTCTCCATCAGGTCAAAGCCCTGCATGGGTACCACCGCATGGGGCAGCCCCGGGACGCCCAGCTCCACATAGCAGCACTCAAAGCTTTGCCCGCCCACATCGAGGGAGAGCCCGGACTTTATGACCGAGGGGTCATTGAGCCGCACGCTGTAGAGCTTTTCGCTTATTCGCCTGCCCAGCACTGTGCCGGATATGGTCTCAATGCTCATGCTTTTCCCGGCAAGCCCCTTATCAAAGCCGTAGCGGGATATGCACCGTGCTCCGTTGCCGCACATTTCGCCCTCGCTGCCGTCGCTGTTGAAAAAGCTCATGGCAAAGTCGCCGTCTTTTCGGGCGGGGCTTACTATCATCATGCCGTCGGCACCTATGCCGGTGTGAAAGGCACAGAGCTTTTTTGCCAGTGCGCCCATGTCCTGGGGCAAAATGCCGCCATTTATGTTGTTGATAATGATAAAGTCGTTTCCCGCGCCGTGCATTTTGGTAAAACGCATGTTTTCCCCTTTCTCAGCCCCAGAGAGCGGTCAGCATGGGGATAATCTGCTTTTTGCGGCTCATTACGCCGGGCAGGAATATGTAGTTTTCTCCCGGCTCCTTGGAGAAGGCCTGACGGATAACATCGCTGCTGCCCACAAAGAGAAGGTGAGTGCCTTCCAGAAGCACATCCGTGAGCATGAGCAGCACCATGTCGAACTCTTTTCTGAGCTTCAGCTCCTCCATCATGCGGATAAACTCTTCCTTGCGGCCCAGCAGCACTTCCGCGTCCACGCAGGTTATCTGGCTTACGCCCATGTTCTGCTCGGCAATATGGAACTCCTTGTAGTCGGTTTTGAAAAGCTCCTCCACGCTCTTGCCCTCGGCACCGGAGATGGAGAAAAGCTCCTTGCCCAGCTCATCAAGGGAGAGCTTTGCCATGCGGGCAAGACGCTCTGCCATGGCAATATCCTTTTTGGTGCAGGTGGGGGATTTGAACATGACCGTATCGGAGAGTATGGCGGCAGCCATAAGCCCTGCCATTTTGGGAGAGGGCATTACACCGTGCTCCTGATACATGGCGGTGATGATTGTATTGGTGCTGCCAACGGGCTCGTTTCTCACGGAAATGGGCTGGCGGGTCTGGATATCTGCCAGTCTGTGATGGTCAATAATCTCCATTATCTCCGCCTGATCCAGCCCTGTCACGGATTGGGCGGCCTCGTTATGGTCCACCAGCACCACTCTCTTGCGTCTGGGATTGAGCAAGTGGAAACGTGAAAGCGTGCCCACCACACGCTCGTGCTCATCCAGCACGGGATAGCAGCGGTAACGGCTTTTGGCCATGACCTCCTTCACATCGTCCAGATAGTCCGTCAGGTGGAAGCACTCCACACTCTTGCTGCAATCGCAGATACGCTCAATAGGGATGGCCTGATAGATGAGCCGGGCCGCCTGACGTGCGTCCAGCGGGGTGGAGATTATGCAGGTGGACGCTGTGCAGTCCACAAGCCGCTGAGGTATCTCCGTCTGACAGAGGATAAGGCAGCTTACGCCCTTTTCTATGGCCCGGTCTATTATCTCCGGCTGATCGCCGCAGACGAGGATAGAGTCGGCGCTGACCATAGCCATGTCCTCATAGGACTTGGGCAGGGCAATCACCACATTGCCGGATATGCTGTTGACCTGATTGCCGTACTCGTTTACAAGCCTGCCCTCAAGGGCGCTAATAAGGTTGAAGATGGGCAGCTTTTCCACCCGGCTTTCGTAGATGGTCTGCATATCGTAGGAGGCGAGATCCCCGGAGGATATCATGCCGAACAGGGTGCCGTCCTCGTTGACAATGGGCATGGTGGCGATCTCACTGTCGCGCATGGTGCGCCATGCCAGATCCACCGAAACCTTGTGCTCCAGTTCGGGAGGACGGTCATAGTCCAGATCCTTTACCTGCGTGCGCATATTGTGTACATACATCGGCGCGTCAAATCCAAAATAGTCCAGAATGTGCAAAGTCTCATCGTTGACCGAGCCGATGCGCACAGCCTTATAGTCCCTGTCGCCCAGAGCGTTTCTCAAGGCGGCATAGGCCATGGAGGCCACAATGGAATCGGTATCAGGATTTCTGTGTCCTGTGACAAATATTTCGCTCATATAATTTACCTCCTTACCAATTCACAATATAATTATATTAGAACAAGCCCACAAATTCAAGGGAAAGGCGAAATCTGAACACATATTAAAATATCAAATATTTTAAGCGGATTACTTGACATAACACCAGCAACGCGGTAAAATACATCGGGTAATATTTTGAAGGGCCTTGGGGAGGCCTTGCAGGAATATTAGTTTTCAATTACGATGGGTTCGTTTTATGGCCCATCTTGCTTTAGATCAATTTTATCCCGGCACTAAACCACCCAAAAATTCTTAAAGAATGGAGGTGTGTTTACTTACTATGTCAACGCCTTTGTGGATCGTTATTATAGCCGTGGCGGCAGCCGCGAGCTTTATTCTTGGTATTGTCTACCGCAAGAAGATCGGTGAGCGCGAGATCGCCAGCGCGGAGGAAGAAGCCAAGCGTATAATCAATGAATCAATAAAGAGTGCAGAGAGCAAGAAAAGAGAAGCTCTCGTGGAGGCAAAGGAAGAAATACACAAAAGCCGCTCGGAGTACGAGCGCGAAGAAAAGACCCGCCGTGCGGAACTGCAAAAGCAGGAACGCCGCCTTCAGCAGAAGGAAGAAAATCTTGACCGCAAGATAGACGCGGTTGAGAAGAAAAACGACACTCTCAGCAACAAGATCGCCGCAGTGGAATCCCAGCAGAAAGAGATTGCACTTATAAAGAAAAGTCAGCTTGAAATGCTGGAGAAGATATCCGGCTTCTCCATCGAAGAGGCCAAGGCCTATCTTATTGCCACCATCCGCGACGATGTGACTCACGAGATGGCCATGAAGGTCAAGGAGATTGAAAACCAGTATAAGGACGAGGCTGACGAGCGCGCCCGCGAGATAATCGCCACCGCCATCCAGCGCTGCGCCGCAGACCATGCCAGCGAGATCACCGTCTCTGTCGTACCCCTCCCCAACGACGAGATGAAAGGCCGCATAATCGGCCGCGAAGGCCGCAACATCCGCAGCATAGAAACTCTCACCGGCTGCGACCTTATCATTGACGATACCCCCGAAGCCATCACCGTTTCCAGCTTTGACCCCGTGCGCCGTGAGATTGCCCGCCTTGCTCTTGAAAAACTCATTCAGGACGGCCGTATCCACCCCGCCCGCATTGAGGAAATGGTTGCCAAGGCCCAGCGCGAGGTCAACGCCACCATCAAGGCCGAGGGCGAAAGGGCTGTTTTCGAGACCAATATCCACGGCCTCAATCCTGAGATCATAAAGCTCCTTGGCCGTATGAAGTACCGTACCAGCTACGGTCAGAACGTACTCAACCACTCCATCGAAGTTTCCCACATCGCAGGGCTGCTCGCCAGCGAACTGGGTGTGGATATCAACACCGCCAAGCGCGCAGGCCTTCTCCACGACCTGGGCAAGGCTATCGACCATGAGGTTGAGGGCAGCCACGTAACCATCGGTGTGGACATTGCCCGCAAGTACAGGGAGTCCGACGCCGTTATCCACGCCATCGAAGCCCACCACAACGATGTGGAGCCTCAGAGCGTTGTTGCCTGCATCGTGCAGGCTGCCGATGCCATCTCCGCTTCCCGCCCCGGTGCAAGACGCGAGAACATCGAAAACTACGTCAAGCGCCTTGAAAAGCTTGAGGAAGTCTCCAAGAGCTTCCCCGGCATTGCCAGCTCCTACGCCATTCAGGCCGGCCGCGAGATCCGCATAATGGTCAAGCCCGAGGATGTCAGCGAGGATCAGATGATCCTTCTGGCCCGGGATATCGCCAAGAAGATAGAGGAAGAGCTGACCTACCCCGGTCAGATAAAGGTCCATCTTCTCCGCGAGACCAAGGCTGTGGACTACGCCAAGTAAATCAAAAAAACAATTGCCTCATGTTCGTGATGAACATGAGGCAATTTTGATTATATCTCCTGTCAATAGATATCCTCCACAACCTTGGAAGGGGGATTTTCAAGAATT
>JAFQFH010000067.1 GCA_017398685.1 Oscillospiraceae bacterium
CCAACGCTCATCCCCATACCCATTGTAACTGCAAATGCAGCAAATAACGAAATGATTTTTGCCTTTTTCATGTTACTTGAAACTCCTTTTGGGGGTTTACATTGGATTTAGCCCTTTACGCTGCCTACGGTGAGACCGGCAATAAAGGCCTTCTGGTTCATGGCGAAGATTATCATGATGGGCAGCACGCTCATCACCGCGCCGGACAGCAGCATATCATAGTTTACCAGAGAATAGTTCTCAAAGTCAAACTTAAATTGCAGTCCGTTTCTTATCATTTCCTGACCGGGCTTGAAAGAGGAAATGAGCAGGAAGAAGAAAGGCATCAGCGCGCTGTTTTTTAGTCTGTATGCCAGTCAAGGCCCTTGTATTCATCCCGGATGATGGAGAAAATCTCCTCCGGAGTTTCCTTGCAGTCGTTCTCCAGCCATTTTTTTATTACGGCGTTGAGCCCATTTGCGAAAAAGGCAATGTGGTATTCGATGTGCTCATTGTCAAAGCGGTGGATTGCCTCCTCCATGTCATACATGGCAAAACGCAGCTTCCCGTCGGAATTGAGCTTGAAATAGGTTTTGTAAAAAAGCGGATTTTCCTTTATATGCCGGAATAGCTTCAAAAAATCATGCCGGCTCTCCCGGGCATCTATCTCATCCTGATAAAGACCCAAAACCTCGTTTTCAAGGCTGAGCTGCACCTTGTCTGCCAAATCGTAGATATCCACATAGTTTGCATAGAAGGTGGTCCTGTTCACCTCCGCCAGCTTGCAGATATCAGAGACTCGCACCTGCTGCAGGGGTCTGTCCTGCAAAAGCTGCACGAAGGCATTTTCTATCCGCCGCCGGGACTCTCTGCGCCGTTTGTTGTTGGCTGTGTTCATTGAGCTCCTCCCCATTATATCAACAGATGTTTAAATATTGCTGATTGTTTTTTCACTTTTTGCTTATTATACTACAGCCTGTAAACACAAACAAGTGTTGAGATAATGGAGGTTAAAAATGTCTATGTTTACAGAAGCAAACAAGAAGATTGAAAATGCCGTAGTGGAAGGCTACAAGAAGATAGAAGAAGGCGTAGTTTCCGGCTACAAGAAAATCGAGGAGGGAGTTGTCTCCGGTTATACGGCCGTTGAGGATAAGTTTATCGACACCTTCCTCATCCACGAAGGCGAGAGCGTGGAGGAAGCCAGGGCGAGACTTGGCGGCAAAAAGTCTGACAAGGAGGAAGAAAAATGAAAAAAGAGAACTTCATAAGCTTAATTCTCGGCACCGTGGGCGGACTTTTGTTCTCACTGGGTATGTGCATGTGCCTTGTCGCCGAGTGGGGTCTTTTCTCCGAGGGCCTGATCGTGGGTGCACTGGGCGCCGCGGTACTGCTGGCAATGCTTGTTATTCGCCGTAAGATGCTGGGCAAGGCGCCCATAAAGCTCAGCAAAAAGACCCTTGGCGCAATAATCCTTGGCATCGTGGGCACTATTGTATTTGGCCTTGGCCTTTGCATGATAATGGTGTGGGATGGCCTTATGGTATGGGGCATAGTTGTGGGCATTGCAGGCATTATCCTGCTCATGTGCCTTATCCCCCTTTGCGTGGGACTGAAGTAGAGGCAACGCCTTGAAGCACTGCAAGCAGATATTGGACATAGTGCTCCGGCCCGACGGGGCTCAGACAATTTGCATGGCCATGCTGAGCGGAATATTACTTACAGCGGTATTTCAAAGAGGCCTTGAGGAGAGCGTGCTTGCCTATTCATGCTACGCTCTTTCCGCCTATTCCCTTGTGATGGCAATTCCTCATGGGATAAGGCTTTTTGGTATTTGCAGTCAGAAGCTCAATGAAAATGCTGCATACGCAAGATACAAAAGCGATCCGGAATATAAAATCCGGCTGTCCATCCACGTTTCACTTGCGGTCACAGCCTTTTACAGTGCAGCAAAAGCCGCAGCGGGGCTATGGTACGGTTCGGCATGGCTTGGAGCACTGGCGCTTTATTATACTCTGCTGACTTTTGCCCGGTATCTGCTTTTCAGGTATATCCGCAAAGGGCGGCATGACAGACTGAGGGAATACCGTTTATACCGGCTTTGCGCCTTTCTGTTGCTGATTTTGACCCTTACCCTTGCTGCAATCAGCTTTCACGCCATTTATCACGGAAGGGCCATCAAATATCCGGGCTATATGATATACGCGGCTGCGGCTTTTACCTTCTATTCCTTGACCATGGCCATCATAAACCAGCTCAGGTACAGAAGTCTGGAAAGCCCTGTGTTCCGGGCGGGAAAGCAGCTTTCCTTTGCAAGTGCCTTCGTCTCACTGTACTTTTTACAGTGCTCATTATTTTCCGTGTTCGGGGATGGAAGCCCCTGGGAAAAGTACATGAACATAGGCACAGGAATGGCGGTTTTCGCCCTTATTGCAGCAGATGCGGTGTATATGATACGAAAATGCAAAAAATACCTTGGAGAAAACATATGAAAAAAAGCCTCCCCAGATGGGGAGGCTCTCAATATTTATAGCTTTACTTCAACGATACCGATTATTCAGCAGCGGCGACGGTGCAGTTCATGAAGTACTTGTAGCCAAGGGGATTGGCGAAGAAGCCTTCGATGGAGTCATCGATCATGTAGATGTCGGTGTAGAAGTAGAGAGGAACGATGCAGCCGGTGGACATGAGGAGGTCCTCAGCAAGGTGCATCATTGCGTAGCGGTTCTCGGTGTCGGTGCAGGCCTTGATCTCGGAGATGAGAACATCATAGGTCTCGGCCCAGGTGCCGTTTTCAACAACGTAGTCAACGCCGTAGGGAGTCAGGTCGATGCTGTACATAGCCAGCTCTGCGTGCTCGCCTCTGCCGTACTGAACGTCGTTGTTACCGGAAGCGGAAACCCACATATCCAGGAAGCAGATAGGATCGTTGTAGTCAGCCAGCCAGCCGTTACGTGCCACGGAGTAATCGCCTTCCTTACGGGTGTTCAGGAAGGTGTTCCACTCCTGGTTGACAAGGCTCATCTCGATGCCGACAGAAGCCATTGCGCTCTGCAGGTACTCGCCGATTGCCTTGTGGGCGTCGGAGGTGTTGTACAGGTAGCTGAGAACGGGGACATCGGTGAACATACCGGTGGCCTCGTCATAGGTGTAGTACTTCTTGAGGGTCTCAACTGCGGAAGCGAAGTTGCCCTCGAGAGCCTCGACGGAAACATCGTAGTAGCCGTAGAAGTCCTCGTTGCCGCCGGCGGTCTTGTAGAACTCAGTGCCGTCGGGGTTGGTCATACCCATTGCAACGAAGGAGGATGCGGGAACCTGACCGGCCTGGCCGATTTCCTCGCAGATGTAGTTGCGGTCGTAGAGCAGTGCGATAGCATTGCGGATCTCAGCCTCGGCAGCCTCGGCCTCAACACCGGTGAGGGTGCTGGTCTCGGGCAGCAGATTCTCGTTGACGTTCCAGCAGACGTAGTAGGTACCGATCTGGCCGGCGACGACGAACTCAGTGGGGTACTTGGCCTTCAGGTTTGCGATCTCGTTGGTGGGGACATCATCGATCATCAGCCATGCGCCGTTTTCAAAGTTGGCCTGCATAGCGGTGGCATCGTCGGAGAGGTAGAACTCGAGAACGTCCATGGTGACGGTATCAGCGTCAATGTAGTTTGCGTTCTTCTCGAGGACGATAACGGAGTTGTGCTCCCACTTGGAGATGGTGTAGGGGCCGTTGCAGACGTAGGTCTCGGGGGCGGTTGCCCATGCCTCGGAGCCTACGACATCCTCACGGACGGGGTAGTAGGTGGGGAATGCAAGCAGCTCGTTCCAGTAAGCAACTGCATTGTTCAGGGTGACTTCCAGGGTCTTGTCGTCCTTTGCGGTGACGGCCAGATCATTGGGGTATCCCTTGACGATCTCGAACATGTAGCCGTAGTCAGCAGCCAGCTCCTCGGAGGCGGCGCGCTTCCATGCAAACTCGAAATCACCAGCGGTGACGTCCTTGCCGTCAGACCACTTGGCGCCATCGCGCAGAGTGTAGGTATAGGTGACAGTGCCGTCTTCATTGACAACGCCCTCTACCAGCTCCTTGGCCAGGTCAGAGACGATGACCAGGGCGCCTTCCTCGTTCTGGGACCACTTTGCAAGGCCGGAGAACAGGTGAGCAACCATGGTTGCGCCGTCAACTGCGGAGTTGAGAGCGGGGTCAAGGGTGTCGGGTTCGGAAGCGAGGCAGACTGCCAGAGAGGCAGGAGCTACTTCCTCAGCAGGAGTTTCGGCGGGGGCAGCGGTCTTGCCACAGGCGCACAGGGCGAAGACCATGCACAGAGCCAGAACAAGTGCCAGAGTCTTTTTCATTTTGGTGTTTCCTTTCATAAAGAAATTTTATTTTCAAAATGCGCGGCAAATTAGTCCGCACATTTGAAAAGCGGTTTTAGTTGACCTTGTCCAGATTATGGCAGGCCACGAAATGTCCCTTGGAGACTTCCCTGAATTCGGGCATCTCCTGAGCGCACTGCTCGCTGGCGTAGGGGCAGCGGGTGCGGAAGGGGCAGCCGGAGGGGGCGTTGAGGGGACTGGGGATGTCGCCGGTGAGAACGATTCTCTTGTTGGCCCGGGCGATCTTGGGGTCGGGCACGGGAACGGCGGACAGAAGGCTCTTGGAGTAGGGGTGCAGGGGGTGGTTATATATCTCGTCAGCGTCGGCCAGCTCCACCATTTTGCCAAGGTACATGACAGCGATACGGTCGGACACGTGGCGGATGACCAGCAGGTCATGGGCGATAAAGAGATAGGTCAGCCCCAGCTTCTCCTGAAGCTCGGCAAACATGTTGATAACCTGTGCCTGAATGGACACGTCCAGTGCAGAGACAGGCTCGTCACAGACGATGAAATCGGGATTGACAGCCAGGGCGCGGGCGATACCGATGCGCTGGCGCTGACCGCCGGAGAACTCGTGGGCGTAGCGGGCGGCATGCTCGCTGTTGAGCCCCACGTGGCCCATCAGCTCCAGAATACGCTCCTCGCGCTCCTTGGCAGAGGATGTGAGCTTCTGAATGTCCAGAGGCTCGCCGATAATGTCGGCCACGGTCATTCTGGGGTTGAGTGAGGAGTAGGGGTCCTGAAAGACCATGGTGGCCTTTTTGCGGAACTCGTTTATATCCTCTTTGCTCTTTAAAAGCTTACCCTTGTAGTAAATCTCGCCTGCGGTGGGCTTATAAAGGTGCAGCAGGGTACGGCCCACGGTAGTCTTGCCGCAGCCGGATTCGCCAACCAGACCCAGAGTCTCGCCCTTGTTGATATGGAAGGATACGCCGTCCACAGCTTTGAGGGGCTTGGTGCGGAACATACCCATGTTGATGTTGAAATACTGCTTGAGGTCCTTTACCTCAATGAGAGGGGCATTGTTTTTTATCTCACTCATTGTTGCCGCCCTCCTTGCCCAGTAATGTGATCTCGCCCTGCTCATAGCCGGACTTGACATTCATCCAGCAGGAGGCGAAGTGCTCATCGTTTATAATCATTTTTTCACAGGGCTTTTCAAGACACACCTTCATGGCGTTTTCGCAGCGGGGTGCAAAGGAGCAGCCCTTTGGCATATTCAGAAGGTCGATGGGAGTACCGGAGATGGGGTGGAGCTTGGTACCGGCGGTGGTAGTGGTGGGGATGGAGCGCATAAGGCCCTTGGTGTACTCATGGCAGGGGTTGTAGAAAATCTCGTCGGTGGTGCCCTGCTCGCAGATGGCGCCGGCGTACATTACGATGACCTCGTCGCACATCTGGGCCACAACGCCCAAATCGTGGGTTATCATGATGATGGCCATGCCCAGCTCTTCCTGCAAGGACTGCATAAGCTCCAGAATCTGGGCCTGAATGGTCACGTCCAGTGCGGTGGTGGGCTCGTCGGCGATGAGGATATCAGGCTCACAGGCCAGTGCCATGGCTATCATGATGCGCTGGCGCATACCGCCGGAAAACTCAAAGGGGTACTGGTTCATGCGCTTTTCGGGCTCGTTGATGTTGACAAGGCGGAGCATCTCAATGGCGCGCTCTTTTGCCTGTGCCTTGTTGCGGTCGGTGTGCAGGAGGATGGCCTCCATCAGCTGGTGGCCGATGGTGTAGGTGGGGTTAAGGCTTGTCATGGGGTCCTGGAAGATGATGGACACCTTGTTGCCGCGTACCTGTTTCATAACGGCCTCGCCTGCGCCTACCAGCTCCTGCCCGTCAAGCTTGATGGAGCCGGAGACTATCTTGCCGGTGGAGGCCAGAATCTGCATGATGGAGTAGGCGGTGACGCTCTTACCGGAGCCGGACTCACCCACGATACCCAGCACCTTGCCTCTTTCAAGCTGGAAGGATACGCCGTTTACGGCCTTGACTTCGCCGGCATCGGTGAAGAAGGAAGTATGAAGATCTTGGACTTTAAGTAATGGCATTATTCACACTCTCCCTTCTTATGCGTTGAGCTTGGGGTCAAAGGCATCTCTCAGTCCGTCGCCGAAAAGGTTGAGGGAGAGGACGATGAGGGAGATGACGATGGCGGGGATGATGAGGCGGTGGGGGTAGGACTGCATACCGTTGAGGGCTTCACTGGCCAGAGAACCCAGAGAGGGCATGGGGGCGTTTACGCCCAGACCCAGAAAGCTCAGGTAGCTTTCGGTGAAGATGGCGGAGGGGATCTGCAAAGCGGTGGAGATAATGACCACGCTTATGCAGTTGGGCAGAAGGTGCTTTCTTATGATCCAGCTGCCTCTTGCGCCGGAGGCCACGGAGGCCAGAACATATTCCTGCTCGCGCAAGGACAAAATCTGGCCGCGGATAAGGCGGGACATGCTGACCCAGTAGAGAAGGGCAAACACGATGAAAAGGCTTATGATGTTTGTGCCTATGCGGGCAAGAGCTGTACCCTCAATAAGGGGGGAGAGCACAAGGTTCAAAACGGTGGAGAGCAAAATTACCATCAGCATATCGGGCAGGGAGTAGATAATGTCCACTATGCGCATGATGAAAAGGTCCACCTTGCCGCCGCAGTAGCCTGCGATGGAGCCGATGGTCATGCCGATGATAAGCACGATGATGCTGGCGAAAAAGCCAACGGCCAGGGAGATACGGGCGCCGTAGACCACGCGGATAAAGTAGTCACGTCCGGCAGAGTCGGTGCCGAAAATGTGGGGGAACACATTCTCACCGGCCTCAATGCGCTTAAGCTCGGTACGTCCGTACTCAAAGGGAGCCAGATTGTTGAAAGAGGCATCCACAGGCTTACCGGGGCTGACGCCCAGCATGGCATCGTAGGAATAGGGCCATACCATGGGGAGAATAATGGAGGCCAGAGTGATAAGAACAATGATGATGAAGCTGACGGTTGCCACCTTGTCTTTCAGAAGGCGCTTCACGCCGTCCTTGAAGAAGGTGGTGGAGGGACGCATCTGCACTATGTATGCCTTTTCTTCCTCGGTGGCGGGGATGAAAGCATCCACGTCCAGATGGAGACTGAAGGGTTTTTTCAGCATTTTCGTTTACCTCCTTTATTCCAGATTTATTCTGGGATCTACGACCTTGTAGAGAATGTCGCTTACCAGATTCATTATAACTATGAGGGCAGCCAGAATGATGGTGGTGCCCATGATAAGGGGATAGTCACGGTTGATGATGCTGTTTACAAAGGCGCGGCCTATGCCGGGGACGGAGAAGATACGCTCCACCACCAGAGAGCCGGTGACGATGTAGGCCAGCATGGGGCCAAAGTAGGTGATAACGGGGATAAGGGAGTTTTTCAGCGCGTGGCCGAAGATTATCTTCATGCCGGATACGCCCTTGGCCTTTGCGGTGCGGATATAGTCCTGCCCCAGCACGTCCAGCATGGAGGAGCGGGTGAGACGGGTGATATAGGCCGTGGGGTACAGGGCAAGGGTGATTATCGGCAGGATAAGGCCGTTTGCGGCAGCGCCGTTTGCCGGCAGCAGCTGCAACTTCACCGCAAACACGATAAGCAGCAGCGAACCCATGATAAAGGAGGGCATGGAGACGAAGGCCGTGGTGATGACCATGATAAACTTATCAATGAAGCGGTTTCTTCTCAGAGCCGCCACGGAACCCAGCACCACACCCACCGCAAGAGCGGAAAATGCAGCGATGACACCCAGCTTGGCGCTGGTCTTCATGCCGGTGGCAATAATGTCAATAACGTCCTGACCGCGCTGCTTGAGGGAGGGGCCGAAGTCAAAACGGGTAAAGACATCCCTGAGATATGTGAAATACTGCTCAATAAGGGGCTTGTCCAATCCGTACTTGGCCTCAAGTGCTGCCAGCACCTCCGGGGTTACTGCCTTTTCGCCCAGGAATGGGCCGCCGGGAACCGCGTGCATTACAAAAAAGGTCACGGTAACGACTACCCATACAGTGAGTATGGCCAGCACCAGACGCTTTATGATGTAAGCTGTTGTTTTACTCATTTCTTCTACCGCCTTTGTATTTTGCTGTGAAAATTATTATCATGCTTTATCAAGATAAAGCATGATACAGTACTGTATCACATTTTTGCACTATTGTGTTTTACTGATTTAATTCAAGAAAGAGAGCGAGACATAATCCCACTCACAAATGACACCCTATTTTAATATACGCAAGCGGCGAAAGCAACACAAAAAAAGAAAAAATTCGGCTTTTTGTAACTTATCACAATATTAATTGGAAAGAGTTTTCAGTTGGGCAGTCAAATGACGAAAATGTGCAAAATTTGTCCTGTGTTTGCAGAGGAAACACCCTTGCGGCAGTGGCGTACAAGGGGTATAATCGGAAAAAACCGCGAAAGGAGCCGCCATGAAACGTTCAGAAATAAATAAGGCCCTCCGGGAACTGGAGGCCATGTGCAACAGGGAGCGCTGCTATCTGCCGCCCTTCTGTCATTTCAGCCCGGAGGACTGGGCGAATAAGGGTCACGAGTATGACGAGGTGCGCGAGTGCATGCTGGGCTGGGACATTACAGACTACGGCCTTGGCGATTTTGCCAAAACCGGCATGAGCCTTATAACCATACGCAATGGAAACCGAGCAATGGCGGAGAAATACCCCAAGGTCTATGCGGAAAAGCTCCTTTACATGATGGAAGGACAGTACTCCCCAAACCATTTCCACTGGTACAAGACTGAGGACATAATAAACCGGGGCGGCGGCAACATCCTTATCCGGGTCTACAATTCGCTGCCCGACGAGAGTATTGACTATGCGTCTGATGTTACCGTACACACCGACGGCAGGACCTATACTGTCCCTGCCGGGACACAGGTCAGGCTCACTCCGGGGGAGAGCATACACATCCGGCAGTACATGTACCACGACTTCGAGGTGGAGCCGGGCACAGGCAGCGTACTTCTGGGCGAGGTCAGCCAGTGCAACGACGACAATGCCGACAACCGCTTCAACCCTCCCGTGGGCCGCTTCCCGGTCATAGAGGAGGATGAGCCCCCCTACAGGCTGCTCTGCAATGAATATCCCGCAGCCCCGGAGGAATAAATGTCCAAAGTAAGAGGAAAATTTTTCGAGTATGTGCTGCCGGCCATATTCTCCTTTGCCCTTTCGGGGGTGTATACCATTGTGGACGGCTACTTTATCGGCAACCGCATGGGGGATATGGGCATTGCCGCCATCACTCTGGGTTATCCGGTGACGGCTCTTGTGCAGGCGGCAGGTACCGGGCTGGGGCTGGGTGCGGCAATCTGCTACACCATTCTCAAAAGCCGCAGCGAGGACAGACAGGCGGAGTACATGCTGGGTACGGCCAGTCTCATGATGCTGGTGCTGAGCTTTGTGATGACGGGGGCAGTGCTTTCGTGGCTCTACCCCATTCTGCGGCTTCTGGGTGCAGAGGGAGCCATAACCGAGCCAACGGCGGAGTATGTGCGTTACATTGTGCTGGGAACGGTGTTTCAGGTAATGGGTACGGGGCTTGTGCCATTTATCCGCAATATGGGCGGGGCAAAGTTTGCCATGGCAGCCATGTTCTGCGGCTTTTTCGGCAATATACTCTTTGACTGGCTCTTTGTCTGGGTCTGGCCCTACGGTCTGGCGGGGGCAGCCTGGGCCAGCGTACTGGGTCAGGCAATCGCCATGTTTATGGCGCTGGGCTATTTTGCGTCAAAAAAGACCCGCATCAGTCTGCCGCCATTTAAGAAGCTGCCGGAAATCGCCGGGAAAATAATCAGGGTGGGCGCAGCCCCCTTTGGGCTTGTGCTCTGCCCCAATATCACGCTTTTGATTATGAACCGCTTTTTCCTTGTCCACGGCGGCGAGCAGGCTCTGGCGGTGTACGGCGTAATCGGCTATATCGTATACATTGTGCTTTTGCTCCTTCAGGGAGTGGGCGACGGCTGCCAGCCTCTTATAAGCCGGTTTTACGGTGCGAAAGATAAAAATGCCATGCTGCACACAAGGCGCCTTTCCTACATCACAAGCTTTGCCATTACCCTTGTCTCCATTCTTATCTGCATCCTCTACAGAAAGCAGGCGGGACTTCTTTTCGGCGCTTCCGATGAGACCAACCTGCAGGTTGCCCGCATCCTGCCATGGTTTATGGCGGCGCTCATATTTGAGGCCTATACCCGAATGGGCTCGGCCTACCTCTACGCTACGGAAAAAAGCAGCCTTTCGTATCTTCTGGTCTATGCCGAGCCTGTGCTGGTGCTGGCCTTTCTTCTTGCTCTTGCACCCGGCCTTGGGCTTACGGGTGTGTGGATTGCAAACCCGGCGGCAAGAGCCGCAGCAGCTGCGGCAGCGGCTGTGATAAAAAGAAGAGACGACAGGCAGAGGCTTGCAGCATAAAAAACGAGGACGGAGTAAAGTTCCGTCCTCGTTTTCGTGTAATAATTTACTTTTTCTGGCCGTAGTAGGCGTTGGGGCCGTGCTTTCTCATGTAGTGCTTATCCTGCACTATAAGGCGCAGTCTTCCGCCCATGTCGATAAGGGAGACGACGATGGCGTCATCGGCTCTGCCCTCAAACACCAGACGGGCAGGGTCTTTCTCGTTCATGCCGATGCCAAGGTGGTGGGTTTCAATCTTAATCTTGCTGCCGGGCTGGGCCAGAGAGGGGCAGACCTCCAGCATGTGTGCGCCCAGAGAGTACTCATTGCCCTTTTCAAGGTGATAGGTGTAGTCCTCCATGAAGGCGGAAGCGCCGTTGCCGCCCTCGCCCTCTTTGATGAGCTTCTGGGCGAGATGGAAGAGCTTGCCTGAAAATGGGCAAAAAAATCCTCCCTCTTCAGGGAGTTCACAAATCAAACTTTATCCTCATTAAAACCATGCGATGACCGCATGGTTTTATTTTTTTCTCTTTAGCAGCCGCATTTCACAATAGCTGATCCTCATCTGACGGTATATACACCAGCACATCCTCCACTCTGCATTGCAGCACCCGGCAAAGGTCGTTTATCGTCGTGGTGTTTATGGGCAGCCCCTTTCTCAGTCTGTCGATGGTGGAGCTTGAGATGTGGTGCTTTGTGATAAGCGTATACG
>JAFQFH010000068.1 GCA_017398685.1 Oscillospiraceae bacterium
GGCATCTACACCAAGGCCGCAGACGTAGGCGCTGACCTTGTGGGCAAGGTGGAAGCAGGCATACCCGAGGATGACCCCAGAAACCCCGCCGTCATTGCCGACAACGTGGGTGACAATGTGGGTGACGTGGCCGGTATGGGCGCTGACCTTTTCGAGTCCTATGTGGGCGCGCTTGTTTCCGCTTTGACCTTAGGCGTTGCCGCAGGCGGCGTTATTCCCGGCGCCGGTATCCTCTATCCTCTGACTATTTCAGCTGTGGGCATTGTGGCTTCAATTATTGCCACATTCTTTGTCAGATGCAAAGAAAACTCCAATCCCCACTCGGCTCTGAAGGCCGGTACATATGTGTCAGCCGCCATTGTGGCTTTGGCCTCGGTATTTCTCAGCAAGATGATGTTCGGGCGTATATATTTTTCCGCCACCATCATTGCCGGTATAGTTGTGGGACTTGTGATCGGCTTTATCACCGAGGTATATACCTCTGGAGATTTCAGCTTTGTAAAACGCATTGCCAGCCAGTCTGAAACCGGCTCTGCCACCACCATAATCTCCGGCGTCGCTGTGGGCATGAGAAGCACATGGGTACCTATCCTGCTTATCTGCGTTGGTATATACGTGTCCTATGCGGTGACAAACGACCTTTACGGTATTGCTCTGGCCGCCGTTGGTATGCTCTCCACCACCGGGCTTACCGTTGCTGTGGACGCCTACGGCCCCATTGCCGACAATTCCGGCGGCATTGCCGAAATGAGCGGTCTTGACCACAGCGTACGTGAGATTACCGACAAACTTGACGCAGTGGGCAACACTACCGCCGCTATCGGCAAGGGCTTTGCCATAGGCTCTGCCGCACTGACTGCTCTGGCGCTCTTTGTCTCCTACGCAACCGAGGTCCAGATGAGCTCTATTAATATTCTCAGCCCCTACGTGGTTATAGGTCTTCTTATCGGCGGCATGCTGCCCTTCGCCTTCTCTGCCATGACTATGGACTCGGTGTCCAAGGCGGCCTATAAGATGATCGAGGAGGTACGCCGCCAGTTCAGGGAAATCCCCGGCATACTTGAGGGTAAAGCCAGGCCTGATTACGGCACCTGCGTTTCCATATCCACAAGAGCCGCGCTGCACGAAATGCTTGTTCCCGGTGTAATGGCTGTTGCTGTGCCGCTGCTTGTGGGTCTGCTGCTTGGCGCTGAAGCTCTGGGCGGACTTCTGGCAGGCTCTCTGGTAACGGGCGTTCTGCTGGCAATATACATGTCCACCTCCGGCGGCGCATGGGACAATGCAAAGAAGTTCATAGAGGAGGGCAATCACGGCGGCAAGGGTTCTACTGCCCACAAAGCAGCAGTAGTTGGCGATACTGTGGGCGACCCCTTCAAGGATACCTCCGGTCCTTCCATCAATATCCTCATCAAGCTGATGACGGTCGTATCTCTGGTGTTTGCGCCGGTATTCGTAAAATTCGGCGGTCTGCTGTAATATTTTGCAGAAAAGCCGTCATTTCCCATAAAGACTGTGGCCTCTCCCTGCCACAGTCTTTTTTTGCATAAAATGCGTCTGTCCTTGACGTAAAGGGCGGAAAAATGTATAATGACCATTAGTTTACATATTTGAGGTCCAACCAATGAAAAATGTCCTGAAGACTGTTACTCTTATAATATTGGCGGCTTGCACTGCGGCGCTTTTCTTCATGAGAAAGGTGCAGCTTGACAAGGAAGCTGCCGACATCAAGGCCGCAGAGGAAGCGGCAAAGGCCGCAGAGCTTGCTGCGGCGATGGCTACGCCCGAACCCACGCCTGCTCCTACCCCTGACCCCACTCCCGAACCTACTCCCGAACCGCAGCCGGAGTATTTCACCCTCTCCTTCATAGGTGACTGCACACTCTGGTCCAACGCCAACTACGCCGAGCACCCCGCAGGCTTCAAAGGCATGCTCAACGGGGATTACAGCTATCCCTTTGCAAACACCGTGCAGTATTTCAAGGAAGACGACTACACCATTGCAAACCTTGAGTGCATCCTCTCCGACCAGCAGCTGGCCTACGACTACACCAAGGTCTACTTCCCCTTCATTGCCCCCAAGGAATACGCCAAAATAATGACCGAGGGCGGCGTTGACTTTGTAACCACTGCAAATAATCACATAATGGACTGCTATGAGGCCGGTGCAAACAGTACATACCAGACCCTTATGGAATACGGTCTGCCCTTCGGCACTGAAAAACAGGCCCAGATAGTCATGACGGACAGCGGATTAAAGCTTGGTATCTACTGCGCGGGCGTTGACCTGCTGCCCAATGCGGAAAAGGCCGTTGAAGCCATCAAGTACCTTCAGGGCGAAGGCGCGGAGTACATAATCTGTGCTTTCCACTGGGGTCAGGAAGCCTACTACGATCTGGCCGCCTCACAGACTACAGTGGCTCAGGCCTGCGCTGAGGCCGGTGCAGACGTGGTATACGGCAGTCACAGCCATAATTTGCAGAAGATGGAGCAGATCGGCGACACTCTCGTGCTGTACAGCATGGGTAACTGGACCTTCGGCGGCAACACTGCCCCCAAGGACCCCGATACCGCGATTGTCCAGGTGCTTGTAAAGCGTGATCTGGACGGCACTATCAGCACCGATTCCCATAAGATAATCCCCTGCTGTGTCAGCAGCAAGCTTGAGGACGCACAGATAAAGGCTCTCAACTACAACGATTACAAGCCCACCCCCTATCCCGAGGGGACTGAGGCCTACGCCAGAGTTCTGGCTAAGCTCAGCGGCGAGTTCCAGCCCACCTCTCAGGGCGCTGATTACTCTGCATGGCTTGCCAGCCGTAGCGGCTGATAATACGCGAAACGCCACCGCTTATATCTGAGCGGTGGCGTTAAACTTTGCCGTTTTCATAATTTTATTTACATATTTTAGTTTACGTAATATTAAACAGCTTTTTGCCATTTTCCAGAGTCTGCGCCGCGGCCAGTTCCGGGCTTAGCCCTTTTATCTCAGCCAGCTTTTCTATTATATATTGCAGATTTGTGGAATCATTGCGCTTTCCCCGGCGTGGTACGGGGCTGAGATATGGGCTGTCTGTCTCCACCAGTATTCTGTCAAGGGGGCAGATCTCCAACACCTCAATGGCTTTTCTGGCGTTTTTATAGGTAATTGGCCCGTCAAAGCCCAGATACCAGCCCCTTTTCAATAGCTCCTTTGCCATTTCCGCACTGCCGGAATAGCAGTGGAATACGCCTTTGAGCTCAGGATAGACAAAAACTATCTCCATGCAGTCGGCATGGGCTTCCCGGTCGTGGATTATGACAGGTTTGTCAAGCTGCAATGCAAGCTCCAACTGTGCTTTGAAAAGAGCTTTCTGCTCATCCTTGTGGCTGTCGTCCCAGTAATAGTCCAGCCCTATCTCCCCTATTGCCACACATTTCGGATGTCTTGCGAGTATGGCTATCTTTTCAAGGCTGTCGCTTTCAAGCTTAGTCAGCTCCTCAGGGTGAAAGCCCACAGCGGCGTAAACATGGGGGTATTTTTCCGCCATGGCAATGGCAGCAGCGCTGCTGTCATAATCACAGCCGGGATTTATGATAAGCTCCACGCCCTTTTTGGGCATGGTGCTCAACAGCTCGCGGCGGTCTGCATCAAATGCCTCATCATCGTAATGGGCATGGGTATCAAAATACATGCTTGTTCTCCGTTTTCATTTGATTTGCCCCTATTATAAACCATTGGCTTTCATTTTTAAACAGGAAATAACACAGCCGGTGCATCCAGCACCGGCTGTGTCAGCGTGAATAGAGAAAGGGGGAAAGAATATGGATCAGTTGATTTCCAGTCTGCGGCTGGCAGGGACTGCTGCCGCCTGCTTGGGGAGATTGAGACTGAGGACACCGTCGGCATAGCTGGCGCTGATATTATCGGAGTCAATACCGCTGAGATCAAAGCTGCGGCTGTAGCTGCCGTAGAAGCGTTCGCGGCGGAGATAATTGGGCTTATCCTCGCTGTTGTCCATTTTGCGCTCTACGCTGATGGTCATACGCTCATCCTCAATATTGATGTTGATATCGTCCTTACTGAATCCGGGCAGCTCGGCTTCCAGCTTATATGCATCACCCAGATCACTCACATCAGTGCGGAAAAGTGAGGAGGCAGAATTTGCATTGAAGAAGCTGCGCTGCATTTCTTCCATCTGGCGGAAGGGAGAGAAAGAATTGAGATTTCTCATGGTACGTTCAAAAGGAATAAGTTCAAACATTATATATACCTCCATTAATTATTAACACATTATAATTTGTTTTCTATTGCACAACTTTCGTTTGTTGTTGTATATAAAATACTACACGAATGTGAATAAATATAGTAATATATATGAACAGAATGTTAATGATTAGCACTCGCTGTATTTAAGTGCTAATATTTGCTTTTTTAGGGCATTCGGAGAGCTGTAAGCAAAGTTAACAAAAGTGGTTAATTTCACTTTCTTGTGAAAATAATTATCAGGCTATATAATGGTCACGCAAGGAGGTAGATGATATGAATTTATGTATCGCGGAAAATCTGTGCCTTTTCAGGCAAAAATACGGCTACTCTCTGGAGGCGCTGGCGGAGATCATGTCTGTTTCCCGACAGACTGTTGCCAAGTGGGAAGCCGGGGACTCCTACCCGGATATTTCAAATTGCCTCAAGCTTTCAACCCTGTACAAAATATCACTGGATGAGCTTGTCAATAAGCCTTTGAAAGATGCCCTTACCAAGAATTTTTCCGCAGAGGGTGACCGCATATGCGGAGTGGTGGATATATCTCAGGATGGGGCAATCACGATTCCCGATGCAGTGCTTGATATGTTCAATATGCAGCGCGGGGACAAGGTGCTGCTTCTGGCAGACAAAAAGCAAGGTATGGCACTGATAAAGTGCAGCCAGTTTTGAAGGATGGGAACATGAAAATTCTTAAAATTGATGGGCTTTGCAAAAATTATCCCAGCTTTCGGCTTCAGGATGTTTCTTTCTCCATTGATAGCGGCACGATAATGGGTTTTATCGGGAGAAACGGTGCCGGAAAGACCACAACTTTGAAAGCAATAATGAACATGGTACATGCCGAAAAGGGAAAGATTGAGTTTTTCGGACTCGACATGAAAGAGCATGAGCATGAAATAAAACAGCGCGTAGGTTATGCGGGCGGCATTATAGATTACTATAAAAAGAAGAAAATCTCCAAGCTTCTGGAGATTACAGCCCGATTTTATGATAATTGGGACGCTGATGTCTGCCAGCGGTACATGAAGCTTTTCTCCCTTGATGAGAATAAGACCCCATCCCAGCTTTCCGAGGGAATGAAAGTAAAGCTCAGTCTTGTTATGGCCCTTTCCCACAGGGCGGAGCTGCTTATTCTGGACGAGCCCACCAGCGGGCTTGACCCGATTTCAAGGGATGAGCTGCTGGAGATTTTTCTTTATCTTAAGTCCAAGGGTGTTTCCATACTGTTTTCCACCCACATCACCTCCGATCTGGACAAATGCGCGGATGACATCAGTTACATCAGAGGCGGGCGGATAATATACACAGGCAGCATTGCAGGCTTTACCGGCAGCGAAACGCTTGAGGAAGTTATGCTCAGGCAGGAAAAGGAGGCCTTCCGTGAAAAACTTGATATATAAGGAGCTGAGACTTGCTACTCCCCTTTTGACCTTCCTCTTTCTCGCTTTCTCACTTATGACCTTTATTCCGGGTTATCCCATTCTCTGCGGAGCTTTCTTTATGTCATTTGGAATATTTCAGGCTTATCAGCTAGGCAGAGAGGATAACGACATACTCTACTCCGTGCTTCTTCCCGTGAGTAAGCGAGATGTGGTGAAAGGAAAATATCTATCTGCCGTGATTTTGCAGCTTGCAGGCTTTGCTCTGTGCGCTTTATTTACTCTTATAAGAATGCGTTTTATGGCAGATGCGACCGTTTATGAAAACAACTTCATGATGAACGCAAATCTTATATATCTGGCCTTTGTGCTGCTGATATTCGCTGCGTTCAACCATATTTTCATTGGGGGATTTTTCAAAAGCGCCTATGCTGTCGGAAAGCCTTTTGTGATTTTTGTGGTGATGAATTTCCTCATAATCGGCATTGCTGAAACCCTGCACCATCTGCCGGGGATGGGCTGGATGAACGCGCAGGATTTCAGCTTGCGGCATATTATTATTTTCATTGGTGCAGTCCTGGTATATTCCACACTGACCACATTCTCCTGCATCATTTCGCAAAATAGATTTGAAAAGATTGATCTATAAAAAAAGACACGGTGCATAAACACCGTGTCTTAAATAATTTTACAGCACCTTGGCAAGAAAATCCTTCAGGCGGGGATTCTGGGGATTGTCAAAAATCTCAGAAGGTGTGCCCTGCTCCACTATCTTGCCGCTGTCCATAAAGACGACCCTGTCGCCAACTTCGCGGGCAAAGCCCATTTCGTGGGTAACAACAACCATGGTCATACCCTCGTGGGCAAGCTCCTTCATAACGTCCAGCACTTCGCCCACCATCTCAGGGTCGAGGGCGGAGGTGGGTTCGTCAAAGAGCATTACATCCGGCTCCATGGCAAGGGCGCGGATGATAGCAATACGCTGTTTCTGACCACCGGAGAGCATTGCAGGATACTCGTCCGCCTTGTCAGGCAGGCCGATACGCTTCAAAAGCTTTTCCGCCATGGCGTCAGCCTCGGCCTGAGTCTTGAGCTTGAGATGAACGGGGGCAAGTGTAATGTTCTTTTTCACCGTCATATGGGGGAAAAGATTGAAGTGCTGGAACACCATGCCCATTTTCTGGCGGTGCAGGTTAATATCAACAGACTTGTCGGAAAGGTTTACACCGTTGAAGAAAATGCTGCCGGATGTGGGCTCCTCAAGGAGGTTGAGAGAGCGCAGCATGGTGGACTTGCCGGAACCAGAGGGGCCGATAATGGCCACAACCTCGCCCTTGGCGATGTCAATGGAGCAATCGTCCAGAGCGTGAATCTCACCGTTATTATAGGTTTTTACAAGGTTTCTTACGCTGATGATGGGCTCAGTTCTTGTCTCCACGGCGCATTCTCCTTTCTATAGCTTCGATACCCTTGGATGCGGGATAGTTGATGCAGAAGTAAATGAGAGCTGCAAGAGTATAGGGTGCAAGTGTAATGTAGGTGGCGCTGGCAGCAGCCTTGGCGCCGAACATAAGCTCCGCCATACCCAGCATGGAGCAGATGGAGCTTTCCTTGACCATGGTGATTATCTCATTGGCGATGGCGGGGAGAACATTCTTTATAGCCTGGGGCAGCACCACAAAGCGCATGCAGGCAAACTTATTGAGGCCAAGGGAACGTGCGGCCTCGGTCTGGCCGATATCCACAGCAAGGATGCCGCCGCGGAAAATCTCAGCAACATACGCAGAGGAGTTGAGAGCCAGAGCCACAACGCCTGGAATAAAGCGGCTGAGATCCACAAAGCCCAGAATGGTGATGCGAGGGATCTGGATGACTCCGAAAAGGCCAAAGTAGATGATGCTCAGCTGAACCAGAAGAGGAGTTGAGCGGAAAACCGCTATGTAGGCGCCGGCAATGCCTTTTATAAACTTGTTTTTGCTAAGGCGCATAAGAGCAAGCACCAGAGCCGGGATAACAGCCAGAGCAACAGACACAACAGCCAGCAGTAGAGTATATTCCACGCCCTGTACGAAAAGCTGACCATACTTGGGCAGGAAAGAGAAATTGAAGAAGCTGGCGGGGCTCATGTCTTTAAAGAGATTGGACCACCACATATGTTTAAATCCTTTCTTTGTATCAACGCACAATTTGGAAAGCCGGAAAACCGGCTTTCCAAATCATAGACGTGTTAAAATCAGTAAGTCCGGAGCTTATGCTTCGGGTGCGTCAGCGGAAACTTCCTCAGCAACGCCGCTCAGGTCGTCAGCCATCTGGACGAACTCCTCAACCTTACCCTCTTCGATCATCTGGGCAATTGCCTCGTTGATACCAGGGAGCAGACCCTTGGGGTCGCCCTTCTGGACTGCTACGCAGAAGGGAGCGGCAGCGCCCAGCTCATCGGATGCAACAGCGATTGCCAGAGACTCCTCAGCGTCGGCAAACTCAAGAGCAACACCGCCGTCAAGAACGGCTGCATCGATCTTGTCGTTGACCAGCTGGTTGATGATGTCGTTGACGTTCTGGAGAGCAACAACGTTTGCACCGGGCATGTCGTTATTGGCGATGTCCAGCTTGGTGGTGCCGGTCTGAGCTGCAACGTAGAGGCCGTCAAAGTCTGCCAGGGTGGCAAGCTCTTCTGCCTTGTCAGCCTTGACAAGGATCATTGCGGGATAGTCGGTGTAGTAGGGGTCAGAGAAGTCAGCAGCGTTGAGACGCTCCTCGGTTTCCTCCATTGCGGCGATGACTATGTCATAGTCACCCTTCTGGAGAGCGGCCAGCAGATAGTCAAATGCCATATTCTCAATGACCAGCTCCTTGCCGGTGGCTTCGGCCAGATACTCAGCAACAAAGATGTCAATGCCGCCGTATACCATCTCACCGTCATCATTGGGATACATAAACTCAAAGGGAGCATAGTCAGCAGAGGTACCGAGGATGAGGGTTTCGCCCTCAGCTGCCATTGCGAAAGTGGGGCACATAGCAAAAGCCATGAGCATTACAAGCATGATTGCAAGAACTTTTTTCATTTTCTTATTCTCCTTATTTTTTGGCCTTACGCCTTATGTATTTATTCTACATGCGGGAGTATACCACGAATAAATATTCATTGTCAACAGCAAAATATACATTTGTGTCAAATACATAAAAATTCTTTTCCGGTACGGCTGAATATTTATATTGCACTTTATATCCAAAAAGCTTATAATATCAGTGGTAATAATTTCATGGCGGTATTTTATGAATAATGAAATGAATATTATGAATAATTCCTATCTGTATGTGGATATGAATATACTGCGGGAAAATGTCCGCTCCGTATTGGACGAGCTTGAGGATGATTGCTGTATCATACCTGTACTGAAAGACGATGCATATGGACTTGGCCAGCTAAAAATCGCAGCCTGCCTGGCTGAATTTGACAGGGTCAAATGTATCGCGGTGGCCCATGTTTCAGAAGGTCTTTCTTTGAGAGCCGGGGGCATCACAAAGGATATCCTTGTCATGGGCAGTCCCCTGCCCCATCAGCTTGAGGCCGCCATCCTTACTCAGCTTACTCTCTGCGTTCCTTCCCTTGAGACAGCTCTGATGATAAACGAGGCGGCAGCAGCCCTCTCCATGCAAGTCAAGGTGCAGATCAAGCTGGACATTGGCCTGCACAGGATAGGCATGGATGTGGGCGTGGAGCTTGATGAGTTTATAGACGGGATAAGAGGGCTTGATAATCTCTGCTTTGCCGGTGTATTCTCTCACTTTTCCCACGCTGGTAACGACGAGCTGTGCAAAGAGCAGTATGATAGATTCACCGCCGGTGTAAAAAAACTTGAGAATGCCGGGATAAACTGCTATCCTCGGCACATCTCCTGCTCCGCTTCCAGCGAATTTTATCCGGAATACTCTCTGGATGCGGTTCGTCTTGGACGTAGGCTTTACATGGACAATCCTGACAAGCCCCGGGGGAATATAAAAGAGATTTGCTCATGGCGCAGCTTTGTGACCTCGGTGAAACCCCGCAAGGCTGGGGACAGTCTGGGCTATGGCAGCCGCTTTTATCTTGAGAAAGATGCAGTAATTGCTACCGTTGGCGTGGGCTACGGGGATGGACTGGATGCAAAGCTATGCGATGTACATGCTCCGGTGCTGATAAACGGCGTGGAGTGCCCGCTGATGGTATGCTGCATGGATCAGTGCATGGTGGATGTGAGCGGCCTTGAATGCAAGGTCGGAGATGAAGTGACCTTTTTCGGCTATGACGGGAAAGGCGGCTACATATCCTCTCAGGCCCAGTCCTTACTTATTGACGGCAATGAGGGCTGCGGGCTGACTTCAGCTCTGTCCACACGCGTTGCAAGAGTTTATATAGAGTAATATTACAGCAGGCGGCTTTGACAGCCGCCTGTATTCATTGTATAATATGAGAAATTATATTGATGAGGTAAAGCCATGAGCAGAGCAGACGAAATATTCATCCAGAACTGTAAGGATATACTTGAAAACGGAAGAATGGACACCGATCTTGAGGTGCGTCCCCGTTGGGAGGACGGCGCTCCCGCCCACACTATAAAGAAGTTCGGCATTATAAACCGCTACAATTTAAGCGAAGAATTTCCCATTCTCACTATCCGGCGCACTTTCTGGAAGTCCGCCATTGACGAGCTTTTGTGGATATGGCAGTTAAAGAGCAACAATGTCAACGAGCTTCGCACACGGGTTTGGGATGCCTGGGCTGACGAAAACGGCTCCATCGGCAAGGCCTACGGTTATCAGCTGGGTGTAAAGCATCACTATCCGGAAGGCGACATGGATCAGGTGGACAAGGTGCTGTGGGACTTAAAGCATAACAGCGCGTCCAGACGTATTATCACCAACATCTATAACCACGCGGATCTGAGCGAAATGGCGCTCTACCCCTGCGCTTACTCCATGACCTTCAACGTGACCGGCAACAAGCTAAACGCCATTCTCAACCAGCGTTCTCAGGATATGCTGGCGGCAAACAACTGGAACGTGGTACAGTATTCCGTGCTGACCATGATGATGGCGCAGGTCTCAGGATTTGAACCGGGAGAGTTTATCCATGTAATAGCTGATGCCCACATCTATGACAGGCACATCCCAGCCATTGAGGAGATAATTGCAAATCCCGTAAAGCCCGCGCCCAAGTTCATCATTGACCCCAGTGTGGATGACTTCTACAAGTTCACCCGTGACAGCTTCTCCGTTGAGGGCTATGAGTATTCCGAGTTCAACAAGAAAATACCCGTTGCTGTTTGATGCAAAATCCCTGAGAGCACAAGCTCTCAGGGATTTTGCATAGAAAAACTGCCGCAGTTTCCTGCCGCAGTTTTGTAGTTTTAATTTATAAGTGCAGTATATGCAGCTTAGAAATTAGTCGTTGATGTCGATAACAACACCGGAGCCGACGGTACGGCCACCCTCACGGATAGCGAAACGCAGACCGTTCTCGATTGCGATGGGGGTGATCAGCTCAACGTTCATGTCGACGTTGTCGCCGGGCATGCACATCTCAACGCCTTCGGGCAGGTTGATGACGCCGGTAACGTCGGTGGTACGGAAGTAGAACTGGGGACGGTAGTTGTTGAAGAAGGGGGTGTGACGGCCGCCTTCGTCCTTGGACAGAACGTAGACCTGACCCTTGAAGTTGGTGTGGGGCTGGATGGACTTGGGAGCAGCCAGAACCTGACCACGCTCAACGGACTTCTTGTCGATACCGCGGAGCAGGCAGCCAACGTTGTCGCCGGCCTCTGCGTACTCGAGGGTCTTGTGGAACATCTCGGTACCGGTAACGGTGGTCTCAGTGGACTCGTCCTTCAGACCAACGATCTCAACCTTGTCGCCGATCTTGACGCGGCCACGCTCAACACGACCGGTAACGACGGTGCCACGGCCGGAGATGGTGAAGACGTCCTCAACGGGCATCAGGAAGGGCAGGTCGGACTTACGCTCGGGGGTGGGGATCCACTCGTCAACTGCGTCCATCAGGTTCTTGATGCAGGCGTAGTCGGGGTGGTTGGGGTCGTTGGACTCGCAAACGAGAGCGTTCAGAGCAGAACCACGAATGATGGGGGTGTCATCGCCAGGGAAGCCGTAGAAGTCGAGCAGTTCGCGAACTTCCATCTCAACGAGCTCGAGGAGCTCTTCGTCGTCGACCTGGTCGCACTTGTTGAGGAAGACGAGGATGGAGGGAACGTTAACCTGACGGGAGAGGAGAAGGTGCTCGCGGGTCTGAGCCATGGGGCCGTCGGAAGCAGCGATAACGAGGATAGCGCCGTCCATCTGAGCTGCGGCGGTGATCTTGTTCTTGATGTAGTCAGCGTGGCCCGGGCAGTCAACGTGTGCGTAGTGACGCTTCTCGGTCTCGTACTCAACGTGAGCGGTGTTGATGGTAATACCACGTTCGCGCTCTTCGGGAGCC
>JAFQFH010000069.1 GCA_017398685.1 Oscillospiraceae bacterium
GGAAAATTTCTTTGCTGTTGAGGGGCTTTTTGATCTGGGAGTTATGATAGTGGATTCCAGACATAAGCCCACTGCTGATGATATTACCATGGCACAGTGGTTCAAAGCCTCGGGGTGCCCGCTGGTAGTTGTTGCAAACAAGCTCGACAAGCTGAAAAAATCTGAGATAGAGCCCAATCTGGCTTTGATCAGAGCCACCCTTGAACTTGATGACAGCACAGTGTTAATACCGTTTTCTGCCGAGAAGGGTCAGGGCCGTGAGCTTTTGATGAGCGAAATAGTCAGCATGTTATGATGTGCAGAGACAAGGCAATTTTGTGTTGCCTTGTCTCTGTTTTTATGTTATTATTTGATAAAATAGACACATCTTTATACTTGATGTGATGCACAATTGTACTAATTGCTGCATGTGTTTATACAATAAGAACTTTTATGTTGAGGTGAGCGGTATAAGTACCCTGCAGAGCATTGTTGACGGCTTTGATTTTTCCTATCTGCTGGGTATTCTTATGGGTGTTATCCCGGCGTTGATATGTATAACACTCCATGAGCTCAGCCACGGTCTTGCAGCCTTCGCACTTGGTGATGATACTGCCCGCAGAACGGGCAGGCTCAGCCTGAATCCACTGAAGCATCTGGATCCAATGGGGCTTTTGATGATGGTAGTGTTCCATGTGGGTTGGGCAAAACCAGTTCCGGTAAATATGTACAGGTTCAAAAATCCCAGGCGAGGAATGGCTTTGACGGCTGCGGCAGGTCCTTTGAGCAACATTGTTATAAGCATAGTGTTCCTTTTTCTTTACGGGCTTTTCTATTTACCCTTGGGTAAAAGCCAGGTAGGGACCTATATTCTTTCCATGCTTGAGCTGACGGCGTACATCAGTATAGGACTTGCGGTGTTCAATCTTCTGCCTGTTCCGCCTCTCGACGGGTCAAAACTTGTTTTTTCTCTTATCAGCGAGGAAAACTACCGTAAGCTTATGCACTATGAGCGTTATGGGTCTGTCCTGATGTTTGTTTTGGTGGCAAGCGGCGTTCTAGGTAAACCTCTTTCGGCTCTTATATCGGCTGTATATTCTTTTTTGGTTCCTGTCGCCCAATTTGGGCTTGATATTGTGATGAAATTTATGTAATTGTGAGTTTTTAATGGAAAATCCCAGTTTTCATCTTGAGGGAGTTATTAAGGATAAGGATCGCCTTGAAGATTTTGAGGGCCCCCTCAATCTTATCCTTATGCTTTTATCAAAAAACAAAATAGAGATCAGGGATATCAGAATATCGGATATTCTCGACCAGTATCTTGAGTATCTTGCCCAGATGGAGAGTATGGATCTGGAAATTGCCAGTGAATTTATCCAGATGGCCTCGCATCTTCTGTATATCAAAACAAGAACTTTGCTGACCACGGAGGAGGAAGTGAGTGAGCTTGAGCTGCTCATTGCCTCTTTGGAGCAACTGAAAAACAAGGAGCTTTTTTCCTGTCTTCAGGCAGTTACTCCGCAGTTCAAGGAAATGTCTGAAAAGGGTATGCTTTACTTTGCAAAGCTGCCTGAGCCTGTCCGACCGGAAATGAGCGAGTATAAATTCTCGCACGAGCCGGTTGATCTTCTTAAATCACTCCAGGCAATGTATCTTCGCGGTATAAAAACACCGGAAGAAATTGAACTTGATAAATATATTCCGCAGAAGATCAGTTTCAGCGTACAGAACAAGAGCAGGCAGATACTTAAAATCCTTACAGAGGGCAGAAAAGCATTGAAGTCTCTTTATGCCCAGTGCCGCACGTCCAGTGAACTTGTCGCAACATTTATCTCAATTCTGGAGCTTTGCAGCATGGGCAGTATCACCGTCAATCGCCTGAACGATGACTATGAGCTGGAATTTGTTGGCGGTGACGTGGAAGAAATAGTTGAAAAGATTGTTGAGTAGGTAGATATGGATATAAAATCCTCTCTGGAGGCTATACTTTTTGCAGCCGGCGACAGTGTACCAGTTGCCAGACTTTCGCTGATTCTTGAAGTCAACGAGGATGAAATAGTTAAAGCTGCTGAAGAATTGGCGGATTCATACATTGATGAGGGCCGCGGAATAAGACTGCTCAGGCTGGATAAAAGCCTTCAGATGTGCTCTGCCCCTGAGTATGCTGAGCTTATCTCCAAAACACTTGAGCAGCGTAAACCGGCCAGACTTTCACAGGCTGCATTGGAAACTCTTTCAGTGGTTGCGTATTTTCAGCCGGTAACAAGATCCTTTATCGAACAGATGCGCGGTGTTGACAGCTCCTATACAGTCAGCGTGCTGGAAGAGAGAGGGCTTATTGAAGTAAGTGGGCGTATGGATGTTCCCGGCAGACCCCTTGTGTATAAAACCACGGATGTTTTTTTACGTACCATGGGCATCAGTGAGCTTTCCCAGCTGCCTGTTCTTCCTGATATGAACAGCAGCGAGGGTATGGAAAAGCTTCAGAGTGCCATAGATCATTTGCAGAACAACAATCCACAGCAGATATCTCTCAATGAGATAACCGGTCAGACTGTCAAGGAGTGATGTAATTGATTGCCCTAATTATTATCGGCGTAATCATAGCGATAATTGCTGCAATTATGCTCATCCCAGTTGGTGCGGATATCAGCTATGAAGACGGCCAGTTTGCTTTGTCTGCCAAGGTGTGCGGGATATTGCTTCAGATTTTCCCGAAAGCACCTGTTGATGAAAGCAAGCCAAAGAAAGAAAAAAAGCCTAAAAAACCGAAAAAAGAGAAAAAACCCAAAAAGCAAAAGGCAGCAAAAGACGGTGAGGCCACAGCAAAGAAAAAGAAAAAGCTGGATTTCAGCAAAGACGAAATTCTCAGCCTAATAAAAAAGGTTCTCAGCAAGTTCGGCCGCTTCGGAAGAAAATTCAATGTTGATCGGTTTTTGCTTCGTTATGTAGCAGCTGGTAAGGATCCTTATGACACAGCCGTGAATTTTGCCTATGTGAATGCAGCCTTATCCAGCCTTGCGCCAATCTGTTCCCGTCGCTTCAACGTAAAGGACTGCGAAGTCCGGACGGATATAGACTTCACCATAGAGAAGAAAAAGATTGACTTTGGTCTAGCCTTTACGATAAGGATAGGTGCATTTTTTGCTCTTGCCTTCGGCGTGGTGTTCAGCGCTTTGGGTATTCTTATCAAGAATAAGACAAGGCTCTTTATAGAGAAACTTCGCAGCAAAAAGAACAAGGTACCAGCTGCCCAGGAGATAAAAACGGAATTGATTGAAGAAAATATAAAGCCAGACGAAAGGAATGAAAATCATGGATAAGAACCCTATCGGCGAACTCATGCAGACCACCATGGATAATGTGAAAAATATGCTCAAGGTTGATACTGTTGTCGGTGACCCCATTGTCACTCCCGATGGTATTACTCTTGTACCTATTTCCAAAATCAGCGTTGGCTTTGGCGGCGGCGGTGTAGAATTTGGAAACGCAAAGGCAAGCGGCGAGAGACCCTATGGCGGCGGCAATGCCACCGGTGTCAAGATTGACCCCATCGGTTTTCTTGTCATCAAGGATGGAACAGTCAGAATGGTCAATGTTACTCCTCCTGCCAGTAATACCGTTGACCGTATCATTGACATGGTGCCTCAGGTTATTGACCGTGTTGACGCTTTCATAAGCAAACAGAAGCAGCCCAAGTAATATATCATCGTAATAAAAAAATGAATACTGTCAATAATAAGCACTGCCCAAAAATTAAAGGGTGGTGCTTATTATTAAAGTTACGCATAAATTTATTCATTGCTTTGTGGCTTCCTGTATGTTTTTGTCTCTTTGCGCAGCCAAATCCGACAGCTATCCCAAAGTGAGCGCACAAAGTGCGGTTGTTTTGCACAATGGGCAGATACTCTTCGACAAAAACGCAGATATGCGTCTGCCAATGGCCAGCACAACAAAAATCATGTCGGCAATCCTGGCTATTGAAAATGCAAAGTACGAGGATATTGTAAAAATAAAAAACGAACACTGCATGGTAGAAGGCTCATCCATGTATTTAAAGCCGGATACAGAAAAAACTGTGCTTGAGCTTTTGAAGGGGCTTTTGCTTGTCTCGGGGAATGATGCAGCCCTGGCACTCGCTGACCATGTGGCCGGTGATGTTGACAGTTTCACTGCCTTGATGAACAAAAAAGCAAAAGCATTGGGGCTTGAAAATACCCATTTTACAAATCCTCATGGGCTCAGCCATGCGTCCCATTATACAACAGCTCACGATCTGGCTCTTTTGATGGAATACTGTATGGAAAATGAACTGTTCAGAAAAATCATCGCAATGAAAAGCTTTGAAAGTGACGGGGCGCAACTACTCAATCATAATAAACTCCTTTTTACCTGTCCCGGTTGTCTGGGCGGTAAAACAGGCTATACTGAGGCTTCGGGGCGTTGTCTTGTTTCCTGCTGTGAAAGGGAAGGGGCGAGCTTGATTTGTGTGACACTCTCTGCTCCGGACGACTGGAATGACCATATGTCTCTTTATGACTGGGTATATAAAAACTACAGTGTCCGGTCGGTGACGGAGAACGTCTCATTTACAACAGACGTTGTCTCCGGCGGCGGGGATTTGGCGCATCTGGTACCTGAGTGTGAAAAAGAAGTATTTATCAGCGACGATGCAGTCCTTAAACTGGAGGCGGAGCTGCCCTGGTTTACTTTTTTGCCGGTAGAAAAAGGTAGAAAAGGCGGCCTTGTTTCGATTTTTGTTGACGGAAACAGAGCAGGGGAGTATTATCTCATATACAGCGAAAATATTTCCTGATATAATATTATGGAGCAATTTTATGGCAGAAAGACTGCAAAAACTCATATCCTCCGCCGGGCTTATGTCCAGACGAGCAGCAGAGGAATGTATTCTGGCCGGACGTGTTACCGTTAATGGTTCAATCGCTTCATTGGGTGACAAGGCTGACGCGGCTACCGACGTTATCATGGTGGATGGCAGAGCTCTGCCGTCTGCCAACGAAAAAATGTACATAATGCTTAATAAGCCCAAAGGCTATGTGTGTACGCTTAATGATGAGAAGGGCCGCAGAAATGTTACTGAGCTTGTAAGTATACCCAATGTGCGCCTCTATCCGGTGGGACGTCTGGATATGTATTCAGAAGGCCTTTTGCTTATGACAAATGACGGTGATTTTGCAAACCGACTCATGCATCCGTCCTACGAAATCAGGAAGACATACCGCACATGGGTACAGGGGCAGGATGTGGGCTTGGCTGTTGAATACCTGAGAGCTCCCATGGAGATTGATGAATATATTGTTTGTGCCGATTTTGTGGATATTGAGGGCGTTTTCCCGGGCGGCGCAGTTTTGAGTATAACAATATCCGAAGGCCGCAACAGACAGGTGCGCAAAATGTGCAGTCAGTGCGGCCTGAAGGTGACGAAGCTTGTAAGAATAAGCGAGGGCCCGCTGGATTTGGGTGACTTGCCTTTGGGCAAGTGGCGATATCTGGAGCCAAGCGAGTTGGATATGCTAAATAAATCCTGAGCACTGGAGTATATATGAGCAGCATAACTTGTGAACTTGTTGTTATAGGAGGCGGCGCGGCCGGAATGATGTGCGCCATTCAGGCGGCAAGCCGCGGTGTGGATACCGTATTGCTTGAACCCAATCGTCAGTTGGGAAGAAAGCTGAGAATTACAGGCAAGGGTCGCTGCAATGTTACAAATAATTGTGATATAAAGCAGTTTATGGCAAACATCCCGGGAGACGGAAGATTTTTGTACAGTGCCCTTAACAGACTCTCTCCAGCCGATACCATTGCTTTTTTTGAAAATGCAGGGCTGCCTCTGAAAACAGAGCGCGGAAACAGAGTTTTTCCACAGTCGGACAACGCAAACGATGTGGCAGGAATATTGACCAGGCTTTGCGATAGAAACGGTGTTAAAATTCTACATACAAAAGCCGAGAAGATACTGACTGAAAACGGCGCGGTATGCGCGGTTAAGACCGGACAGGGCAAGATAAACTGCAGAGCTGCTGCGATCTGTACAGGGGGACTTTCCTACCCATTGACAGGCTCGGATGGAGATGGGTACAGGTTTGCAAGGGAATTGGGCCACACTGTTAATCAAACGAGAGCATCTCTTGTTCCGCTGGAAAGTGATGATGACTACTGTGCTCAGATGCAGGGTTTTTCGCTGAAAAATGTTGCGCTTTCCGTATATGAGGACGAAAAGCTTATATTCAAAGAGCAGGGCGAGATGCTCTTTACGCATTTTGGTGTCTCCGGTCCTCTGGTTTTGTCTGCAAGCTCTCATATGCGTAAATTCGGGAAAGCTGCGTACAGGCTGGCAATAGATCTGAAACCCGCTCTGGATGAGAAAAAACTGGATGCCAGAATACTCAGGGATTTTGATAAATATTCAAACCGGGAATTTAAAAATGCTTTGACAGATCTTGCTGGCTATACCATGATACCGGTTTTGGTAAAGCTTTCCGGCATCCCTGAAGATCAGAAAGTACACAGCATAACAAGAGAGCAGAGACTGAAACTTGTTGAGCTTTTCAAAGCTTTTCCTGTCTCTGTCTCCGGCACAAGACCAATTGCGGAGGCTATCGTTACCTCCGGAGGCGTGAATACTAAGGAAGTAAACCCGAGAACTATGGAATCAAAATTGGTAGAGGGCTTGTACTTTGCAGGGGAAGTCCTTGATCTTGACGGATATACAGGCGGATTTAACTTGCAGATAGCCTGGTCAACAGGCTATGTTGCCGGTAACAGTGTGTAAAGGAAGGTAAACATGAACGGATTTTATTCTATTGCTATCGACGGCCCCAGTGGTGCAGGCAAGAGCAGCCAGGCTCGTGCAATTGCAAAAAAATTTGGTTTTATCTACGTGGATACCGGTGCTATCTACAGGACTGTCGGACTTGCAGCGTACCGCCGTGGGATTGACAGAAAGGACGAGAATGCAATCTTTGCTCTGCTGCCGGAGCTCGATATACGCATGGCTTATGATGAAAACGGTGTTCAGTGCATGTATCTGAACGGCGAGGACGTATCAAAGGATATCCGTATGCCGGAAATCTCCATCTGCGCCTCCGATGTTTCCGCCCACGGAAAGGTCAGGGCCTATCTTTTGGATATGCAGAGAAAAATGGCCCGTGAGAATAATGTGGTGATGGACGGACGCGATATCGGCACAGTTGTTTTGCCCGACGCAGAGCTTAAAATTTTCCTTACTGCCAGTGCCGAGGCCAGAGCCAGACGAAGACTTCTGGAGCACCAGAGCAAGGGCATTGATATAAGCTTTGAGGAAGTTCTTGCAGATATTCAGTACAGAGACCAGCAGGACAGCAGCAGGGACGCGGCACCCCTGGCGCAGGCTGAGGATGCGTATCTTGTGGATTGCAGCGAGACAGACTTTGACGAAACCTTTGATGTTCTATGTCGGCTTATCACTGATAAACTTGCCATTGACCCGGAGAATTGACTATGAAAGAACTTATACTCGCTGAAAGCGCGGGCTTTTGCTTTGGCGTCAGCCGCTCTGTTGAACTGGCGGAAAAACTTCTTGAGGAACATGGAGAATGTGCCAGCCTTGGACAGCTGATACATAATGAAGATGTTGTCAATAAGCTGAAAGCGCAGGGCCTTCATGTCATATCCAAGCCCACAGAGGTACAGCCCGGCGAGAACGTGATAATACGCGCCCATGGAGTATCCAGACAGGTATATGAGCAGCTTTCCAAGGGCGGAGCTGTCGTAACCGACGCTACATGTCCCAAGGTGAAAGCCATACATACAATAGTCAGCAGGGCGTCTGAAGAAGGCCGCTTTGTAATCATCATAGGCATGCGCAAACACCCTGAGGTGGAAGCAATATGCGGCTGGTGTGGAGAGCACGCGGTATTTGAAAAAGCATCAGAACTTGAGCAGTGGTTGGACGAAAACGAGAGCTACTGGACAAAACCCATAACAGTAGTTGTCCAAACCACGCAGACTCGCAGTAATTTTACCGAATGTTGTGAGCTCGTAAAAAAAAGATGTACAAATGCAAAAGTTTCTGATACAATATGTCTTGCGACATTCACGAGGCAGGAAGAGGCTGCGCGCCTTTCCTCCCGCTGTGACGCGATGGTTGTCATCGGTGGCAGGCACAGTGCAAACAGTGTCCATCTGGCGCAGATTTGCTCTGAAAACTGTGACAATGTTCAGTTCATTGAAAGACTTGATGAACTGGATATGGACAGGCTTAAAACTGCGGACAATGTCGGGCTCACGGCCGGGGCTTCCACACCTTCGTGGATAATTAAGGAGGTAAGAAACAAAATGTGTGACGAAATCAAAGTTGAAGAAACCAAAGTTGAAGAACCCGTTATTGAGAAGGAACTTTCTTTCGACGAAATGCTGGAAGAGACTCTCAAGACTATATATAACGGAGATAAGGTAAGCGGCCTTGTTGTTGCTATCACCGGCACTGAGATCAGTGTTGACCTTGGCACCAAGTACTCCGGCTTTATCCCCACTTCCGAGTTTACCGATGACGGCATCAAGGTTGAAGATGCAGTCAAGGTCGGCGACACTGTTGAAGCTGTCGTTGTCAGAGTAAACGACGTTGAAGGTACTGCACAGCTTTCCAAGAAGCGTCTGGACGCTGCCAAGATCTGGACCGATGTTGAAGCTGCTGTTGAAGACGGCACCGTTATGGAAGGTGTTGTCACCGAAGAGAACAAGGGCGGCGTTGTCGTCAATGTCAAGGGCGTCCGCGTATTTGTTCCCGCTTCTCAGACCGATCTGCCCAGAGATGCAGAGCTCTCTCAGCTTCTCAAGAAGACTGTCCGCCTGAGAATTACCGAGGTCAACAAGGCCCGCAAGCGTGTTGTTGGTTCCATCCGCCGCGTTGCACAGGCTGAGCGCCGTGAGCGCACCGAGGCCATCTGGAACGAGATCGAGATCGGCAAGAAGTATAAGGGCGTTGTCAAGTCCCTGACCAGCTACGGCGCATTCGTAGACATCGGCGGTATTGACGGTATGGTTCACGTGTCCGAGCTCAGCTGGGGCCGCACCCATCATCCCTCCGAGGTCGTTGCTGTCGGTGACGAGCTTGAAGTCTATGTCATCAACTTCGACAAAGAAAAGCGCAAGATCTCTCTGGGCTACAAGGATCCTCAGGGCAACCCCTGGACCATCTTCACCAACAAGTACTCCGTTGGCGATGTCGCTCAGGTCAAGATAGTCAAGCTCATGCCCTTCGGCGCATTTGCTGAGGTTGTTGACGGTGTTGACGGTCTGATTCACATTTCTCAGATCGCAAACCGCCGCATCGGCAAGCCCGAAGACGTGCTCACCGTCGGTGATGTGGTTGATGCAAAGATCTCCGCTATCGACAACGACAAGCAGAAGATCTCCCTGTCCATCCGCGCACTCTCAGAGCCCGCAGCTCCCGCAGTTGTTGAGGAAGAGGAAGAGGAGTCCGGTGAGGACGCTCTGGTTTACGAAGTTTCCGAGTCCGGCGAAGCCACCGGCTTTGCTCCCGAGGCAGACGAGACTGTCGAAGAGTAATCAAAAAATTTATCGCCGCTCTCAATGAGAGCGGCGATTTTTTATAATTTTGAGTTAATCCAATTGAGAATATCTCTGTATACATCAAGGCGATTTGTTTCGTTGAGCATTTCGTGGCGTCCGCCCGGGTAGAGCCGTATCATCACATCCTGCATACCAGCATCGCAGAAGGCCTTGTAAGCTCGTTCAACACCTTTGCCGTATTCACCCACGGGGTCCTGATCGCCGGACATGAAGTAAACAGGCTTTGTTTTGTCCATCTTTTTGATATTTTTCTTGGCTGTGATATACTTTATACCGCCCATCATATCACGATAGACGGACGTGGTGCATATAAAGCCGCATACCGGGTCTGCAAGGTATTTATCCACCATTGCCGCATCGCGGCTGAGCCAGTCGTGAGTTGTGCGTGGATTTTCGATTTTTTCAAGATACGAACCAAAAGCAATATCGTTGAGCATCTTGCCATCGCTCTTTACACCTTTGGTCTTGCACAGAAGATTAGCCGCAGCATGGCCTGCATTTACGAGCAAAGCCCCCTGGTGGCCCGTGCCGCTGAGAATTGCCATATCAAATTTATCCGGATAGTTGATCATATATGTACGGGTGAGAAAGCTGCCCATACTGTGACCAAACATGATGTAAGGTATATTGGGGTACTCTTTTTTTGTGCGCTCGTGGAGTCTCAGCATATCCTCGACTACATAGCTCCAGCCGTTTTTTGCGGCAAAGAACCCCTTTTCCTCGTCCTTCTGTATGCTCTTGCCATGACCAAGGTGGTCGTTACCAACGACAACAAACCCGTTTTCTGCAAGAAACATCATAAAATCATCATATCTGTCAATACATTCCACAATTCCGTGGGCTATCTGTACAACCGCTCTGGGAGCCGTGTCAGGCGTGCATTTTTTTGCATAAATGCTGTTCAGACCGGTGCTGGATGTAAATCTGAAATCAGAAAAGCTGGGCATGATATAACCTCCATAAATATATTACCGATGTATATGAAAAAATTTTACACTCTTGGGTATTTCAAGTCAATATGTAAATGCTGTATAATGGGAACAAACACGCTTGTTTTACGGTCTTATATGATATCACAAAAAGGAGAAATATGATGAAATATTGTCTTTCTAAAAAATACAGAAGCTTGCTTGCCTTTGCTTTGGCTCTTTCTGTCCTTTTCTCTTTGAACGTCGCATCATTTGCGGAGGGAAAAATGCAGTGGAAGTTTCCCGGGAGTGATGACGATATGGTCTATGCCTGGGAATTTGAAAAGCAGGTACAGGAAGTCGTTTTCAATGACATTGCCATGTATATTGAGTTCGATGTAGAGGACAGCGGAAAACAACACGTCTTCAGCGCAGGGTGGCTGCCCGAGATCCCGGCTGAGGAGCAGGAGACTGCATCAGCCTTTAATACCAGCTTTTATCACGATCTCCAGGGAGAGGCAGAATATATTGAAGAATCTGACATATATGCTGCTGATGTGAATGAGCTTATCAAAAGTAGCGGTGTTTCAATGGATGAAGCACAAAATCAGTGGTTTACGAACATGTCTCTGCATACCGAGCATACATATCCCTACAAAATTGAAATATTCGATAATTTCATTCTCCATGGGAGGGACATTATTATCGGTGCCTACGGCGGCAAAGCCTTGAATGTAGAGGAAGACAGCATTAATGGCTATGAAGCAGTAAAGGCTGCCATAGACTGTACTGATGTATATAACAAGGATAATTTCACTGAGGAAGAATGGGAAAATGTGAAAAAAAGCGTGTATAGAAACTACATTTTCCTTTTTGAGCCTGAGTCGGAGTATCTGATTTGCGTTTGCGGCACCCTCGATATGGATACGCTTGAAAAGATTGCGGCAAATCTTACGGTGCATGAGACTGAGCTTGACCGTACTTCGTATAACATGGGTGTAAATTATCTCCTTTGCGATCTTGCAAAGGGCTGATCATAAAATGAAAAAAAAGACCTTTTTCGCATTCAGTGCGGAAAAGGTCTTTTTTTGTTATTTGTTGAAATCAGGTATAAAGGAAGTGGACAGTTCCATATCATGTAAGCGAAGCTTCATCTGGCTGGGCTTTTTGTTGTACATGGCGGTTCTGAGTTCATCGTCAGGAACAAAACGGTAGTAGGCGGCACAGAAGCTGTCAAACATAGCCCTGTCTTTCGGGGTTAACTTGCCAAGATGAGTGACAAGACCGACAAGAGCTCCCACAAAGAAACCTATTATAAGGTATGTTTTCATAAAACGGATAACGAGGAAAGCAACGATAGCCATGAATACAGAGCATACAACAACGGAAACGGTGGTGTACTTATTGGCGGCAGAAAGAATCAGATCTTCGCCGGTGTTTCTCATTTTCTTAATAAGAGGATAGGCAACGGTAAAATCAAAAAGGAACTGTCTCGCAAAAAGGTAGAACCAAAACCAACCACCCAGAAAAATGGCTCCAAACCACATAATCTGCATTTATAAGGCCTCCATTTTTTATATTGAACAAAGTGCAGTATAACACATTGAGTGTATCATTTCAAGAATATTTCTGCGTCCCCCACATACAGTGTGACAGGAAGGACTGAGATGGACAAACTTAAAACGGCAATGTCTTTACTTCCGCCGGATATAAAAGAGAATATTGAAGGACTCAAGGCTGAATTAATTGAGGAAATCAGACTCAGGGTTGGAATGAAGCCGACCGTTTTGATTATGGGAAGAGAGAAAACTGTGAGAGAAACGAAGATGCTTCCCCATGAGATTAAACTGCTTATGGAGAAAGCCAGCGGAGCTTCTGTGCAGGCACATCTCAACGAGCTGCGTGACGGATATATCAGCTATAAGGGGCTTAGGATAGGAATATGTGCAAGCGCAATATATGAAGAGGGAAGGCTGGTTTCGTTTCAAAATATTTCATCGCTGAACATCAGAATACCACACAGATTTCAGGGGAGTATTTCAGATATATTGGATCAAATTGGCTATGGAAAATTTGAAAGTACCTTGATTGTATCCCCGCCCGGCTATGGAAAGACAAGCCTTTTAAGAGAGCTTGTGAGGCAGTTGTCCCAAAAAGGTTTAAGGATATCTGTGCTGGACGAACGCAATGAACTTGCCTGCATGGATCGAGGTATCAACTATTTTGATATGGGTGAGCACACTGACATATTGACAGGCGTGAAAAAAAGTGAGGGTGCAATGATGCTTTTGAGAGGAATGAATCCGGAAATAATCGCCTTTGATGAAATAAGCAAAAAAGAAGATTTTGCTGCCATATATGAGCTTGCAGGCTGTGGGGTGGAAATACTGGCAACCGCCCATGGTCAGGAACTGAGCAGTCTCCGTCAGCGCCCGTCCTACAGAAAACTTCTGGACGAGAACATATTCAAAAACCTTATAAGCATACGCAGGACAGACCATCGGCGGGAATACTTCTACCAGAGGATAGTGCCATGAAATTTGTGGGATTAATTTTTGCTGCAAGCTCGTTCATATTATTTGCGGCAATAAAACTCAGAGCTTACAGGGATCGAATCATGACGGTACAGGAGGTTCTGGATTTCCTTCAGCGCATAAAACAGGAACTATCATCAATGCCTGCGCCAATGCAGGATATGTTTCTGAATATAGCTGAAAAAAATCCGAATGGAAAAAATATATTTTTAAAGCTCGCTGAGGACATGAATTTGCTCGGTGAGAAATGTTTTTACGATATATGGAAAGAAAATATAATTGCTTTTTTTCCCCAATTATCCACAGATGAAAAACATGAAATTATCAGCTTGGGTGCCGGACTTGGATTTTCTTCTACGCAGATGCAGATAAAACTGATAGAAAATTGTGAAGAGCTTTTGTCTGAGACGGTCCGGGAAGAAAAAAACGCTTATCCGAAAATTCACAAGCTCTATATTGGACTATCCGCAGCAGCGGCAGCGGCGCTGATCATAGTTTTTATTTAGAGCACAGGCGAAATCTTGGAGTATATGGATGGATGTAGATCTCATTTTCAAAATAGCGGCAATAGGTATTCTTGTTGCGGTACTGAATATTTTGCTCCAACGCTCAGGCAGGGACGAGCAGGCGCTGATGACGACAATAACCGCATTGGTCGTCGTACTTATGATGGTAGTCAGGAAGATAAGTGAGCTTTTTGAACTTATCAAAACACTGTTCAGCCTGTGATGGAGCTTATATTGAAAGCAGCGGCTGCTGCGCTTACTGCATCATTTATCGCATTACTTTTAAAAAAATTCAATCCTGAGCTGTCCGGACTTTTAAGTCTTTGCACAATAGCTGTTATCATGATAACAGCGGTAAATTTTATAGGAGAATTGAAAGAACTGATAAGGACTGCAAACAGGCTTGCAGAGATTTCTGACATATATCTGATTTCAATTCTCAAATGCCTGGCAGTTTCAATCATTGCAAAGCTGAGTTCAGACCTTTGCAAAGATGCGGGACAGGCAGCTCTGGCGTCTGCGGTGGAATTTGCCGGGTGTGTATGTGCCGCGACGGTGGTACTGCCGCTTATAATCAACATGATAAATCTTGTGGGGACAATGGTATGAAAATACTGCTCATAACTCTGTTGTGTCTGAATTTTTTTGTTATGCCCTGTTATGCCGAAAATACGGTTGACGAAACGGCGGAAATACTCGGAGTGGATGATTTATATGAGTACCTGCCTGAAGATGCCGGAGAAATAAGCGGGAAAATTGAGGAAAACGGAAAATATGATGTGGATGGCGCGCTTAAAAGGCTTTGGAACAGCTTTGTTGAAAGGCTGGAAAATGAGATAAAGGCCAATATTGAAAGTTTTTTGAGTCTTGTGGTCATAAATCTTATTTGCTCATTTTGTGTTGCATTTTGTCCGGACAAAAAAATTGCCGAGTATATAAATATTGCGGGGATATGTGCCGTGGCCGCAATGTTTTTGGGAAATCTTGACGGGATAGTCAATGAAACGGTTGAAGCTCTGACACAGGTCAGCGCTTACTCCAAAGTTGCAATGCCGGCTATTTTCACGGCTGCGGCGGCCGGAGGTGCCGTGGTGAGCGCCTCTGCCAGATTTGCGGCTGTATCGGTTGGTCTTGAATTGATAATGGAAACGGCAAGAAATATTATAGTGCCGCTTATATACAGCTTTCTCGCTTTAGCCTTGTGCAAGGGACTTTTTGATGAATCGCTCATCAAAAGCATACAACGCTTTGTGAAATGGCTCATGGGGATTTCCATGACTGTACTGACAATTTCCTTCAGCGCCTACATTTCCATCACTGGTGCAATCAGTGCCAGCGCAGATGCGCTTGCAGTCAAGATGGCAAGAACCGTAATATCCAATGTGCTTCCGGTCGTGGGAGGAATGATATCTGACGCGGCATCCACCGTGCTTTCGGCTGCAAACATGATAAAAAGCTCTGCTGGAGCAATGAGCCTTGTGGCAGTCTGCGCTCTGTGCGTGGGACCTTTTGCAATGCTATCGGTCAAAATGCTGCTTTTCAAGCTGGCAGCCGCCGCCTGTGATATGGTTCCGGGGATAAGGCTGGGTGGATTTATAAATGATATCGGTACAGCGTTGAGTTTTCTCCTTGGACTTTTAGGCAGCATAAGCATTATGCTGTTTATTTCCATCATGTCCGTAATAAAGGCGGTGACAGGCTGATGGGGCAGATGATACGGGAAATTTGCCTTGTGTCAATAATATGTTCTGTTGCCTGTAATCTCGCGCCGGCGGGTGCGGTAAAAAGCATAATGAGAATATGCTGCAGCGTGGTGCTGATGCTTCTCATTATAAATCCACTGAGCGAGTTTGACTTTGAGTTATATGCAAACTCTCTGGCCAGATACAGGGAACTGGAGGAACAGATGAACCTTGATGCCGAAAACAACAAACAAAGACTGAACAGACTTGTAATAGAGGACGAATACAGAACATATATTATGGACAAAGCAAAAGAAAATGGCTTGGAGCTTATAGATGTACATATCGGATTGGAATGGAGCTCCCAGGGATTTTGGATACCATGCGAACTTACACTTATGTCGCACGAAAAGGCTGGAAAAATAACGGATTTTTCGAGGATTATGGTCCGGGAACTGGGAATAGGTGAGGAAAAAATCATATGGCAGCGTCCAAACTGAAAGATATCCTTGAAAAATATAAATATCCCATAATAATGCTGACTGTTGCCGGGGCATTATTGCTTTTTCCGACAGGAACAGAGGCGAAAAGTCCTGCATCGGATGAACAGCTTTGCTTTCAGGATATTCTTTCCTCCACTCAGGGTGTTGGCAGAGCCTTGGTGCTTATATCTGAAAATGGGGTAGTAGTAAGCTGCGACGGAGCATCAAATGCAAAAGTACGTCTGGATATTATCCGCGCCGTCAGCTCATATACTGGATTTAGCTCAGATAAGATAACGATATTGAAAATGGAAAAATAATGTTTAAGGGAGGGCTTTTGCAAAGTATGAAAAGCAGGAAAAGAAATATCACGATGGTGGCGGTGCTGATGTTCGTATGCGCGGCTGTAGCGCTCAACTGGTCCTACAATAACCGCTGGGGCAATCCGGACGCAGAAATGGTAACAGCTGAAGATGAAGCGATGATGAACGCAAACGCCGAACTGGATGAAAGTGCACCCGTGTCCGGTATGGAATACTTTGCCGAAGCCAGGCTTACACGGCAGGTATCCAGAGATGAAGCGCTGGAGCTGCTGCAAACTGCCGCTGCGGCAGAAACTGCGTCACAGGAAACTATAGACAGTGCAATGAATGCGATCTCTGCCATGGCAACCAGCTCCATGCAGGAGGCGCAGATAGAAAATCTTCTGATTGCCAAGGAGTTTTCAGACTGTGTAGTTTATATTGGCAATGAGGCTATTACTGTTGCAGTACCAGCCCCGGAGGAAGGGCTTAGTGAGGAAGCTGTGGCAAGAATAACGGATATAATCTGCAATGAAACCACTTTTGAGGCTTCACAGCTGAGCATTATAGAAGTTAAAGGATAAAAGAATATCTCTGTAAAATGAATTCTGACATGAAATACTTCGGTATGCATCTGCGTATACCGAAGTATTTCAGCATGTAAAAAGCAATACCGACTTTTTATTAAAACCGCGGAAAAGTTCTGTTGTACAGACTTTACTGCGGCTTTGCTTTATATCCGGGGCGGGCCTTGTCCTCTCAGGCTTTGCTGTTACTTGGTTTTCTCACTCTGCTGCATGGTTTTCTGACAGGCTCTTTTATATATGCATTAAAATTTGAATATTTAATCTTTATTTTTTATCTATATCGTGGTAAAATACCCTGAATGAATTTTGGAGGTTTTACCATGGGTGAAAATTATATACGTTGCCTTGAAAAAAATGGCAGCATCAATATTTCAGAAGAGGTTATTTCCGGCATAGTCAAAGCTGCGGTTATTGAGCTTGATGGCGTATCCGGACTTTCCAACACCTCCGGCGCAGAGCTTGTGGAACTTATTGGCATTAAAAGCTCTGCAAAAGGTATCAAGATCCGCTTTGTGGACGGCAAGGTCATTGTTGATACCATAATAAACGTTACTTATGGCTGCAACATTATGGAAGTTGCAAAGAATGTTCAGGAAAAGGTTTTCAATGTGGTTCAGGCCGCAACCGGACTTGATAACATTGAAGCCAATGTTCACGTTTCCGGCGTGGCTTTTGAAAAGTAAGCACGGAGGATATCTTATGACCAGATCAACCGCCAGAGAGATCGCAATACAGCTGGGTTTTGCTGCTTCTTCCAACGCCGCTGAGCTTGATGAGCTTCTTGATACTTTCTTCTCTCAGGAGCATTATGAAAGCCTTGCAGAGGAAGATGAACTTTTTTCCCAGCGCCCTGATAAAAAACAGATGGAGTATATACGCCGTCTCACCACACTTGTAAGAGAGAATTTAAGTGAGATAGACGGTTTTATAGAGAGATATTCCAAGGGCTGGAAGGTGGAGCGCATCTCCCGTACCGCTTTGGCTGTTCTCAGATGTGCTATCTGTGAAATACTTTATATGGATGATGTTCCTGCCTCCGCTGCCATCAATGAAGCTGTAGAGCTTGCCAAAGGCTATGATGAACCGGACACTGTTTCCTTTATCAATGGTGTTCTCGGCGGCTTTATGAGGGGCGAATTTCCCGGAAATACTGAAAGCGCCGGAGAATAACTGATGGATGCACGCACATTTACTGTTACAGAGCTTAACAACAGAATAAAGGATATTTTTGACCTTGATCCTGTACTTGCAGATGTGTGTGTCAGGGGTGAGCTTTCAAATTACAAGGTCTATCCTTCCGGGCATCATTATTTTACTTTGAAGGATGCGGAGAGCAGTATCAGATGCGTCATGTTCAAAAGCAGTGCGTCCAAGCTCCGTTTCCGTCCTGAAAGCGGAATGGGGGTTACGGCCTTCGGGCGCGTCTCCGTATATCCGCGAGACGGTGCCTATCAGCTTTATTGTACTGGTATTATACCCGAGGGCGCAGGAGATTTGCAGCTTGCTTTTGAGCAGCTTAAAAAGAAGCTTTCCGAGGAGGGCCTCTTTGACACCAAATACAAAAAGCCGCTGCCGCGCTTTCCTGAGAAGATTGCAATTATTACTTCCTCTGCCGGAGCGGCAGTGCACGATATGATCCGTATTCTTAATCACCGCTGGCCGCTGACAAAAGTGTTGCTTTTACCGGTGCGTGTTCAGGGTGTTGAGGCGCCGCCGGAAATTGTTGGTGCAATTAAGTATGCCAACGAGTTTAAGGTGGCAGATCTTATTATCACAGGCAGAGGTGGCGGCTCAATTGAAGATCTGTGGGCATTTAATGATGAGCGCGTGGCCAGGGCAGTTTTTGCCTCAGAAATTCCGGTTATATCCGCAGTAGGTCATGAACCGGATGTGACTATATGCGACTATGTGGCTGACTGCAGGGCATCAACACCATCAAATGCAGCAGAGATTGCGGTTCCGGATATGAATGAGTTTTACGATATTTTGTCTTCATACTCTGCACGGACACTTCAGTCAGTGAATAAGAGTATCTTGACACGACGTGAGAAGCTCGAGGCTATATCGTCTGCCAGAGTAATTACAGACCCTTCCGCATCTCTCGATAACCGCCGTATTTCCCTTGACCACACAAGGGATCGGCTTGTTTCTCTGCAGGAAAACATTCTTGGTGAAAAAAAGGGACAGCATATAAGGCTGGCTGCCGCTTTGGATGCGCTGAGCCCCTTGAAGGTTCTGTCCCGTGGCTATGCTATTGTGAGTTCATCTGACAGGAAAAGCATTAAAAGCGCCGGGGAACTCATTGCAGGAGATAAAATTTCACTCAGATTTTCCGATGGCGGAGCGGAGTGTACAGTAGATAATGTGAGCACAGAAAAAGTGTGAGGACAAGTATGGCTACTAAGAAATTGAATTTTGAACAGTCTATCCAGCGTCTCGACGAGATAGTCAGGCATCTTGAAAAGGGCGATATGCCTTTGAGTGACTCGCTTTCTCTCTTTGAAGAGGGAACAAAGCTTATTTCTGCATGCACAGCAATGCTGGATGAGGCAGAACAGAAGGTAGTTAAGCTGAAAAAGGGAGCCGACAGAAACCCTGTTGAACTGCCCTTCGAGGACGAGGATTGATATGACTCAGATTGAATATAAACAATTAATTGAAAATGAACTGGAAAAATGCTTTGCCGGAGCGGAGAAGCTGCCACAGGCGGGATTGGCCGAAGCAATGAATTACAGCCTCCTTGCGGGAGGAAAGCGCATACGCCCGATGCTTGTGCTTGAATTTTGCCGCATCTCCGGAGGAGACATCAGGGAGGCGCTTCCTGTTGCCTGTGCTGTTGAGATGCTTCATACCTACAGTCTTATCCACGATGATCTTCCATGCATGGATAATGACGAGCTCAGACGAGGCAGACCCACAAACCATGTGGTATACGGTGAGTGTACCGCGGTTCTGGCGGGAGACACTTTGCAGGCTGAAGCCTTTGGCAGCATATTGAGATCTGCACTTGCACCGGAGCGCAAGGCTCGGTGTGCAGAGATACTTGCAGATGCCGTGGGACTTGACGGTATGTGTGGTGGACAGTATCTGGACATGGTAGGTGAAGGAAAAATACTTACCGAGCAGCAGCTTACCGACATCAACAGCCGCAAGACAGGCGCTCTTCTCGTGGCGGCGTGCCAGATGGGCGTTGCGGCGGCGGGTGGAAGTGAAATCCAGCTTGATGCCGCAGGTCATTTTGGTGCAGCTGTTGGTCTTGCTTTCCAGATCAGGGACGATATGCTGGATGTCCTGAGTACCGATGCGGAGCTTGGTAAGCCTGTTGGCTCAGATGCTCAGGAGAATAAAAATACATATATGGCTCTTATCGGTGAAGACGGCTGCCGCAGTACGGTTGAAAAGCTTACGGAGTTTGCCGCCGGTGTCATAAATGAGGCCTTCACAGATACAGACTTTCTCAGCGAGCTTGCCCATTCCCTTGCCGTGCGCAAGAATTGACAGGCCGGTTTTCCGGTTTAAGACAGAGGGGATAATATTTGAGCATATTAGAGAGAATTAATTCTTCGCAGGATATAAAAAAGCTGGATTATACCGAGCTTTACCCGCTTTGCGAAGAAATACGGAGCTTTTTAATTGATAATCTTTCAAAAACCGGCGGTCACCTTGCTTCCAATCTGGGAACGGTCGAGCTTACGGTTGCTCTGCACCGTGTTTATGACAGTGAGCGCGACCGGATAGTCTTTGATGTAGGACACCAGTGTTATACCCATAAGATTATTACCGGACGCAGAGATGAATTTTCCACACTAAGGCAGTATGGTGGGCTTTCCGGCTTTCCCAAGCCCTATGAGAAGCTTGACGATGCTTTTATAGCAGGACATTCATCTACCTCTGTGTCTGTTGCCAGCGGTATGGCAAGGGCCCGCACCCTGATGGGTGAGGACTATGACGTGGTTGCGATAATCGGCGACGGGGCCATGACGGGTGGACTTGCTTACGAGGGCCTTGAAGACGCCTCTTCCCATGGTGAACCCATGGTCATAATTCTCAATGACAACAATATGTCCATAAGCCCCAATGTGGGTGGCATGTCCCATCATCTTAATTCTCTCAGATACAGGGTAGGATATATTACATTCAAGCGTATATACAGAGCTGTTTTCAAGAAAATGCCGCGGCTTTATGACTTTAACCACAAGATAAAGGAGTGGCTTAAGTCCTGGCTTTTATATGGGAATACCTTTATTGAGATGGGCTTTGAATATATAGGCCCGGTGGACGGACACAATGTGTCCGCCCTTGAATCTGCTTTGAAACTTGCAAAAGACCTTGGGGAGCCGGTCATAGTGCATGTTGTGACCCAGAAGGGCAAGGGCTGCAAATATGCAATGGAGCATCCCGACAAGTACCACGGCGTTGGACCCTTTGACCCGGCAACCGGTGAGCTTAAAGCCTCCGGTGAGAGCTTTTCTGATAAGTTTGGACAGTATTTGTGTGAGTTTGCTGAAAGAGACGAGCGAATTGCAGCAATTACTGCCGCCATGTGTGATGGTACAGGACTAAACTGCTTCCATGAAAAGTTTCCCAAGCGCTTTTTCGACATTGGTATTGCCGAGCAACACGCAACCGCAATGGCAGCTGGTATGGCCAAACAGGGTATGCTTCCGGTGTTTGCCGTGTACTCCAGCTTTTTGCAGAGAGCTTATGATATGCTTATCCACGATGTTTCGCTGCAAAATCTCCATGTGGTCTTTGGTGTTGACAGGGCCGGACTGGTGGGTAATGATGGCGAAACCCATCATGGTGTATTTGATATTTCTTATCTATGCAGTGTCCCGGGTATGACCGTCCTTTGCCCTGCAAGCTTTGATGAACTGCATGATATGATGGAGCAGGCATTTTTTGAAATAAACGGACCCGTGGCCATAAGATACCCAAGAGGAACTCAGGGTACATATAAGATGTCACATCTGGAGAATGAATATATTCTCAAAGAAGGCCGGAACATTACTCTTGCAGCCTACGGTACCATGATTAATCAGGTTCTGGCAGCGGCTGAAGAACTGGAAGCGCGCGGTATCAGTGCCGAGGTAGTTAAAATTGCAGCGGTGAAACCCAACGATTTCAATCTTACGCTTTCATCTATCGGGAAAACCGGAAGGTTTCTCATGGCAGAAGAGGTTTGCAGCTGCTCCTGCGTAGGCGGGGAGATTCTGTCTCTCTGTGCCCAAAAGGGGATTGAGTTGAAAGCAGCTGAGCTTATCAACCTTGGCGAAGGTATTGCGCCTCACGGCACAGTTTCTGAGCTCATGAGAGACTTTTGCCTGGACGCCGCCGGGATATCGGCTGCTGTTGAGAAGATTTGTTGTAAATAATTCTGGAGATTGAATGAAGAAAATCAGATTGGATCAGCTTGTGTTTGATCTTGGCCTGACCGAGAGTCGTGAACGGGCAAAAACCACCATAATGGCTGGCAATGTCTTTGTCAACGGACAAAGGGCAGATAAGCCGGGGATGAGCGTAATGCCCGATGTGGAGATTGAGCTGCGCGGTAATGCGCTGCCTTTTGTAAGCCGTGGTGGTTTTAAGCTGGACAAGGCTTTGAAAGTTTTCCCCATAGAGGCAAAGGACAAGGTCTGTATTGACTGCGGTGCATCCACAGGTGGCTTCACGGATGTTCTTTTGCAAAACGGTGCAAAAAAAATATACGCAGTTGATGTTGGTTACGGACAGTTGGCGTGGAAGCTTAGAAATGATGAGCGAGTCGTCAACCTGGAACGAACCAACCTGAGATACGTGACAACGGAGCAGATACCGGAATTGCTTGATATGGCGGTAATGGATGTTTCCTTTATCTCCATAAAGCTTGTTCTTCCGGCTGTCAAGTCTTTGCTGAAAACCGGGGCAGATATTGTGTGTCTTATCAAGCCACAGTTTGAAGCCGGCAGGGAACAGGTGGGCAAAAAAGGTGTTGTACGTGACCTGGAAGTGCACAAGGAAGTTATAAATTCAATTCTTTCCTTTGCACCGGAGATAGGTCTTACGGTCAAGGGGCTTGACTTCTCGCCCATTAAGGGACCGGAGGGGAACATAGAATATATCTGTCACCTGGTAAACCGTGTTGAGGACGCGGCTGAGATAGATGTGGACAGTGTTGTAGCCGCGTCACATGCGGTGCTGTGAGGTGTAATTGATGATAGCGATCTGCCCTAATCCATTCAGGGACATTGACCTTGAGCTGACAAAAAAAGCTTTAATGCTTTTAAATAATGAGGGTTTCAGAACGGCCGTATGTCCTGTTTTTGCCGAGGATCAGCCTGATATAATTCCGGTGGATATGCCAGTAGAGAAGCTCATTGATGTTATTTCCGACTGCCGTCTTGTTATTGTCATAGGTGGGGACGGGACAATGCTTTCGGTTGCACGCACCATACATGATTTTGAGGTACCCATTCTTGGCGTCAATCTTGGCACCAAGGGCTTTATGGCCACCATTGAACCAGAAGAATTAGAGCTTATTGTAAAAGCTGCAAAAAACGAGGATGTGGAAATCAGCTGTCGTATGCGGCTGGATGTAAGGCTTTTACGCGATGGTCAAACCATATACACCGACTCTGCCCTTAATGACGCTGTAATCCACGGCTACGGCGATTGTATCAAGCTTACAGCCAGCTGTGAGGGTGATGTTATTACCGAGTTTTCAGGAGATGGAATAATAGTTGCAACGCCAACGGGCTCTACCGGATATTCCATGTCTGCCGGCGGCCCCATTGTGGAGCCGGACGCAGAAAACTTTATAATCAGCCCGATATGTGCCCATGTAATGGGTGCGCGTTCCTTTGTCCTGGCGCCGTCAAGGCATATCAGCGTTAAGACCCAGAAGCTTCACGGCAGGAAGGCATATCTGTCCGTAGATGGAAATTGGGTGCAGGACCTTCTGAACGGCGATATATTGGAAATCAAACGCTCGGGCCAAAGCACCAGAATGGTGGATATGGGACGAAAAAGCTTTTATGAAATAGCTTACGAGAAGCTTACTTGAAACGGAGGCCATACCATGAAACCCGGAAGACAAAATGTGATTTTGGAAATTATCGAACAGCAGAATATTGAGACTCAAAACCAGCTTCTCGAGGCACTTGCAGGCAGAGGAATAAAAAGCACTCAGGCGACTTTGTCCCGCGATATAAAGGATATGCGGCTTGTCAAGGAACTGGGGCCAAACGGCAATTACCGCTATGTCGCGCCCGCCAGAACAGAGCATGAGGACATCAGCCCAAGACTTCGTAACATTTTCAAGGAGAGCCTGGTGTCATACGATATTGCGCAGAATTTGGTGGTAGTAAAAACTTTGCCCGGTCTTGCATCTGCATCCTGTTCTGCTCTGGACAAGATGGAAATTGACGGACTGGTTGGTACCATCGCAGGAGACGACACAGCGTTTCTTGCAATGCGTGATGTGGATCATGCCAAGAAACTTTTTCACGAGCTGGAGCTTTTGTTTTAAAAGCTATCAAAGAGGTGCGCCATATGCTTAATGAACTTCACATTGAGAATATAGCCGTTATTGAAAAGGCCGACATTGAGTTTTCTTCAGGTTTAAATGTTCTTACCGGTGAAACAGGCGCCGGCAAATCTATTATAATAGACTCAATCAGTGCTGTGCTTGGCGAGCGTGTCAGCAGGGATCTGGTAAGACACGGAGCTGAAAAGGGTGTTGTCACAGCTGTATTTGATGTTGACGGTGTTGAAGACTGGCTGGATGACAATGAGATAGAATATGACGATGAGCTTATTGTCCAGCGGCGTGTAAATTCGGATGGGAAAAGCAGCTGCCGAGTCTGCGGAACACCGGTGTCCGTAACTCAGCTTAAATCCCTTGGAAGCAGGCTTATAGATATTCATGGACAAAACGATGGCCGCCAGCTTATGGACGAGCACAGACATCTTGAGTATCTGGACAATTTTGCCCGCATCCACGAAGAGTTTGACAGGTATACGGCAGAATACAGGAAATATCTTTCCATAAGGGATGAGATCCAGTCTCTTAGCATGGACGAAATTGAAAAAGAACGGCTCAGCGACAGTATGAGATACCAGATAGCCGAACTTGAGCGGGCGGAGCTGAAAATAGGGGAGTATGACAGTCTCACTGCAAGGAGAGATTTGCTCCGAAACTCCGAAAAGCTCACCGAGGCACTGGACGCGGCCTACTCCGCACTCTATGAGGGCGAGGACAACGCCATATCACTTGCCCAGAACGCCGCATATTACGCACAGAGAGCCTCAGGCATCGCTTCAGAGCTTGAAAATGCGTTCACTTCCATAAATGAAGCGGTGTTCTCATTGACGGATGCGGCTGAAACGCTCAGGGATTTCAGGGATAATCTTGATTTTTCTCCCGAAGAATATGACAATCTTGAAACAAGAATATCTCTTCTCAGCAAGCTTCAAAGAAAATACGCCAAAGATGAGGAAGGACTTCTTCTGTATCTTGAGCAGTGCAGGGAAAAGCTTGACCAGATTGAATACTCCGATGACAGGCTTATAAAGCTTGAAAAAGCCCTCAAAGAGCAGATAGCTGTTTGCAGGGGGGAAGCGGCTGCACTTGGAGCAAAACGCAGGGAGAAGGCCGCAGAGCTTCAAAACCGCATTGTCAGCGAGCTTCAGGCTTTGAATATGCCATCTGTTCGTTTTGCGGTTGAATTTGTACCTATTGAAGATGAATTGGGATTTAATGCCTTTGGTGCGGATAAGGTTCGTTTTATCATGTCGGCCAATATGGGCGAAGAACTGGGCAGAATAAGTAAAATTGCGTCCGGCGGTGAACTGAGCCGTATTATGCTGGCAATGAAAAATGTTTTTGCGGAAAATGACCCGGTTCCAACCATGATATTCGATGAGATTGATACCGGCGTATCAGGTATTGCGGCCCAGAGGGTAGGAGAAAAGCTGTACTCAGTTTCAAAAGGTAAGCAGGTAATGTGTGTTACGCACCTCCCGCAGATCGCAGCCATGGCGGACAACCACTATCTCATTGCCAAGGAAGAGAGAAGCGGACGTACCTATACGAATGTTACAAAACTTTCACTGGATGGAAGAAGCAGAGAGCTTGCAAGGCTCCATGGTGGTGACCATATAACGGAAACTACTCTGGCAAGCGCCAGAGAGCAGCTTGATGCGGCGGACAAAATAAAAATAAATTTGTAAAGGAGATATAAATATGAGCGTAAAGCAGGAAGCCACCCGGCTCCACGAGAGCGGACACAATTGCGCACAGAGTGTTTTCTGTGCAAACAGAGAATATACCGGCATTGATGACAATATAGCACTGGCTGTTTCCGGCGGGTTTGGCGGCGGTGTGCGCTGCGGTGAAATTTGCGGAGCTCTCACCGGTGCCGTTATGGCAATCGGTGCAGTATATCCTTTCAATGACTGCAAGGATCAGCAGTCCAAGGACAAAATCGCAGCACTTGCAGTGGAATGCACCGGAAAGTTCAGGGAGAAGTACGGCTGCGTCAGATGTGAGGAACTTAAAGCTGCTCAGTTCAGCTGCCCCGAGATAATCGAATATGGTGCAGAGCTTGCAGAGCAGATAATCAACGATAATAAATAATAGTCAGGAGAAGACAAAAAATGGGTATTTACGAGGAGCTTGTTGCCCGCGGTCTCATCGCCCAGGTAACCAACGAAGAAGAGATCAGAGAGATGATAAACAACGGCAAAGCCACGTTCTATATTGGCTTTGACCCCACTGCCGACTCTCTCCATGTGGGACATTTTATGGCGCTTTGCCTTATGAAGCGTCTTCAGATGGCAGGCAATAAGCCTATCGCTCTTATCGGCGGCGGTACCGGTCACATAGGTGACCCTTCCGGCCGTACTGATATGCGTAATATGATGACCAAGGAAACAATTGACTATAACTGTGCCTGCTTCAAAAAGCAGATGTCCCGCTTTATTGAGTTTGGTGAAGGCAAGGCTCAGATGGTCAATAACGCAGACTGGCTTTTGGATCTTAACTATGTTGAGCTGCTGCGTGAGGTGGGTGCCTGCTTCTCCGTCAATAATATGCTTCGTGCCGAGTGCTATAAGCAGCGTATGGAAAAAGGACTCAGCTTCCTTGAGTTCAACTATATGATCATGCAAAGCTATGACTTCTACTACCTTTTCCAGCACTATGGCTGCAATATGCAGTTTGGCGGAAACGACCAGTGGAGCAATATGCTCGGCGGCACCGAGCTTATCCGCAAAAAGCTGGGTAAGGATGCCCATGCAATGACCATTACTTTGCTTCTCAACTCCGAAGGCAAAAAGATGGGCAAGACCGCTTCCGGCGCTGTGTGGCTTGATCCCAACAAGACCAGCCCCTACGAGTTTTATCAGTACTGGCGCAATGTGGAGGATGCAGATGTCCTCAAGTGCATACGTATGCTCACATTCCTGCCTCTGGAGCAGATAAATGAGATGGACAGCTGGGAAGGCAGCCAGCTCAACCGTGCAAAGGAGATACTGGCATACGAGTTGACCGCTCTCGTTCACGGCGAGGAAGAGGCCAAGAAGGCCGAAGCATCCGCAAAGGCTCTCTTTGGCGGCAGCGGTGACAGCGAAAATATGCCCACCACCAAGCTTGATGATTCTGACTTTACAGACGGCAAGATTGACATTATGACTTTGCTTGTTAAGGCTGGTCTTTGCACTACCAAGTCTGATGCACGCCGCAACGTGCAGCAGGGCGGTGTATCTGTAAACGATGAGAAAGTAACTGATATTGCCAAGGCCTATGAAATGGCAGATTTCAATTCCGGTCTTATCCTCCGCAGAGGCAAGAAAAACTACAATAAGGTCATTCTCTGATTTATATTATAAAGAACACCCGGTTCACACGAACCGGGTGTTCTGCTGTTTTATTCAGGAAGTTTGCACACATCTATCCATTCAAGTGCTTTTGAATACTCATAAAGCTCATCAAGGTTGAGCTCTATGGCGCTGTTTCCGCTGCCAACAGCAGGGAAAACCGTCACAAAACGCTTGAGGCTTTCATCCAGATATACGGGAATACCCTCGTTTATTCCAAAAGGACATACGCCGCCGACGGGATGGCCAACCATTTCCAGCACCTCGTCAGCAGTGAGCATTTTGGCTTTCAGATGAAACTTATCCTTGAACTTACGGTTGTCGATACGCGCATCACCTGCAGCCAGTATAAGCATACAGCCCTCATCCTGAGTTTTGAAGGAAAGGGTCTTTGCAATTCTTGCGCCTTCAACCCCAAGAGCCTGCGCAGCAAGCTCTACGGTTGCTGAAGAAACATCAAATTCCATAACCTTATCTTCAATTCCTAAACTGCGAAAATATGCGCGACCTTTTTCAATAGACATGTCTGACTCCTATCTTACTTCTCTTATGTAGTTTTGTTATGCAAAGTATTCCGGCAGATAAGCACCGGTAATATCAGCGAGAACGTCCATGGGGAAATGGAGAGCACTGATGTACTTACGCACCCTCTCGTTATATGCTGAGTTCTCAATGTTTTCCTTGGCTGAAATTATACTCTCAAGAGCTTTTACGACGATTTGTTCATCTTTACTGTCAAGCGTAGTAGAGTTGATAGAAGTTCCAACATCCATAATATCGTCAAGAAGCTCTCCATACAGGTAATGAAGATATGAAAAATCGCCATCCATTACGAGAATATCGTGATTGAAATAATCAACGTTATCCATGAATTCAGCCACATCCAGACCGTTTCTTTCTGCCACTGCAGCAATTTCTTCGGCGGCCCTTCCGATGATAATAAGCTGGCTGTGGATGCTGATATCGCGTTTCCCATCAATAAGCACACCGGAATAAAAATCCTCACTGACAGCGGAAAATTCCTTATTGAGCCTGATATTGACAGATAAAAGACTTGATGTGACTATAATGAGAAATGCAAGTATAAAGGCAAAAAATCTTTTTTTAAATATTTTCATATTATAATGCAGTGGCTTTCTCAGCCTTTCATCTCAAGGAGCTTACGCTTCAGCTCGTCTTCAATGCGGTTAAGCTCGGCCTCCGCCTGAGCGCGTCCTGCTCTGCCTGCATCCTGTATCTGGCGAACCTCATCCAGTGTAGCAATAAGCTCTTCATTGGTCTTTTTAAGGGTCTCAAGGTCAACAACACCGCGCTCAGATTCTCTGGCAACGCTGACACTGCCCTGATGCAGAGCCTGAGCATTCTGCATGAGAAGTGCATTTGTGGTGTTTGTCACATCTCTCTGGGCTTTCATTGCCTGCTCAGAGTGATACATGGACAGGGCGAGCACCATCTGGTTTTTCCAGAGCGGAATTGTATTGACAATGGAGGTGCGGATCTTCTCAGCCATGAGACTGTCGTTATTCTGAACCATTCTGATCTGCGGAGACATCTGCACAGATATCTGACGGGTCAGTTCAAGATCGTGGATCTTCTTTTCAAAACGACCAATGAGATTTGCAAAGTCGTTTGTGGCCTGAGCATCTTCAGGAAGTCCGGTGGCTTCGGCATGAGCTTTCATCTTGGGAAGCTCCACATTGCGCAGCTGCTCAATTTTCAGCTTACCGGCCAGAATATACATGGTGAGCTCTTTCATGTACTCCTGATTTTTGTCATACATCTTATCCATCATGCTGATATCTTTTAAAAGGATAAGCTCATGCTTTTCAAGCATCTCCACGATTTTATCCACATTCAGCTCCGCTTTATCAAACTGAGCTTTGAGTGAAGCGATATCCTGTGATGCCTTCTTGAAAATACCAAGAAAACCTTTCTTCTCGGTAGAATTGAAATTCAGACCCTGAAGCTCAACTACCAGATCACCAAGCATATCACCCACCTGACCCAGATCCTTTGTGCGGATGGAGCTGAGGGCGGCATCGGAGAACTCGGAAATATTTTTCTGGGCGTTGCTGCCGTAGTTCATTACCTGCTCAGTGTTCTTGACATCAATTTTTTCAGAAAACTCCATAACGGCAGCCTGCTCTGCCTCTGTGAGCATGCTTATATCCGGCTTTTCAAACTTAATGTCTTCAACTGCGGGAACAGCAGCAACATCCACTTTTTCCTCAACAGCTTCTTCTACAGCGACAGCGGCAGCGGCAGGCTGAGGATCGAGAGTAAGGCTGGGAACAAAGCTTTTTTCTTCACTCATGATATATAATCCTTTCTCTTATTTCGTTTCAAAATCGCTTCCACCGGAAAGACCTTCGCGGGCAAGCATCGTATTCATAACATCTATATCAGTTTCTATATCCAAAGCCTGATCTGCAAACAGTTCATCAAGGCGCTTTCTGTATGCTTCAATGGCAGAGTCAAGCATCTCGTTGATGTTTTTCATGCTTTTGTCAAGGTTTTCTCCGCTTATACCCTGTGCACTCATTCTGTCATAGGAGTTGAGAAGCTTGATGGTTGTAGGAAGAAAATAACTGAAAAATTTTTTTATCTGAGGAATGTCAGAAGGGTCGTTTACAGCGTCCTGAGCCATTTTATCCGTAATATGCATTACATCATTTATTTTTTTCCGGATCTCCGGGTCTTTGATGGACTGATACAGCCTGCCCATTTCGCTCAGAGCCCTGTTGCTCTCCTCAATTATTGGATCAATTTCCGGGCCATAGCTCTTTTTTTGCTGTTTGGCTTTTTCCTCGGCCTTCTTTTTTTCAAGGTCAAGAGCTGCCTTTTCCTCTTCCGCATCCTTTTTTGCGGCCCTTTTGCCCAAAACATATGCCGTCAGCGAGCTGAGTAAAACCGTTATAAGAATTCCGCTTAATTTAAACAATGGGAAAATGAAAGCCAGCACAGCCCATGTAAGGGCAAAGCCATAGACAGGCCCGGCATGAAATTTCCGTTTATTTCTTCTGGACAAAACACATCACTCCGCAAATTTCTTTTATACATTATTTTATCCCTAAACATTCTTTCAGTCAAGGCTATTGCAAAGTAATTGGGTTGTGTTGTATAATATAAGAGGAAAAGTTTTGATTTTATGGGGGCCAAGAGAATTATGAAAATTGCTCCGTCTATCTTATCGGCTGACTTTTCGCGTTTGGGCGAAGAGGTAAGTGATGTTTTGAATGCCGGGGCGGATTATATTCATTTTGATGTGATGGACGGCAATTTTGTACCAAATATTTCTTTTGGTATCCCTGTTCTCAAGTCCCTTCGCAAAGTAACGGATGCTTTTCTTGATGTTCATCTTATGATTGATAGACCGGTACGCTATGTTGAGAATTTTTGCGACGCCGGAGCTGACCTTGTCAACGTTCATTATGAGGCTGACAGCCGTGAAAATATCCGCAAAGCCATAGAACTTATAAAGCAGAAAGGGAAGAAGGCCGGAATTACCATCAAGCCTGCAAGCTCCGTCGAAGAAATTCTGGAGTTTCTCCCAATGCTTGATCTTGTTTTGATTATGACTGTTGAGCCGGGATTTGGCGGGCAGAGTTTCATGACAGAACAGCTTGAAAAAATAAGCTTTATATCTGCAAAAATCAGGGAACTTGGCCTTGATTGCGAAATTGAAGCTGACGGTGGGGTCAATTCTGAGACTGCCCAGCTTTTGAAAAAAGCCGGATGTACGGTCGCTGTTGCCGGAAGTTATGTTTTTGGTGCAAAAGACAGAAAAGCTGCAATAGACAGTATCAGATAAAAATTATTTGCATAATCGGAGTTCGACATGTCCTTTTTTCCCGCATCTCTGGAAAATCTTATAGATAAATTCGCAGCCCTGCCCGGTATAGGCAGAAAGAGCGCGCAGCGTTTGGCCTTTTACCTTCTCTCACAGTCCGAGGACGAGGCCAAGTCATTTGCAGAGGCAATAATTGAGGCAAAATCCTCTGTTCATTGCTGTAAGGTCTGTCAAAATCTTACAGAGGGTGAGCTCTGCCAGATATGCGCCAGTGACAGACGGGACAGGAGCATAATCTGCGTTGTTTCCGAACCGAGAGATGTTTTGAGCATTGAAAGAGGGCGTGAATATAACGGGACGTACCATGTACTGCATGGAGCTCTCTCTCCTATGAGCCATATAGGTCCCGAGGATATTAAAATCAAAGAACTGCTGGTTCGCATTTCTCAGGAGGATGTTGAGGAAGTTATCATGGCCACAAATCCTGACACTGAGGGCGAAGCCACTGCAATGTATATTTCAAGGCTTTTGAAGCCATTTAATATCAAAGTGACCCGCCTTGCCTACGGTATACCTGTGGGTTCAAACCTTGAGTTTGCGGATGATGCAACTTTGAGCCGCGCAATAATGGGGCGCACCGAAATATAGTGGGATTTCTGGCATTATGTGATAATAATGCCATTATACGGTTATACTCTCAGCATACATATGGAATACAAGATATGATGTTTATTGGCAGGGCAGTTTATGTACTGCCTTGGTTTGCGTACAATTTTATAGGAATGGAGAAAAAATGATTTCTAAAATGAAGATAATTCCCCTTGGAGGTCTGGGGGAGATTGGAAAAAATATTACTGCCTTTGAGTTTGGCAGCGATATTATTGTAGTTGACTGCGGCATGGGGTTTCCCGATGAAACCATGTATGGTGTGGATATTGTCTTGCCGGATATCAGCTATCTGAAGTCCAATGTGGAAAAAATACGTGGTATAATCCTTACGCACGGCCATGAGGACCATATTGGTGCGGTGCCTTATATTCTCAGGGAGCTGGATGTACCGATCTATACAACTCCTCTCACAGCAGCTCTTGTTGAGCTTAAGCTGGAAGAGCACGACCTTCTTTATAATACGCAGATATTCACAAAGAAAACAGGGTCTGTATTCCGGCTCGGAGCTTTCACAATTGAGTTTATCAACGTCAACCACAGTATTCCAGATGCTGTTGCCCTGGCCATAACAACACCCCTTGGCACAGTTATACACACAGGCGACTTCAAGTTTGACGTTACGCCGATAGCCGGAAGCATGATTGACCTTGCCCGTTTCGGCCAGCTAGGCAATGAAGGCGTCCTCGCGCTGCTCAGTGACTCCACCAATGTGGAGAAGGCCGGACATTCCGACTCTGAACGCAAGGTTGGAGAAGGCTTTGACAAGCTGTTCAAAGGCTGTGACAAACGCATAATTATTACCACCTTTGCCTCTAATGTTCACCGCCTGCAGCAGATAATCAATGTGGCATATAAATACGGGCGTAAAGTGGCTATCACAGGACGCAGCATGGAGAATGTTCTGCATGTGGCATCGGTTCTATCATACATGGATATCCCGGATGATGTGATGGTGGATATTGACAAGATAAACAAGCTTCCTCGTGAGAAAGCCGTCATTATTTCCACCGGCAGTCAGGGTGAGACCATGTCCGCGCTGTACAGGATGGCCTTTTCTGAACATAAACAGATAAAGGTAGACTCCGGAGACCGTATAATAATTTCTGCTTCAGCAATTCCCGGGAATGAGACAATGATCAGCCGCGTTATTGACGAGCTTTTCCATAAGGGTGCAGAGGTAATTTACGACAGGCATACAGATCTCCATGTGTCCGGACATGCACCGCAGGAAGAACAGAAAATGATGCTGGCGCTTGTCAAACCCAAGTTTTTCATACCAGTTCACGGTGAGCACCGTATGCTTGTTAAGCATGGAGAGCTTGCCAAAATAATGGGAGTACAGCCGAAGAACGTTGTTATTGCAGAAAACGGTAAGGTTATAGAGATTACAAAGAAGGCCATTAAATGCGAGGAGTCTGTTCCGTCCGGCGCAGTCCTTGTTGACGGAAGCGGTGTTGGTGAGGTTGGAAGCGTCGTAATGCGCGACCGGCATAAACTGGCCCAGGATGGCATGGTCGTTGTAGTAATGCCATTTTCCTCAGACGATCATTCCCTGATATCCGAGCCTGAGATTGTGACACGCGGCTTTATTTATGTGAAAGAAGCGGAGGAGCTTATTGAGGAGCTCAAGCGTGTGACCTATGAGTCTGTTGAAGCCTGCCAGTCGCAGCATATCTATGACTATTCTGCAATAAAATCCAAGGTGAAAAACAACATTTCCGGTTATCTGTACAAGACAACGCGCCGCAGCCCAATGATTTTGCCTGTTATTACTGAGATATAAAAGCTATGAATATACAGATTTTCGGAAAGGCCAAGTGCTTTGACACAAAAAAGGCTGAGCGTTATTTTAAGGAGCGCAGAATTAAATATCAGTTTGTGGATATAATAAAGTTCGGCATGAGCAGGGGAGAGCTTAACTCTGTAAAAAATGCTGTGGGTTTGGATGCTATGATAGATACCAAGGATGAGGATTATCCTCTTGTTCAGTATCTTGCTTCAAATGAGGCAAAGCTTGATAAGCTTTATGAAATTCCATACCTGATTAAAACGCCTGTTGTCAGAAATGGCAGGCAGGCAACAGTGGGCTACTGTCCGGACATATGGAAAACATGGGAATAAAAATAAACCGCAGCCTTATTAAAAGGCTGCGGTTCTTTTATGCATAATATAAAAAAGCCCTCGTAAGAACGAGGGCAAAATTATCATATGAGGTTCAGTACGAGGGTGAGCAGAACGAAAACCAGAGCGAACCACTTGGTAGCCTTGGCCAGCTTTGCGTCAAGAGACTTGCCCTTGCCTTTGCCAAGGAAAGTGTCAGCGCCGCCGGAAATAGCGCCGGAGAGACCTGCGCTCTTACCGCTCTGCATGAGGACGATGACCATGACGGCCAGACCGGAGAGAACCTGAAGAATAGTAAAGATGATGGTGAGAGTAGACATGTATTTCAATCCTTTCGATTTTATACGAATTCACAGCTCATAGAGTATAACACAAGAAAAAGCACAATTCAAGTACTTTCTTACGATATTATGAAAGCAAAAATTCTTATGTGGTTTTTGGAGCTTTGGGCTTTCTTTTGCCGAGAATAAACGGGAACCATCTATTGACAATGTAGCTGGGGATAATAAGAATAAGAGAGACTACAACCGCAAAAATAATTGCAAAAACAATGGAAGTGATTTTGTTGGAGAGTATAGCATAATAGGGTTGTGCAAAGAAGGACCTGAAAATACCCTCGATCAGACCAAAAACTTTTCCGTGGAAAGCGAAATACAAAAGTGTGTTTTGACCAACGTACATGATATAGGGATTTGCGGGAAGAACTTTCGATATGGAAAATATTGCAAACATTCCGAGAAGGGGAGTAATAAGATTTGCGGTGACAGAGAAAATCAGGTTTGGAATGGTAACAAAGTAAGGAGCATAAACAATAGCTGCATATACCAGTGTAAACACTATTGCCCGAATATAAGGATTGAAACGCTCATAATACTTTTCGTACTTCTCGTGGAAGAAGTAGCCGCAGGACATGAAGAAAAGACCTCTGAGAGCATAGTCTGCATGCCAGGGCAGAGAAATAGTACCCCAGGGGAACCATTCAGGTTTCATTGTAAGGCTGTACAGCACGGCAGCGCCAAGACTCAAAAGCGCGAGAGCGAGAAAAGCCTCGGTCCGGTGATTGTTCTCCGAGCTTTTTTTCTTATACCATTCAATGAAAAAGTAAAAGGGGAAATAGCAGGTAAAAAGAGCGGCAACAAACCACATCTGGTCATGCAGACCTCTGATCTGGAGAAGATTCCAGCCAAGCTCGTAGAAATATCTGTGCTCGCCGAAGGATACCAGTTGGGAAAGTGTTATATCAATAAACGTAAGAATAAGCCAGGGAAGGAAAAGCGTCCTGAACTTCTTTATGAAGAAACTTTTAAACGGTTGTCCTGATTTATGTGTGTATCCGGATACAAAAAGAAAGCCGGGAAGCGTGTATGGAACGATGAGACATGAAAGTTCATCAGCTCCGGCCTCCAGATGCTCAAGGATGACAACCATAATAAAAAAGTATTTTGCGATATCAAGCCATTCAATTCTTTTCATCAAATTCTCCGAAAAAACAAATTTCTCCATGTGATTATATCAGAAGCGTAAAAAAAGATAAAGCATTATTGTTGAAAAATATTATTTATTAGATAAATCGGACGTGTTATTCTATGAATGGAAAATGCGAGGTGAAAAGCAATGCGATATACGGTAGAAAAAAGGTTTATTGAGAGTACGCAAGGGAAAATGAAAATTTTGATTCTTCGCCCCACTGTGGCAGCTTCCTCGGATAAAACTCCGGGCATACTCTGGATACATGGCGGCGGCTACGTAACCGGCATGGCGGAGATGATATATATGTCCAGGGCAAAAGCTCTTGTGAAAAAATATGGTGCTGTGGTTATAACGCCTGAATACAGGCTGGCAGGGAAGTCTCCGTTTCCTGCGGCACTGGAGGATTGTTATGCAGCGTTGCTGTATCTAAAAAAACATTCTGGGGAACTTGGCTTTTCTGACGAAAAAATTATGGTTGGCGGAGAGAGCGCAGGCGGAGGACTGACGGCCGCATTATGTATGTACGCAAAAGACAGGGGAGAGGTAAACATCGCTTTTCAGATGCCTCTTTACCCGATGCTGGATGACAGAGACACTGAATCGTCCAAGGATAATCACGGCATATCATGGAACACACGAAGGAACCACGCTGCGTGGAAAATGTATCTTGGAAAACTCGCAGGAGGGGATCCTCCAGCCTATGCGGTTCCTGCTAGAAGACAGGATTATTCGGGGCTTCCTCCTGCCTATACATTTGTCGGCGATTCGGAGGCTTTTTACTGTGAAACCCTCTCATATGTACAGGCACTTGAAGATGCAGGGGTCTCAGCAAAAGTGGATGTATATCACACAGGATTTCATGCTTTCGATATGCTTCTTCCATTCAGAAAACTGAGCAGGGAAGCAATAAAACGCTTTGAGGAGGAATATCTGAGAGCAGCTGAAATATACAGCAGTCCTCAGAAAGAATAAAAGGGTCGTACTTTGCTACGACCCTTTTTGTGATTATATCACGGAAATTGTGATGAAATTGAATATAATGAAGACACAAAACAAAAATTAAAAGATAGGAGAATTAAAATATGAGTATATTTGATATATTAAGACCTGCAGATATAAATAAAGGTGTGGAAGAATTCAGAAGAGAAAACAATGCAGTGCTGCTCGATGTCAGAACAGCGCAGGAATACTCTCAGGGGCACATCTCCGGTAGTATCAATATTCCCTTGGATTCACTTGATAAAATCAACAAGCTTGTATCTGACAAAAGTGTTCCCTTGTATGTACACTGTCTCAGCGGTGCGAGAAGCGGACGCGCTGTCTCTGAATTAAAAAGTATGGGGTATGAGAAGGTGAAAAATATCGGCGGAATAGGCAGCTACAGAGGCGAAATAGCCGTCTGACAACGGCACAGGCTATATGTCAGAAAGAGCTTCCAACGCAGCGCTGTTTACGATTTCAACGGTGCCTCTGCTGAGCTTTACCATACCTTCGTTCTGAAAATACTTGAGCATTCTTGTTATAACCTCTCTATGAGTTCCCAGATGATTTGCTATCACCTCATGGGTGATCTTCAGCTGGGAACTTTGTTCAAGTACCGTTTCTTCAAGAAGAAATCCTGCAACGCGCTTATCAAGGCTTTTCCACATTATCTGCTCTATCAGCCACATTACCTCAGAAAAGCGACTGGCCATGATCTCGTTGGTGAAGTTTGCCACAGCTGCAGACTCTTCCATGATGCTTTTATATATTTCAACCGGGATTACCCAAACTTCAGAGTTTTTTTCTGCTTCAATCGTTATGTCGAATTGAAGGCTGTTCATCATGCAGGAAGCGGAAAAAAGGCACAAGTCTCTTTCAAAAAGCCTGTATATAGTGATTTCGCGCCCCTCGTCAGAAAGAATATATGCGCGAAGCTGACCGGATTTAATAAGGAACAAGCCGGTACAATCCATGCTTCCATTATGCAGAATGGCGCCTTTTTCAACATGGCGGCTTATAAGAGTATTCTCTATCGCTGAGCGCTGTCTGTCATTAAGTTTGGACCAGATAGGGAAGTATTCGGAAAAACTCATAGTATCGCCTCCTGTATAAAGTATAAATCATTCATGTCAGAGTGTCAATTTCTTATAAAAATTTTAAATATACGTGATGAGGTCACTGAAAAGAATCTTATTAGATGCTATTTTATAAACACAAAATAAAAATGAAAACAGGTGATGAAATGAATAAATTCAGAAAATTTTTGCGTCCAGTCTTTTTCGGATTGGGAGGCGCGATACTGGGGCTTTTCTACTATCTTTTGGTGGGGTGTCCGGATGGCGCCTGTGCAATAACATCAAGCCCGATAAACAGCATGGTATATCTGGGAGTCATAGGTGTACTTTTCTCTTTTGTCACCGACAGCGGAGAAGGAGCTTCCTGCGATGATACAAAATGCTCATAAGCTGCAGAAGCACCCGTTGATTGACTCAGCGGGTACTTGCTTTTGTAAGTAAGGAGACACATTCCACATGGCTGGTTCTTGGGAACATGTCCACGGCACATACTTTGCTCAATGTATAGCCAAGCGCGTTAAAGCGCAGAATATCGCGGGCCATGGTAGCGCAGTTGCATGAAACATAGACAAGCCGCTCCGGCTGCATGGAGGAAACGGCAGTAATGGCGGCCTCATCCATTCCCTTTCGCGGCGGGTCAACCACCACTACCTCCGGCTTAAGACCTTTTGCGGCCAGATCACAAGCTGCCTTGCCGGCATCAGCGCATATGAATTCGGCGTTCAGTATGCCGTTGTTTTCAGCGTTTATCCTTGCGTTTTCAATGGCTTGAGGTACTA
>JAFQFH010000070.1 GCA_017398685.1 Oscillospiraceae bacterium
ACCTTCTTCTCTTCGGGCTGATCCTTCTTGTTCTTTTTCTTCTTGCCTTCGCCGCTGATGAAGGGGTAGATCTTCTTTACGTTTTTCAGCTGAACAGTTGCCATACTTACTAACTCCGACCACCGGGCCTCCGCCCGCATGGCCTCACGGCTGCATTTTGCACACCGCATTACGGCAGGTCTCCACACTGCCGCACCCCGAGTCACAGGGATATGTTTTCCTCCTTATTAAAGCTGTGCACGACTTAGTAGCGGAGAGCCGGGCACGCAGTCAGAATATTGGGCGCAATGCGCCATGAAAATTATATACAAGTTTTATTCCGATTGCAAGTGCTATTTTTGCCTTTTCCGGCCTTTTCAACAAAAATTTTCCGTTATAGCGGTGCTGCAGTGCGCATATGCTTTTCCAAACACAGTTTTTCATATGGGAGGAACGGAGCATGAGGGTGCTGAAATTGGGGAGTATAGGGCCGGCGGTGCAGCTTTTGCAGCTGGCTTTGACGAGAGCAGGCTTTGGGGAGCTGAGCCTTGACGGCATTTTCGGCACCGGCACGGACAAAGCTCTGCGGAGCTTTCAGCGCGCTCAGAAACTATACGCCGACGGCATCGCCGGAAACGCCACTCAGCGGCAGCTTATGCCCTACTTTACCGGCTTTGTCAGCCACACTGTCAGCTCCGGCGATACGCTCTTTTCCATTGCCCAGCGATACGGCAGCAAAAGCGCCGCCATACTCACCGCAAATCCGGGACTGGATGGGGATAGGCTCGTCCCCGGCGCCGTTATCACAGTGCCGCTGCCCTTTGATGTGGTGCCCACCACCATCTCCTGCTTTTCAGCCCTTATCGCCTACTGTGTCCGTGGTCTTCAGGCCCGCTACCCTTTTATCAGCGTGGGCGAGGCCGGGCGCAGCTTCATGGGAAAGCCACTTTGGACCATGAGGCTGGGACAGGGGGAGAACAGGGTCTTATATAACGCTTCCCACCACGCAAACGAGTGGATATGCACGCTTTTGCTTTTGAAATTTACGGAGGAGCTGGCCTCGGCCTACGCCGGCGGCGGGCTTATCTACGGCCAGAGCGCAGCAGAGATTTTCGACTATGCCTCAATCTTCCTGCTGCCTGCCGTAAACCCGGACGGTATGGATCTTTGTACCGGGGAGCTGCAGTGGGGTGAGCGCTATAACTTTGCTTTGAATATTTCCCAGCAGTACCCCCAATATTCTTTCCCCAGCGGCTGGAAAGCCAATTTGCAGGGGATAGACCTCAATTTACAGTATCCCGCCGGCTGGGAGCAGGCCAGAGAGAACAAGTTTGCCTTGGGTATCACATCTCCCGCGCCGGGAGATTATGTGGGGGATAGGCCCTTGCAGGCCTCCGAGGTCATAGCCCTCAGTGACTATACCCGCCTTGTGGACCCGGCTCTGGTGCTGGCTTACCACACTCAGGGCCAGGTCATCTACTGGCAGTATCTATTGTATCAGGTGGAGGGAGCGGAGCAGATAGCCGGAGCCTTTGCGGAGGCTTCGGGCTATGCGGCTGAGAACACGCCCTATTCCTCCGGCTTTGCAGGCTACAAGGATTGGTTTATAAAAAACTATCTGCGCCCCGGCTTCACCATTGAGGCGGGCAAGGGGAAAAATCCGCTGCCTATAGAGCAGTTTGATAAGATTTACGAGGATAATCTGGGGATACTGACGCTGGGAGCACTTGTGACGTGAAAAGAGAGAGGATACTTGTCCTCTCTCTTTTTGGCACTATTTTTAAAAATCGGCGTTGCCGGTGGTGCGGGGGTGGAGCTCCACGTCGCGGATGTTGGAAACGCCGGTGAGATACATCACGAGACGCTCAAAGCCCAGACCGTAGCCTGCGTGACGGCAGGAGCCGTAGCGGCGAAGATCCAGATACCACCAGTAGTCCTCTTCCTTCAGGCCAAGCTGAGCCATGCGGGCTGTCAGCACATCCAGACGCTCCTCACGCTGGCTGCCGCCGATGATCTCGCCCACGCCGGGCACAAGGCAGTCAGCTGCGGCGACGGTCTTGTTATCGTCATTGAGGCGCATATAGAAGGCCTTGATGTCCTTGGGGTAGTCGGTGACGAAGATGGGCTTTTTGTAGACTTCCTCAGTCAGATAGCGCTCATGCTCGGTCTGCAGGTCGATGCCCCACTCAACGGGGTACTCAAAGTCCTTGCCGCTGTTTTTCAAAACTTCAACGGCCTCGGTGTAGCTTACGCGGCCAAAGTCGTTGGAGATAACATTGTTTAGACGCTCAAGCAAGCCCTTGTCCACAAAGGCGTTGAAAAACTCCATCTCCTGAGGGCAGCGCTCCATGACACGGCGGATAACGTACTTGACCATTGCCTCGGCGTTATCCATATAGTCGCCAAGGTCGGCAAAGGCCATCTCAGGCTCTATCATCCAGAACTCGGCGGCGTGGCGCTGGGTGTAGCTGACCTCGGCGCGGAAGGTGGGGCCGAAGGTGTACACATCGCCGAAGGCCATGGCAAAGTTCTCAGCGTTGAGCTGGCCGGAAACGGTCAGGCTTGTGACCTTGCCGAAGAAGTCCTTGCTGTCGTCCACAGTTCCGTCTTCCTTGCGGGGCAGATTATTGAGGTCGAGAGTGGTCACACGGAACATCTCGCCTGCGCCCTCGCAGTCAGAGCCGGTGATGATGGGGGTCTGGACATAGGTAAAGCCATTGGACTGGAAAAACTCATGCACGGCCTGAGCCGCAACGCTTCTCACGCGGAAGGTGGCGGAGAAGAGATTGGTGCGGGGACGAAGGTGCTGGATGGTACGCAAAAACTCCACGCTGTGGCGCTTTTTCTGCAGGGGATAGTCAGGAGTGGACATACCCTCCACCATGATGCTTGCAGCCTTCAGCTCAAAGGGTTGCTTTGCGCCGGGAGTCAGCACCAGCGTACCCTCAACGATAAGGGCGGCACCCACGTTCTGGTGGGCGATCTCATCATAATTTGCAAGGCTCTCCCGCTCAAAAACCACCTGCAGAGACTTAAAGCAGCTGCCGTCGTTGAGCTCGATAAAGCCGAAGTTTTTCATATCGCGGACAGTTCTGACCCAACCGCAGACTGTCATACTCTTTCCGCCGAGAGACTGGGCATCGGCGTAAATACCGGAAATTTTCTGACGCTTCATGTTAATACATCCTTTTTGTGCCTTGGGCACTTGAATTTTGATAATTTCAGCAACTACTTATTATAGTTATATCTCAGATAATTTTCAAGGGCAAATTACGCATTATACGCAATTTGCCCCTGATTTCATATGAATTTTTCAGAAAATAAAGTTGAGGGCGTGGGCATAGTTTGAAAGCTCCACTTCAAGGTGCTTGCCGCCGTCCTCTCCGTCTCTCGTCCAGGCCACTTCTTTGGAAAAGCTGAATTTTGCCTTTTTGGTGTGCAGGAAGGAGACATACTTGCTGTCGTAGCTCTGGGTGAGAAGGGCGGTGGCAATATCTGCAAGGCCATCCACCGTGTCCGGATAGCGCACAAGGAACAGCTCACTCATACCGTCGCCCAGACCTACCAGCTTCTCCGGCAGGCGCAGCATACCGGCAACAGAGGTGGAGTTTGACATGCTGCCGTAAATATACTTATCCTCCAGCACTCCCCCGTCATACTCTATTCTCGTCTCGATGGCCTCAAGTTTTGTAAGGGAGGCTGCACCCTGCAAAATATAGGCCAGATGACCAAGGGCCTTTTTCTGGGACTGGGGCGTGGCATAGCTTGCCTCGGTGAATGCTCCGAAGGCTGCTATGTAGGCAAAATAGCCTTCTCCGAAGCCGCCCACATCATACGGGTGCTCCTCTCCGCTGAGGATGCGTTTTGCAGCACCCACCGTGTCATTTTTCGGCAGGTTGAGAGTGGTGGCCACGTCGTTTGAAGTGCCCATGGGGATATAGCCCAGAGGCGGGGGAGAGGCTATCTGCATAAGGCCAGACATCACCTCGCTCAAAGTTCCGTCACCGCCGATACAGGCCACGGTATCAAAATTTGCCGCCTGCTCCTTTGCAAAGGCGGTGGCATCCCCGGGCGCGGAGGTAAAAAACAGGCTGGTACGATAGCCGCCCTTGTCCAGAACATGCAGGGCATCTCCGAAATTCACTTTATAACTTCCCTTGCCCGCGGCAGGGTTTACGATAAGCATTAGATTTTTCAAGGCTTTTCCTCGCTTTTTTTACTGATAGCATTATATCCTGATAGTCCTATTTTAAGTCAGGCTATAAGCCCAGTCAATAAAGGAACTGTTAATTTTTCCCGACAATTTCGCCTGCTTGTATAGTTTTTCTCTCTATGTTATACTTTTTCAAACTACAACGAGGAGAAAAATACCATGTTTGAGCTTGTTTGTGCCAAGGGCAGCAGTTTCTATATCCAGAGTCCCGCAAAGATAGGGCTGGTGAAGCTGAGCGAGAGTGAGGTCGTTCTTATCGACAGCGGCAACGACAAGGATGCGGGCCGGAAGATACGCCAGATTCTGGACGCAAATCACTGGAAGCTTTCTGCCATATACCTGACCCACTCCAACGCAGACCATATCGGCGGCTGCCAATACCTTCAAAGACAGACCGGCTGCAAGGTCTACGCACCGGGGATAGAATGTGATTTCAGCCGTCACACGCTGCTTGAGCCCAGCTTCCTCTACGGCGGCTACCCCTGCAAGGAGCTTCGCAACAAATTCCTCATGGCCCAGAGCTTTGACTGCGAGGAGCTGACGGCGCAGGTGCTGCCCGAAGGCTGGGAGCTTATTGAACTTCCCGGTCACTTCTTTGATATGGTGGGATATCGCACAGCAGACGATGTTTTATATCTAGCTGACGCTTTTTCAAGTGTAGAGACTCTGGATAAATACCGTATCGGCTTTATCTACGATGTGGGCGCTTATCTTGAAACCCTTGAAAAGCTCATGGAGATGGAGGCGGCGGTATTTGTACCCTCCCATACTGAGGCTGCGGAGGATATAAAGGAGCTTTGCCGCTATAATATGGATGTTGTCCTTGAAATCGCGGGGCGGATCAAGGAATTTTGCGCTGAAGGCATAAGCACCGAAGTTTTGCTGCAAAAGCTTTTCAAGCACTACGGACTTTCCATGAACATGGGCCAGCATGTTCTGGTGGGCAGCACTGTGCGCTCCTATCTTGGATGGATGAAAGACAGGGGAGAGCTGGACTTCTGTTTTGAGGATGAGATGCTTATTTGGAAAACGGTGTGAATATTATTTAAATTTCTTTTTTCGAGCTGATTTTTGTCCGGACGCGGCATCTGACGCAGGGAATACTCTCTTGTATTTCCAAGTCAGATAACAAAGTCCGGGCGTAAATCAGCCGAAAAAATAATGAATAGCAAAAAGGGATGCAAAAAGCATCCCTTTTACTATCATGATTAAAAATCAGCTTATGCCAGCTCGTTGAGCTTGCTTGCCATTGCGGACTTCTTGTGTGCTGCGTTGTTCTTGTGCAGCAAACCCTTGCCGGCCGCACGGTCAACTGTCTTAACAGCAACTTTATAGGCACTGACGGCATTGTCACGGTTGCCCTCGGCAACTGCTGCGTCAAACTTTTTGATCATGGTCTTGAGTACGGTCTTCTCAGCGCGGTTCTTTGCTCTGAGCTCCTTAGACTTTTCGTCTCTCTTGGCAGAAGATTTGATGTTGGCCATGTTTCGATTGCCACCTCCTCCTACAAAATTGAGTTAAACAACTCGCGTTTAGAGATTATAGCAAAGAACATTCCGAAAATCAAGGGTTTTTTTCAAAAAATACAGAGTTTTTTTCTTTGAGTTCTGCCTTTTTTTCTGCGCTGAAAGAAACTACAAGATATTGGGTATAATAGTCTCTCAGTACACTATTTTTGGAGGTCGGGCAGATGGCATTTATGGGAAGAACAGACCTTGCCTGCGAAGCGCTTTCTCTTCAGGAGCTTGAAAAGGTGCGTGAGCACGGGATCGTGGCGGAGAGCAGTTTCATTCACGGTCTGGAGCTTTTTTCCGTGGAAGTCATTTCCTCTGAGGGCGCTGCTCTTCTGGGTAAGCCCATCGGAAAATATTATACACTTTCCCTTGGCTCTCATTTTCCCCTTTCCTCTGAATCTCTTACAAGCTCTGCAAATGCCATTTCGCAGCTTATCGGGAAATGCGCGCCTTATCTGAACAGTGATAGCACTGTTCTCATTGCCGCCCTCGGCAATCCTGATATTACTCCCGATGCCATAGGGCCTTTGACCGCTGCCAATGTACTTGTGACCGCACATCTCAAAAAGCGTGGTATTGAGGGCTTTGAGAATTTTTCTTCCACTGTCCTCTGCCGCACCGGAGTGCTGGGCACCACCGGCGTGGAGAGTGCGGCGCAGATACGAAGTCTCTGTGCCGCCATAAAGCCACAGCTTGTAATCGCCGTGGACGCGCTGGCCGGCACTGAAGTCAGCCGCCTTTGCCGCAGCGTTCAGATTTGCGACAGCGGTATTTCCCCCGGTTCCGGCGTGGGCAATGACAGGGAAGAGCTGAGCCGGGATAGTCTGGGTGTGCCGGTTATTGCGCTTGGCGTGCCAACGGTAATAGACGCATCCGCACTATCTGAGCAAAAGGGGATAGAGCATATGTTCGTAACGCCCAGGGATATAGACTCTCTTGTGCGCTCCGCCGGACGTATTCTGGGATATGGAATAAACATGGCCCTGCACCCGGGGCTGAGCATTGAGGATATGGAGATGCTGGTGGGGTGAGACTCTCTCAGTCACAGCTTTGCTGTGACAGCTCCCCCAAAGGGGGAGCCTTTTCTTGCTGTTTATAAATGGCACAAATTTATTTATTCTTCCGAGGACTCTGCTTTTTAACCAACACAAAACATATTGTTTTGTGTTGGAGAGGAGGAACGACGAAACTCAGACGAAGAAACACAGGCTTTTACGAAGCCTGTGTTTTTGAGCCGAGTGAAGTCAGTTCCGACGACGTTTCACGTGAAACCTCTTTTCTCAAAAAAAGTTTTCAATGTTTCACATGAAACATTGAAAACTTTTCACATTGCTGATATAATGCACTGGAAAAACTCATAAGGAGTGAACTTATGGCGAAAATACTGGCAACCGCAAATCAGAAAGGCGGAGTGGGCAAAACCACCACCTGCGTCAATCTCTGCGCGGCGCTCAGTCAATTGGGTAAAAGAGTGCTGCTGGTGGACGGCGACCCCCAGGGCAACGCCAGCACCGGCATGGGTGTATCCAAAGCTACCCGCCCAAATACATACGACATGATGATAAATCAGGCTTCCGCCGCAGACTGCGTGGTTCACACCCCCTACGGTGATGTGATCCCCGCCAGCAAGGAGCTGGCCGCAGCCTCCGTGGAGCTGATAGATGCCGAGAACAGGGAATACGTGCTGAAAAACGCACTGATGAGCCTTTACAGTGACTATGACTATATCTTTATAGATTGCCCGCCCTCTCTGGAGCTTCTCACTGTCAACGCCCTTGTGGCAGCGGACAGTGTGCTTATCCCCATGCAGTGCGAATACTATGCCCTTGAAGGCATAGCAGACCTTGTGACCAGCATCAAAATGTGCAAGAAAAGGCTGAACAAACGCCTTGAGGTGGAGGGCATCGTGCTGACCATGTACGACGCCAGAGCAAATCTCACCACTCAGGTGGCGGATGAGCTGAGAAAATATCTCAATGACAAGGTATACAATACCGTAGTCCCCAGAAGCGTAAGACTGTCCGAAGCGCCCAGCCACGGCAAACCGGGCATTGTTTACGACAGGGTGAACCGGGGCAGCAGAGCCTATATGGAGCTGGCAGAAGAATTTATAAAACGTTGCGAAGGCGGTGAAAACTGATGGCAGCAAAGGAAAAGAAGGGTCTGGGTACAGGTCTGGGCGTGCTCTTCGGGGAGGATGATTTTTCCGAAAGCAGCTCCGAGCTTCTCACCCTGCCCATATCCAAGGTAGAGCCCAGAAGGGAACAGCCCAGAGAATATTTCGATGAGCAGGCTTTGCAGGAGCTGGCCGAGTCCATCGAGCAGTTCGGGCTTATCCAGCCCATAGTTGTAAGAAAGCTGGACAGCGGCTATTATCAGATAATTGCCGGTGAGCGCCGCTGGAGAGCAAGCCGGATGGCAGGGCTCTCGGAAGTGCCTGTAAGAGTGATCGAGGCAGACGACATCACCACCGCACAGCTGGCACTGGTGGAAAATCTCCAGAGGGAAGACCTGAACCCCATTGAGGAGGCCAAGGGCTACAAAACCCTTATCGAAGTCTACGGACTTACTCAGGATCAGGCCGCAAAGAGCGTGGGTCGCTCCCGCCCGGCAATCACAAACTCCCTGAGACTTCTTAGCCTGAGTAAAAAGGTGCTGGAGCTGGTGGAAAAGGGTCAGCTCTCCGCAGGTCATGCCAGAGCACTCATACCCATTGAAAATGAGAAAAAACAGCTGGCAGCAGCAAAGGAAGTTATAGAAAAATCTCTCTCAGTCAGAAAGACCGAGGCCATGGCCGCAAAGCTCAGCCGGGAGACTGATGATGAGGAAAAGCCCACAAAGGGCATCAAGGTTGACTATGCACAGGAAGTATCCAATCAGCTCTCCGCCATTTTGGGCAGAAAGGTCAAGCTGGTGGAAGGCAGAAAAACCGGCAGGATAGAACTGGAATTTTACGGCAGCGACGACAGGGAAGCCCTTATCGAAACGCTGAGAAATATAAAGTAATGCAGGAGATATAAAACTATGTTGGACATCAGATTTGTAAGAGAGAACCCCGAAATCGTAAAAGAAAACATCAAAAAGAAATTTCAGGATGCAAAGCTTCCTCTTGTTGACGAAGTAATAGAGCTGGACGAGAAGAACAGAGCCGCCATAACCGAAGCCAGTGAGCTTCGCGCCAGCAGAAATTTCCTTTCCAAGCAGATAGGCATGCTCATGGGTCAGGCCAAGAAGGACCCCTCCAAGCTGGAAGAAGCCGAAGCCATCAAGGCTCAGGTCAAAGCCAATGCTGAGCGCCTTGTGGAGCTTGAAAAGCTTGAGGAGGAGTATGCCGAGCGTATAAACACCATAATGCTCACCATACCCAATATCATTGACCCCTCCGTTCCCATCGGCCTCGATGACAGCGCAAACGTTGAGGTAGAGCGTTTCGGCGAGCCTGTGACCCCCGACTACCCCATCCCCTACCACACCGAGATAATGGAAAAGTTTGACGGCGTGGATATGGACAGTGCAGGCCGCGTCTCCGGCAACGGCTATTACTATCTCATGGGCGATATTGCCCGCCTGCACTCCGCAGTTCTGGCCTACGCAAGAGACTTCATGATCGACAAGGGCTTCACCTACTGCATTCCCCCCTTCATGATCCACGGCAACGTTGTCACCGGCGTTATGAGCCAGACCGACATGGAGTCCATGATGTACAAGATCGAGGGCGAAGACCTCTACCTTATCGGCACCTCAGAGCACTCCATGATAGGCAAGTTCATTGACCGCATCATCCCCGAGGAAACCCTGCCCCAGACCCTTACCAGCTACTCCCCCTGCTTCCGCAAGGAGAAAGGCGCCCACGGAATAGAAGAGCGCGGCGTATACCGCATCCACCAGTTTGAAAAGCAGGAAATGATAGTGGTGTGCAAGCCTGAGGACTCCATGGCCTGGTACGAGAAAATGTGGCGTTACAGCGTGGAGCTTTTCCGCTCCATGGAAATTCCCGTGCGTCAGCTGGAGTGCTGCTCCGGCGACCTGGCTGATCTTAAGGTCAAGTCCTGCGATATTGAGGCCTGGTCTCCCCGTCAGCAGAAGTACTTTGAAGTCTGCTCCTGCTCCAATCTGGGTGACGCCCAGTCCCGCCGCCTGAAGATGCGCGTCAAGGGCGAGGACGGCAAGATGTACCTGCCCCACACCCTCAACAACACCGTTGTGGCTCCTCCCCGTATGCTCATCGCCTTTCTTGAAAACCACCTGCAGGCCGACGGCAGCATCACGATACCTGAGGTTCTCCGTCCCTACATGGGCGGCAAGGAAATTCTTGTCCCCAAAAACTGATATTTCATACTGCAAGCTCTCCGGTTTTTCCGGAGAGCTTTTTTATATCCAAATAACAAATCAAGGCCATGTGTATCTCCGAAATTTCTACATTATTTATATTTATATCTTGCCTCTCAGCTATTGAAAAAGGACTTTTGTTTTGTTATAATAAGCTGATTATAATATGGGTTTTTGTGTGCCTTTTTATAAATACATTCAGCAGGGGTGCAAAGCATGAATTCAGTAAAAGATATATGGGATGAGGTAATAAGGGTTTTGTCCGAACAGATAACCCCCACCGCCATAGAGACCTGGTTTTCAGACTGTCAGGTAGTTGAAATCGAGGATTGCCGTCTGGTTATCCATACCACAAACGCCTTCAAGCGGGATATTATAATAAACCGCTTCGGCCAGACCATAGAAAACATACTCTCTGAGCTATTCTCCTGCGAGTTTGATCTGACCGTTCTGGCCGGTGATGAGCTGAACGAATATGAAAAGGGCAAAAGGGAGAGCAGCAGTCTCCCTGAGATGGCAGGCTACACCTTTGACCGTTTCATAGTGGGCAACTCCAATAAGTTTGCCCATGCCGCAGCTATTGCCGTATCAGAAAAGCCGGGACTTACCTACAACCCCCTTTTCATCTACGGTAACTCCGGACTTGGAAAGACCCATCTTCTCCTCTCAATCGGTCAGGCCATCCACGACAAAAGCCCTACCAAGAAGATTGCCTATGTAAAAGGCGACGACTTTACAAACCAGATGGTCAAGGCCATAAAAGAAGGCACAGCCGAGGAATTTCGCACCAAGTACAGAAATGTGGATCTCTTCCTTGTGGACGATATCCAGTTTATCGCCGGCAAGCAGCAGACCCAGAACGAATTTTTCCACACCTTCAATAATATTTACGAGGCTGGCCACCAGATAGTAATTACCTCCGACCGCCCTCCCCTTGAAATGAACCTTCTGGACGACAGACTCCGCACCCGCTTTGAAGGCGGCCTTATGGCGGATATCCAGCCCCCGGATCTGGAGACCAGAATGGCCATCACAAGAAACAAAGCCTCACAGCTTGGTCTTTTGCTCTCTGACGATGCAGTGGAATATATAGCTGAAAATATTACCGCCAACATCCGCCAGATAGAGGGCGTCGTTAAAAGGCTCACCGCCTACAGGGAGATACTGGACGATATAATAACCATAGACTCGGTTAAAAGAGCCATAAAGGACGTTATACGTACCGGTGTCATCATCCCCACTCCTGACTGTATCATAAAGGAAACTGCCAGATACTATTCCCTCAACGAGGAGGACCTTCGTGGTCAGAACCGCTCCAAGAATATGGCCATTGCCCGTCAGGTTTCAATGTACCTTATAAGAACCCTTACAAATATGTCATTGCAGGAGATAGGCGCTGAGTACCAGGGCAGAAATCACAGCACGGTCCTCACATCCATAAGAAAGGTAGAGGAGCTTTTGAAGACTGACTCCAAAATTTCCTCCACCGTAAGGGATATAACCTCCAATATTAATTCACTCTGATTTTTGAACATTAAGCTGTTGAAATGTCAAAAGCGAATTGTGGAGATAATTCAAAGCCATATACCATGTTGAAAACCTTAAAATAACAAACATTTTTCTCAACAGTAAAAGCCCTTTGTTTTCAATGCATTGAGCTAGTTTTCAACAAAATTAAAGCCTAATACTAATATTACTAAAATATATTATCCTTTATTTACTCATAGAAAAAAAAGGAGGAAAACAAAATGAAATTCACATGTGAAAAGCATGTTCTTCAGACTGCGGTGGCCATCGCCTCCAGAGCCGCAGCATCCAAAAGTCCCAACCCCGCACTTGAGGGTATTCTCATAAGCGCAGGCAGCAATCTTTGCATCACAGGCTATGACCTTAAAAAAGGCATCTACACCCATGTGGAGGCCGATGTGGATCAGGCCGGTGAAATAGTTGTCAACGCAAGGCTTTTCGGAGAAATGATCCGCCGTATGCCCGACGGGATAGTCAGCTTCAGCTGTGACGCTTCAAACAGCGTTAACCTCAGATGTGGCAGAAGTGAATTCAACTTCATCGGCATCTCCGCCGAGGATTTCCCTGAGATATCCACAGTTGACAGTGTAAACAACATAAGCCTGCCCCAGAAAATACTCAAATCCATGATAAACCAGACCATCTTTGCCGTCTCCGACAATGAGGTCAGACCCATATATACAGGCACCCTCTTTGAGATAAACGAAGATGAGCTGACTCTGGTGTCCGTGGACGGATACCGCCTTGCAAAGCGCTGCGAGAAGATTGAGTCCGGCAAGATGGAAAACTGCTCCTTTGTGGTGCCCGGCTCTTCCCTGACGGATGTGGAGAGAATTTGCGGCGACACTGACGAGCTTGTGAGCATTGCCGTGGGCGGAAGGCATATCTCCTTCACCATTGGCGATACGGTTGTGGTCTCCCGCCGCCTTGAAGGCGAGTTTATGAACTACAGAAAATCCATACCCCAGAGCTTCAAATATAATCTCACCGTGGAAAGAAGCGAGCTTTTAAGCTGCATCGACCGCGTAGCCCTTATAGTCAGTGAGAAAAATTCAAATCCCGTGCGCATGACCATAAATGACGGCAGCATCTACTGCATGTGCATAACTCCCATAGGCCGGGCCGAAGATATATGCGTCTGCGAGGGCCGGGGTGACGGTATGGAGATAGGCTTTAACGACAGGTATCTTACAGATGCTTTGAAGGCCGCCGCCGGCAAGGACAAAATAAACTTCTGCCTCAACAGCCCCTCCTCCCCCTGCATCATTACTGCCGCTGACGGCAGCGAGAATTTCACATACATGATATTGCCCGTGCGTCTTCGTGCCGGTGACTGAGTATTGAAAAATATGGAAAAAATAAGTATAACGACAGATTTTATAAAGCTGGACTCTTTTCTGAAGCTGGCAGCCCTCGTGGGTACCGGCGGTGAGGCCAAGTACGTAATTCAGGAGGGCATGGTGACGGTAAACGGCGAAGTTTGCACCATGCGGGGCAAGAAGCTCTATCCCGGCGACAAGGTAAGCTTTGCAGATAATCTTCTGGAAGTGGAAAAAGCATGAGAGTGATTAAAATCGCCCTCAACGGTTTCAGAAACTACGAGTGGGAGACGGCAGATTTTGCACCGGGTACCAATGTGATCTCCGGTCAGAACGCCCAAGGGAAGACCAATCTTCTGGAGGCTGTGTATATGCTCTCTCTCGGAAAGAGCTTTCGCACCCGCTTTGACAGGGAGCTGGTGGGCTTCGGCTACTCCTCGGCGGAGATACTTGCCCAGATAGAAAGCCACGGCAGGGAGCAGACGGTGAAAATAAGCCTTGCCCCCGGACAGAGCAAGAAAATCACCGTGAACGGCGTAAAGAAAACGGCTTCCGAGCTTGCAGGCACTATCAATACGGTTTTATTCTCCCCGGAAGACCTGAATCTTATAAAAGAGGGCGCTGCCATAAGAAGAAAACTTATGGACAATGCCATTTCCCAGATAAGACCCAAGTATGCCGAGATTTTAAGCCAGTTCAACCGGCTTTATGAACATAAAAGCCGCATATTGAAGGACTGGCGGGAAAAGCCTTCGTTACTTGACACGCTGGACGATTTTTCCGACGGCATGTGCAGGGCCAGCGCTCAGCTTATCCGCTACCGGGCCTCCTTTGCCGCCCGGCTAAATGAGGCGGCAGAGCCTATACACAGGGACTTTTCCGGAAATAACGAAAAGCTTGAAATAAAGTACCAGACAGTCAGCACCGTTACAGACCCCACAGCCCCGGCAAAAGAAATATACTACGAGCTCTGTGAGCATCAGGAAAGCCACAAAAGGGCAGAGCTTGAGTCCGGCCAGTGTCTGTCGGGGGCGCATAAGGACGATCTTGAAATAAACATAAACCAAAAAAGCGCCAGAAGCTTTGCCTCCCAGGGCCAGACAAGAACGGCGGCTCTGTCCATAAAGCTTGCCGAGCGGGAGATTTTTCTTGCTGAAATGGGGGAGTACCCCATATTGCTGCTGGACGATGTTTTGTCGGAGCTGGACATTAAAAGACAGGAATTTGTACTAAACCGCATAGGCGGCGGGCAGACCCTCATCACCTGCTGTGAGGACGAGGGCATTTCCAGCCGCACCGGCGGGAAGGTACTTTTTGTGGAGAAAGGTAAGATACGCTGATGTATCTGCACTTAGGCAAGGGCACAGTGATAGCCCAGAGCGAGATAATAGGCATCTTCGATCTGGATATCACAAGCCAGTCACACCTTACAAGAAAATATTTGAGCGCCGCAGAAAAGGCGGGGCAGGTCATAAACGCTGCGGAGGATATCCCCAAGTCCTTCGTGGTCACATGTGCAAATGGGGAAAGGCGGCTGTACCTGAGCCAGATGGCCACGGCTACACTTCTCCGCCGTGCAGAGGACAATATCCTCATGCAAAACTAAAAGTATCGGAGGATATCCAATGTCGGATATGATCGAAAAGGTAAATACCGAATATGACGCTTCGCAGATTCAGGTTCTGGAAGGTCTTGAAGCCGTAAGAAAACGCCCGGGCATGTACATCGGCTCCACCTCCTCCTCAGGTCTTCACCATCTTGTGTATGAGATAGTGGACAACGCTATTGACGAGGCTCTGGCAGGCTATTGTACAAAAATAAATGTCACTATTGAAGAGGGTGACGTTATCCGTGTTGAGGACAATGGCCGCGGCATCCCGGTGGACATTCAGGAACAGACCGGAAAAAGCGCACTTGAGGTTGTTTTCACCGTTCTGCACGCAGGCGGTAAGTTCGGCGGCGGGGGCTACAAAGTCTCCGGCGGTCTTCACGGCGTGGGCGCATCCGTTGTCAATGCCCTCTCTCAGTGGCTTGAGGTTCAGGTACACAAGGAAGGCAAGATCTGGCAGATGAAATTTTCCCGGGGCGACATTGTGGAAGGTATCCACTCTGTAGGCGAAACCGACAGAACCGGCACCACCGTCCGCTTCAAGCCCGACGGCGAGATATTCGACGATCTTGTTTATGATTTCAATATTCTCAAGGTCCGTATGCGTGAGCAGGCCTTTCTCAATGCAGGACTCAATATAGTCCTCCGTGACGAGAGGGGCGAGGAAGTTCAGGAGCGGGATCTCTGCTACGAGGGCGGTATCAGGGAATTTGTAAGCTACCTCAATAATCACAAGACCCCGGCTCATGCTGAGGTCATATACTTAAGCGGCTCAAGGGGCGACGCCATTGCAGAAATAGCCCTCCAGTACAATGACGGCTACAACGAAAACATTGTCTCCTTTGCAAACGATATAAATACCCCCGAAGGCGGCATGCACGAAACAGGCTTCAAAACCGCCCTCACCCGCGTGATAAACACCTACGGCACAAAGATAAACGTTATAAAGGGTGACGATAAGGTTTCCGGCGAGGACGTGCGCGAGGGCATAACCGCCATTATCTCCGTAAAGCTGCCCGAGGCCCAGTTTGAAGGCCAGACCAAGCAGAAGCTGGGCAACGCCTATATAAGAACCCTTGTGGACAATATTGTGTCCGATCAGCTTACAAGCTACTTTGAAGAGCACCCGGCCACCGCCAAGATAATCCTTGAAAAGGCGCTCATGGCAAACAGGGCAAGGGAAGCCGCAAGGAAGGCCAAGGCCTCCGTCAGACGCAAGTCAGGCCTTGAATCAGGCCAGATGCCCGACAAATTGCAGGACTGCAACGAGCGTGACCCCTCCCTCTGCGAGCTTTACATCGTCGAGGGCGACAGCGCTGCCGGCTCCGCCATCCAGGGCAGGGACAGCCGTTTCCAGGCAATTCTGGCCATGTGGGGCAAGATGCTCAATGTGGAAAAGGCCAGAGCCGACAAGATATACGGCAACGATAAGCTCTATCCCATGATAGTGGCGCTGGGCGCTGGTATAGGTGATGAGTTCAACATTGAAAAGCTCCGCTACCACAAAATAGTCATCATGGCCGATGCGGACGTGGACGGCAGCCACATAAGGACTCTCCTTCTCACCTTCTTCTTCCGCTACATGCGCCCGCTCATTGAGCGGGGCTATGTCTACTCCGCAGTTCCCCCTCTTTACAAGATAACAAGGGGCAAGCAGCAGCGGGTGGCCTACTCCGACGAGGAGCGCGACCGGATAAGCAATGAGATGCGCGCGGATAACCCCAACGCCAAGATAGAGATAAACCGCTTCAAGGGTCTTGGCGAAATGGACCCCCACGAGCTGTGGGATACAACCATGGATCCGGAAAAGCGCACTCTTCGCCGCATAACATTGAAGGACGCCATCGAGGCCGACCAGATATTCACCGTGCTCATGGGTGAGGAAGTTGAGCCCAGACGCGAGTGGATTGAGCAAAACGCCAAAGACGTTGTCAATCTGGATATTTGATGACGTAAGGATTGGAGTTAATAAATGGCACATAAAAGAGATTATAAACCGGAAGACATACTTTTCCCCAATCAGGTGATAGTTGAGTCTGAGCTGGTGGATGAGATGCAGGACAGCTACCGTGACTATGCCATGTCCGTCATAGTAGGCCGCGCCCTGCCCGACGTGCGCGACGGCCTTAAGCCCGTGCACAGGCGCATCCTCTACACCCTCTATGAAGATAACCTCACCTCCGACAAACCCTTCAAAAAGTCCGCCACCTGTGTGGGTGACGTGCTGGGCCGCTACCATCCCCACGGCGACGCATCCGTGTACGATGCAATGGTGCGCCTTGCCCAGAACTTCTCCATGCGCTACATGCTGGTGGACGGTCACGGCAACTTCGGCTCCGTGGACGGCGACCCCCCCGCAGCCTACCGTTATACCGAGGCGAGGCTGTCCAAAATCTCCAACGAGATGCTCCGGGATATCGACAAGGACACCGTGGACTGGGATCCAAACTTTGACGAAAGCCGCAAGGAGCCGAGGGTTCTGCCCTCCCGTTTCCCAAACCTTCTGGTAAACGGCTCCTCCGGCATAGCTGTCGGCATGGCAACCAATATCCCGCCCCACAATCTTACAGAGGTGATAGATGCCTGCGTCTGCGTGCTGGATAATCCGGAGGCTGAGCTTTCCGACCTTATGCAGCATGTAAAAGGCCCGGACTTCCCCACAAAGGGCATCATCATGGGCAGAAGCGGCATCCGTCAGGCCTACGCCACCGGCAAGGGCCGGGTAATAGTCCGCGCCCGGGCAGAGTTTGAGGAGTACGGCAGGGACAAGAGGACAAGAATAATCGTAACGGAGCTGCCCTATCAGGTAAATAAGCGCCAGCTTATAAAGAACATAGCCGATCAGGTTCACGACAAGCGCCTTGACGGCATTTCCGACCTGCGCGACGAGAGCGACCGCAACGGCATGCGCATGGTAATTGAGCTAAAGCGCGACGCCAATGCTCAGGTGGTGCTCAATAAGCTCTACCATCAGACCGCCCTGCAGTCCAGCTTCTCCATAAATATGCTGGCCCTTGTCAATAACCAGCGCCAGCCCAAGATACTCTCCCTTCGCAGCATAATTGACGAGTACCTCACATTCCAGGAGGAACTTATAGTCCGGCGCACCAGATACGAGCTTAAAAAGGCCGAAGAGCGGGCCCATCTCTTGGAAGGTCTGCTTATCGCTCAGGACAATATAGACGAGGTTATCCGGATAATCCGCTCCAGCTACGACGAAGCAAAAATCCGCCTTATGGAGCGCTTCTCCCTTTCCGATGTTCAGGCTCAGGCCATCTGCGATATGCGCCTTATCTCCCTGCAGGGGCTCAACCGGGAAAAGCTGGAGAACGAGTATAAGGAGCTGGAGGAGAAGATAGGCTACTTCAAGTCCCTTTTGGCAGACCCCCAGCTTATCCGCAATGTTTTGAAGGACGAGCTTATCGCCATCCGTGACAAGTACGGCGACGAAAGAAAGACCGAGATACAGGACGTGGCCGACGAGATAGACATGGAAGACCTTATCGAAGAGGAGGAGTGTGTCTATACTCTCACCAAGGGCGGCTATATAAAGCGCCTGCCGGTCACCGAGTACAGGGCTCAGGGCCGCGGCGGCAAGGGTATCCGCGCCATGACCACCAAGGAAGAGGACTTTGTACAGACCGTGTTCACAGCCTCCACCCACGACTTTATTCTCTTCTTTACCAGCAAGGGCCGCGTCTTCATAAAGAAGGGCTACAATATCCCCGAGGCCGGAAGAAACGCCCGGGGCACCAATATAGTCAACATCATCCAGATAGAAAACGCCCAGACCGAGCACGTCAGCGCAATGATCCGGGGCCGCGGCCTTGAGGATGACAGCTACCTTCTCTTTGTCACAAAGAACGGTACCGTCAAGCGCATGGCCCAGTCCGCTCTCCGCAATATCCGCTCCAACGGTATCCGCGCCCTGACCCTTGACGAGGGTGACGAGCTCATAAGCGTTCTGACCACCACAGGAAGCGAAAAGATAATCATCGCCACCCGAAACGGCCTTGCCGCCTGCTTTGACGAGCAGGATGTGCGCCCCATGGGCCGTACAGCAGTTGGCGTTCGCGGCATAAGGCTCAAGAGCGGGGACTATGTTGTGGCTGCCGCCATTGCAGGCGAGGACTGTGCGGTTTTGTCCATCACCGAAAAGGGCTACGGCAAGCGTACCCTCTGCTCTGAGTACAGCGTCCACGGCCGAGGCGGTGTGGGCCTTAAAAACTACAATGTCACCGATAAGACCGGCCCTGTTGCCGACATGAAGATAGTCCGGGGCGACGAGGACGTACTGGTGATAACGGACGATGCCACCATCATACGCATGAGTGTGGACAGAATAAGTCTCCTTGGCCGCGCCACCCAGGGCGTGCGCGTAATGCGCCTTGCCGAGGGCAGCCGGATAATCTCCATGGAGACAACCGAAAAAGAAGCAGGTCTTGAGGAAAGCGAAGGCGAAGCCGGGCCTGCGGAAGCTACAGACGAAGAATGATCCATAGCAATGGCCATGTTTACATGGCCATTGCTGTCCATGAAAGGAAGTTAATGCAATGGCCGGATCCAGGAAAAAAACTGATATAAAAAGCGCGGCTATGTTTATGGCGGCGGAGCTGCTGGTGTATTTTGTGCTCTTTTTCACTATACCTGCCGTGAAGCCTGTTGCCGGGACAAAGCTTCTTCTGGCGCTCATATCCCTTTTTGCCGGCTTTGCTTTTGCCGGCATTATAAAAGCAGAGGAGGGACGGCTCAGCCTTTACAAAAGAAAAGGCTATGTTTCGGCAATAATTATTGTCGCCTTGTATGCCTCCCTTGCAAGCTTTGCCCAGCGCTTTTTCTTTGAGGGCTACTCAAGGATGCACCTTTCCCTTGCAGGCTTTGTCTGCTGCGTACTGGGCTTTATCTGGTTTGTGCCGGTAATCTGCTCTATTTTGTGGAGCTTTGAAAAGCTCAGCGCAAAATGCGGCAGGGAACAGGGAAAGAGCGGGAAATTTTTTATTGCGGCTTTTCTTGTATACTGTGTGTGGCAGGCGATTGTGATTATGGCCTTCCGCCCCGGCGGCTTCCCGCCCGACTCCATAAGTCAGCTTTTTCAGGCCATAGGCTACGAGAGAATAGTAAACTCACATCCGGCGCTGCATACGCTTTTTTTGCGCCTTATAATGAAGCTTGGCGGCAACAGGGCCGTGCTGATAATTGCGGTGCAGGCTCTGGCCTTCGCTGCGCTTACGGCGGGCTTTGTGGAAATGTTCGCCAGTTGGGGGCTGAAAAAGTGGATAGCTCTTACAGGCGGACTTATCTTTCTGATGCTGCCGGCAAATGTGCTCAACGAAGTTTCCGCTGTGAAGGACTTTCCCTATTCGCTGTCACTTTTGTGGGCAACTCTCTGCCTTTGCAAAATAGCAAAGAGCTTTGAGGACGGCTGCCGAGTTTCAAATCTGGCCCAGCTGAGCGTGGCCTGCTTCTTCATATACGGTTTCAGACACAACGGCATTGTGTCGATGCTGTTTATAATTATCCTCTGTCTTGTACTTACAATTAAATTTTTCTCTGCGGTAAAATTCCGCCTTGTTCTGACGGCCCTTGCAACGCTTATAATGCTGGTCATATACAAAGGCCCGGTGTTTGCCGCCTTTGATGTGCTCTCTGTCACCCAGTCTCCCTACACCACCATGCTCTGCGCCGTGGGCTCCTGCATAAATCAGGGTCTGCCCATGTCGGATGAGGCGGTTGAGATACTAGAGTCCGCCATGCCTTTGGAGGACTGGGGCAAATACTACAGCCGCTACGAGGGACACGACCAGTATTATTGGGGCCGTGGCGATGACGCAGAGTACAAAATCGAAGAGATCGACGGCAAAGAGGCTTTCAGGGTCTACCTTGAAGCCCTGTTCAAGTACCCGGATGTGGTGATAAAGGACAGGCTGGACGGTATGGATATAATGTGGGATGTGCACTGTCCGCCGGACTCCTTCAACGAAAGAGGCTTTGACACCATATACTACATACCCTTCTCCGAGGTATTCTTCAATATAGATAATATGGAGACAAAGGGCTACCAGCAGTACGCCATAGCCTCACCCCTTGCCGACGCATACAGAGCCACCAAGGTCTATTCCATATACAGCGCTGTGGATATGCTCACATTCCGCACAGGCGCCCACATCATCTTCATGCTGGCAGTGCTCATCTACATATGTGCCGCCGGTAAAAAGCGACTTTTGTGGGCAGCGGTACCTCTGGGCGGAAATATCTTCGGCCTGCTCTTTCTCCTTTACCACCAGAGCTTCCGCTATGTCTACGCCATTCAGCCCATGATAATCGCGCTGGCAGTGGCGGCAGTGCTGATAAAGGGCAGTGAAACCAAGAAGGAAAATAAGGCACTATGAAAGAAGTTCTGATATATACCGACGGGGCTTGCTCCGGGAACCCCGGCCCCGGCGGCTGGGCAGCCATACTCATGTACATGGGCCGTGAAAAGCTCCTCTCCGGCGGAGAAAAGGAGACCACCAACAACCGCATGGAGCTGACTGCCGCGATAGAGGCATTGAAGGCTTTGAAGGAGCCCTGCACAGTGCAGCTCTATTCCGACTCAAAATATGTAATTGACGCCCTTTCCAAGGGCTGGGCCCGCTCATGGCAGAAAAAGGGCTGGATAAAATCCGACAAAAAGCCTGCTTTGAACATTGACCTCTGGGAGGAGCTTTTGTCCCTTTGTGACAGGCACGAGGTAAACTGCCACTGGGTCAAGGGCCACGCGGACAACGAATATAACTCCCGCTGCGACACTGTTGCGGTACAAATGCGGGACAGCTATGCCCTGAAATGAAAGGGAGGGGTTAAAGACGAAAAGACCTGAGATAGACCACAGCCAGAACGGTCTTAAAGTATTCATTGAATATATCGCAGGACAAAAGCGGCTATTTGCCATAGATATGCTCTGCGCCGTGGCGGTGGCGTTGATAGATCTGCTCTTCCCGTATGTTTCCAGAATGAGCATGAACTCACTTCTGCCCAATAAGCTCTTTAGCGCCTTTTTCGCAGTGATGGGGCTTATGGTGGCAGCCTATGTGATAAAGGCGGTGCTATACTATGTGATAGCGGTGCTGGGTCACAGGATGGGTGTGCTGGTGGAGGCGGATATGCGCAAGGCTGTTTTTGAGCATATGCAGACCCTCTCTTTCAGCTATTACGATAAAAACCGCACCGGCGTTCTTATGAGCCACATCACCTCCGACCTTTTCGACGTGACCGAGCTTGCCCACCACGGTCCGGAAAACCTTCTTATCTGCGCTCTGACCATACTGGGCTCCCTTGGCATAATGTTTGCTATGGAGTGGCGGCTTGCCCTGATACTTACGCTGATTTTGCCCATATGCTTCGGCTTTACCCTTGCCCAGCGTGTGAAAATGAAAAACGCCAACATTGAGGTAAAGCGCAAGACCGCCGAGATTTTCTCCGCCATTGAAAGCAGCATCTCCGGCATCCGTACAGCCCGTGCCTTTGCCAACGAAAAACAGGAGAGCGAGAAGTTTGACGATGCAAACGAGCTTTTCCGTGCCTCCAAGGTGGAGTTTTACAAGGCCATGGGCCTATTCCAGAGCGGTATGGAGTTTACCACCGGCATAATTCAGGTGGTGGTCATTGCAGCAGGCGGCTTTCTCATTATGCGCGGCACTATGGACTACGTTGACCTTATAACCTTTACACTCTACGTCTCCGCCTTCATCAGTCCTGTGAGAAAGCTTGCCCAGTTTGCCGAGATTTATATGCAGGGCTCCGCCGGCTTCTCCCGCTTCCTTGAGGTCATGCGCACCGAGCCCGAGGTAAAGGACGCACCCGATGCAAAGAACCTTGAAAATGTTAAGGGCGACATTGTGTACGACAATGTGAGCTTTGACTACGGCAACGGCGTGCCGGTACTCAAGGATATAGACCTGCACATACTGCCCGGCCAGTGCCTTGCGGTGGTAGGCCCCTCCGGCGGCGGAAAAACCACCCTCTGCCAGCTTCTGCCCCGCTTTTACGATGTGTGCAAAGGTGCTGTGAAGGTGGACGGACAGGACGTGCGACAATTTACCCAGTCAAGCCTGAGGCGGAATATAGGCATAATCCAGCAGGATGTTTTCATGTTCGCCGGTACTATCCGGGAAAATATCCGATACGGCAGACCCGATGCCACCGAGGCTGAAATCATTGAAGCTGCCATCCGCGCCCGCATCCATGAGGAGATCATGGAAATGCCTGATGGCTACGATACCTTTATCGGCGAGCGGGGTGTCATGCTCTCCGGCGGCCAGAAACAGCGCATATCCATTGCAAGAGTATTTCTCAAAAACCCGCCCATCCTCATTCTGGATGAGGCCACCTCCGCTCTGGATACGGTCACAGAGCAGCTTATCCAGCAGTCGCTGGACTCTCTCAGCCAGGGCCGCACCACCATCATCATCGCCCACAGGCTCTCCACTGTCCGCTCGGCGGATATCATTGCCGTGGTAGAGGGCGAGCACATAGTGGAGCTTGGCAGCCATGGCGAGCTTATGGCCAAAAACGGTGAATACGCCCGACTTTGCCGGGCACAGGAAATAGAGAAAGGAGCCAAATAATGCTGAAACTGAGAAAAGGCGGACATAAGGATCTGGAAAAATACTACGGCCTTATGGAGATAGACTTTGACAGCGAGGAGCTTTTTTCAAAGCTTACAATACATAAAGCCATGCTCAACTCCGATATGGAGCTTGTTGTATTCTATGACGACGAGACTAAAATGGAAGTGGGCTATGCGCTGGTGCTTCTCAAAAACCTCTATGGCTATGTGCTTTTGAAGTACATGGCGGTCATGCCCTGGTACAGGGGCAAGGGCTTCGGCATTGAGCTTATGCGTCAGCTCAACAAGCGCTATGCCCACACTCAGGGTATCCTTGCCGAGCTTACCGAGTTTCCCGATGAGGACGCTGACCGTCTGAGAAAGCTGAGAAAATTCTTCTCCCGCTTCGGCTACGAGGAAGTGGCCATTGATTATAAAATCTCCGGCACAAAAGCCAATCTCTACGTAAAGCCCATCTGCGGCACTGCCGAAATAGGCTCTGTTGCCCACAGAATAGTGCGGGACTTCTATGCCCGCTGCCTCAACGCCTTCGCACTGGAGAGAATGATAGACATTGGAGGCAGGGAAAGAAAGTGAGAAAAATCAAACAAAACCGACCTGGCGATATAATACTGAAACTGCTGACAAGCTTATTGCTTGCTCTGCTGATAGCCGGGTATTATTACGTTCACAGGCTCCTGTACGGAGATTTCTACTGCACGCTTAAAATGCCCGGGCTTATTTTTGTGATAAGCGCTACAGTCCTTTTTGTTTTCTTTCTTCTCGTAAAAAAACGCATCATCATTTCCACGGCGATGCTGGTTTTTATTATAATTGCCGCAAGCGTAACAATAAACACAGCATCAATGGAAATGGTGGAAAAAAACGATATATACAATGCCCCGGATACAAAGAGTGAGCTGTATTCGGGACGAAAGGTTCTTCTGATAACACCGCATCAGGACGATGAGATAAACCAGATGGGCGGCGTAATAGAGGAGCTTGTAAAATACGGCAGCCACATTACGGTGGTATTCGGCACAAACGGCGACTATGACGATAATGCACAGCAAAGACTTGACGATGCGCAGCGAGCCCTTGAAGTGCTGGGTGTAAGCCGGGAAAATGTAATATTCCTCGGATATGGCGATAACTGGCAGGATGGACACCTTTGGGATGCAGCTGACAATGAGGTAAAAAAGTCCCACGCAGGCTACAGCAAAACATATGCACCCCAGGGCTTCACTGTCTGGCGGGAAGGTAGGGACTATACAAAGGAAAACTATATAGAGGATATCCGTGACTGTATTCTGGAGGAAAAGGCAGATATAATATGCTGTGTGGACTATGACGAGCATGTGGATCACAGGGCATTGTCAATGGCTTTTGAAAAAGCGATGGCAGATATTCTGGCCAACACGGATTACAGACCCCTTGTCCTCAAATCCTTTGCATATTCCACCGCATGGCAGGCGGATAAGGACTACTCCACCAGCGAAAACCTTGCTTCCACCCTGAACATCAACGGGCAGGAATACATGGTCGAAAACAATATTTATCTTTGGAAGGACAGGCTTCGTCTGCCGGTCAGTGCGTCATCCCTTTCCAGAGATATTGAAAACAGCCTCCTTTACAAAGCCCTGCTTGAGCATAGAGCCACCACATACATAGGCGAAATGGCAGCAGCCGTAATAAACTCGGATAAGGTGTTCTGGGAGAGAGAAACCGGGAGCCTGCTGTACGACAGCAAAATTGAAGTAAGCTCCGGTCAGGGTGAGAAGCTCAAGGACTTTGCGCTTTGCTATACCGACCAAGTTGAGCGGGAGCTGCCCACTCAGGGCACATGGACAGCCGACAGCGAAGATGAGCTGCCGACTGCAAAGCTGGTGCTGAAGGAGAAAGAGGATATAAAACGGATCTGTCTTTACGACAATCCCTCTTTTGAGCACGATGTGCTGAAAGTGTCAATAAAATTTGATGACGGCAGCGAGATCGTGTGCGGACCGCTCCTTCCGAACGGAAGCGCCACTGAGATAGTGGTGGATAAAAGCAATGTGGGAAGCTTTGAAGTACAAATTCTTGAAAAGAAAGGTGAAGAGGCGGGGCTGACAGAGATCGAGGCCTACAAAGACGAAAAAGAAAATGCCTTTCCCTTCATAAAAATCACGGACAGCGAGGGCTGCTTTGCTTACGACTGGCGCACACATGAAAAGATAAATACCTTTGACATATACAGCCCCGTAATAAGCGAAGCCCTAAGTGCGGAAAACTATGTCCTTCAACTGAGCAACAAAAAATGTGACGGCGAAATCAGCGACGGGAAAATCACTGTCAAATGCCCGGAAGGCGAAAGATGCACCGTGACCGTCACCCACAAAACCAGCGGCCTTGAGGATGCAATAGAGCTCTGGCATCCCGGGCGTGTGCAACAGCAAATGCTGGATAAGGGAAACTACCTTCTGGAAACCTTGAAATTAAACTATTATCACCAGATGATGACCGGTGGAAGCATAAAAAATGAAGGAATCTGGTCTGCGGCAATCGGTCTGGCCCTGGAAAAGATGATATAGAAGCAATCTTAGTCTTTACACTCTGGGCATTGAAGATGCAATCGGCCCGGAAAACTATACACTGAAAGTGGATAACCCGGAGTGCAGCGCCGAATTTACCCAGAATGGCATCAGCCTGTACTGTCCCCGGGGAGAAAGCTGCATCCTGACACTCAGCCACAGGGAAAGCGGAGAATATGACAGCATAAGAGTGTACTGCATGAAAACTGGCGAAAAACTGCGCAGCAGCATTCTTTACACTGTATTCAACAAGTATCAGGACAGCCTTGACGAGCAGATGCGCCGCTTCGGCTGGGTGGAAATTTACAGCGGGCTGGGCTCGCTGGTGATGCTTGCAATTGCCAATGTGAAAGGCATATGAACGGCAGGCATTCATCAAACGCTCCATCCATAGAGAACAAAACTCTCAAAAGCTTCGCCTGAGGCGACTGAAACCGGGCTTTTTATCAGCTGTCCGGCCTTATAATAGAAACTATGGAACTTCTCGTAAAACAAATACTGACCAATAAGGAAGCTGCCGCCCTCCCCGGTCTTCTGGAGAGCGGAGGGCTTCCTGCGCTCATTTCCGGACTTTCTCCGGTGCACAGGGCCAATCTGGCCGCAGCTCTCAGCTATGAAACGGGCCGTTCCCTTTTCGTCATCTGTCCGGATGACTCCTCTGCCGAAAGCTTTGCAAGGGACGCTTCCGCCATGCTCAATCAAGAGCATAAGCTACTTTTGATGCGGGACTTTACCTTCCATCCCACGGAGGCTGCCTCCCGCCAGCAGGAGCAAAAGCGTATTGCTGCACTCTACGCTCTCAGCCGGGGTGAAAGCCCGGTGACCGTGGCCTCTGTGTCGGGCCTTATGCAAAGGTGCATTCCAAAGGAGAGACTGTCAGACTGCGCCATCAGCCTTGAATGTGGCGGCAGCTACGACATTGAGGAGATAGAAGGAAAGCTTGTCCGCAGCGGCTATGTAAAGGCCGAGCAGGTGGAGGGCGCAGGCCAGTTTGCACGCCGCGGCGGCATACTGGACTTTTACTCCCCAAGAGAGCACGCCCCTGTGCGCATGGAGTTCTGGGGCGATGAGATAGACTCAATGGGCTATTTTGACATCTCCACCCAGCGTAGGGAGGAGAATATAGACCGCTGCACCATCCTGCCCGCCGCCGAGAGTCTGCCATCCCTGGCCGAGGACGGTACAGAGGGGCTGGCCCAGAGACTTGAGGATTACGCGGCCAGATACGCCAGAAAACGGAGCAGTGAGAACGCCGCAGCCATGGCCGCCCAGCTTCGCTCCGATGCGGAAAAGCTCAGAAACGGCCTTGTCATGTCCGATGCGGACAGGCTTCTGCCCTTTATCTACCCCGCCGCCTGCGGCCTTGACTATATCCCGGAGGATGCCATCGTCTTTTTCGACCAGCCCAAGCGCTGCGCCGAGCGGGCCAGAGACTATACGAAGCAGCTGAGCGAGGACATAAAGGAGCAGCAGCGAAGAGCCAGAATAAGCTCCTCTGCCGACTACTTTGCCATAGGCTTTGATGCGCTCATAAAGCGCCTTGCAGACTTTCCGGTCTACATGTCCGACGCATTTGCTCTCGGTCAGCCGCCTCTTGCCCCCAAATCCCTCACCAGTCTCTTTGCAAAGCAGCTGCCCTCCTACGCGGGCAACGCCCAGAGCGCAAGCGAGGACGTGAAGCTCTATATAAAACAGGGCCACAGAGTTGTGGTACTGGCAGGGGACGAGCGCCGCGCCGGGGTATTGAAGGACTTTTTTGAAAAAGAGGGGATAAAGAGCAGCTTTTCCGCCTCTCTCGACAGCCTGCCGGACTACGGGCAGGTGCTTATCGGCATAGGCGCCATTTCCGCCGGCATGGAGTACCCGGGCATACGGCTGACCGTGCTCACCGACGCCCAGCTTATAAGAAAAAGCTCAAAAAAGAGCGCTAAGCGCAAGCTGGGGCCGGACAGAAAACGCATAGACTCCTGCGCAGACCTTACCGTGGGTGACTACGTTGTACATGAAAACCACGGCATAGGCCGATTTGCCGGCATTGCCAAGATGCAGGTGGACGGCTTTGAAAAGGACTATATAAAGATAAGCTACGCCGGCTCCGACTGCCTGTATGTGCCTGCAACCCAGCTGGACATGGTGTCCAAGTACACCGGTGGCGGCGAGGACCGGGTGGTAAAGCTCAGCAAGATGGGCGGGGCGGAATGGGCCAAGACCCGCAGCCGCGCCAAGAAAGCCGCCAAGGACATGGCGGAAAAGCTCATCACCCTCTACGCCCAGCGCCAGCGCATCCCCGGCCACGCCTTCGCGCCCGACAGCCAGTGGCAGACCGAGTTTGAGGAAAACTTCGGCTACACGGAGACGGACGATCAGCTGAGATGCGTGGCGGAGATAAAAAGGGATATGGAGTCCACCGTCCCCATGGACAGGCTCCTCTGCGGCGATGTGGGCTTTGGCAAGACGGAGGTTGCCCTTCGTGCCGTAATGAAATGCGTGCTGGACGGTAAGCAGGCGGCGATCCTTGTACCCACCACGGTGCTTGCCCAGCAGCACTACCAGACAGCTATCCAGCGCTTTTTCGGCTTCCCCGTGAATATTGCGGTTTTAAGCCGCTTCAAAACCGGCAGCCAGTACACCAAAACATTGGCAGACCTGCGTTCCGGCGCCTGCGACCTTGTGATAGGCACCCACAGGCTCCTCTCCAAGGACGTGGAGTTTAAAAACCTTGGCCTTCTGGTGGTGGACGAGGAGCAGCGCTTTGGCGTAAGCCACAAGGAGCATATAAAGGAGATGAGCCACGGGGTGGATGTGCTGACCCTGTCGGCAACTCCCATACCCCGCACCCTCAACATGGCCATGTCCGGCATCCGGGATATGTCCACCATCGAAGAGCCACCGGAGGACAGACTCCCCGTGCAGACCTTCGTCATGGAGCATGACTGGGACGTGATAGCCGATGCCATCCGCCGGGAGATACAGCGGGGCGGGCAGGTGTACTATCTGCACAACAGGGTGGAGGACATAGAGCGCACGGCCTCCCGCCTTAAAAAGCTTCTGGAGGAGAGCGACATATCCATCGCCGTGGCCCACGGCAAGATGGACAAGAACACCCTTGCCTCCGTCATGGAGAGCATGTCCTCGGGCGAGGTGCAGCTTCTTGTCTGCACCACCATCATCGAAACCGGCATCGACATCCCCAATGTAAATACCCTCATAATTGAGGATGCGGACAAGCTGGGTCTTGCCCAGCTCCACCAGATACGCGGGCGCGTAGGCCGCTCAACGAGAAGAGCCTCCGCCTATCTCACCTTCCGCCGGGACAAGAGTCTTTCGGAGATTGCGGAAAAGCGGCTCAACGCCATACGGGACTTTGCCCAGTTCGGCTCCGGCTTCAAGATCGCCATGCGCGACCTTGAGATTCGCGGTGCGGGAAATCTGCTGGGTGCGGAGCAGTCAGGCCACATGGTGGATGTGGGCTATGATATGTATATGAAGCTTTTGTCGGAAGCTGTGCTGGAGGCAAGGGGCATTCCCCAGCCACCCAGAGCCGAGTGCTCGGCAGACCTTGCCGTGGCCGCCAATATACCCGACCGCTATATCCCGTCCTCCGAGCAGCGCATGGATATCTACCGGCGCATCGCCCTCATCCGCACGGAGGAGGAGGCGGACGATCTCACAGACGAGCTCATAGACCGCTTCGGCGAGCCGCCACCGGGTGTCAACGCCCTTATCCACGTAGCTTTGCTCCGGGGCGAGGCAGGGAAGGCGGGCATTACAGACATTTCCCAGAAGGGCGGATATCTTCGCTTCACCGTGGCGGACTTTGACATGGAAAAGGTGTCAAGGCTCTATAATCTGCCTGAATACACCGCCAGACTCCGCGTGGAGGCCGGCAGCAAGCCCTGTCTGAGCCTTAAGGTCAAAAGCAAAAACCGGGTCATAGACGAGGCCCGTCGCTTTGTGGCTTATTGGGGCGAAAAGCCGGAAGATAATGAATAATCGGTGAATTATTGTAAAACGGCTTGTTAAAATGCGGCCCGGATGATATATTTCAAGTTGGTTTTGTGGTCCATCCCGCTTTGGACCAAGCAAATAGAGGAAAGAAGGAAACAAAATGAAGAAGTTTTTTGCACTGCTTCTGGTGCTGTGCCTGGCCTTTGCAGGCATTATCACTTACGTTAGCTACACTCCCATGCCCATCGCCGATGAGGTCGCTCTGGAAAGCGCCCCCGCCTACGAGGGTGAGACTGCCGGCGAAGAGCCCGCCGCAGAGGAAGCCGCCGCTCCCTCCTACAGAGGTCTGGACTATGAGGCAATTCTGGCCCTGCACAACGATGAGGAGATCATAGGCTCCGTCAACGGCCGCGACGTGACATGGAGAGAGTATTTCTACTGGTTTTTCATGCAGGCCAACCAGATAGACAACATGGCCATTACCTACGGCATCGATCCCGACTGGAGCGAGATGGCCACTGAGGATATGAATCTTTCCCAGATGGTCCTTGAGAATGCCGCCTATATGGTCCGTCAGCTGGATGCCATAGAGCTTTACTCCAAGGAAAACGGCGTTGAGCTGACCGAGGAGGACATAGAGACTGTTGCCCAGCAGATAGAGAGCGAGAAGACCCAGATTCTGGGCGAAGGCGCCACCGATGAAGAATTCAACGCAAAGCTTGAGGAGCTGCATATGTCCAGAGAGATGTATGAAAAGGTCCTCAACACCAACGCCCTCATTGAGCGCGGCTTTACCGAGCTCTACGGAGAAAACGGCGAGAAGGTTGACGAGGCCGATGTTGTCGCCTACCTTGCCGACCAGGGCTACATGAGCGCCCACCACATCCTCATCATGAGCATCGACCCCGCCACCGGCATGAAGCTGGACGAGGCCGCCATTGAGGAAAGCCGCGCCCAGGCCGAGGCTCTGGCAGAGGAGCTTCAGGCCATCGAAAACGATGAAGAACGTCTGGTGCGCTTCAACGAGCTGAAGGCAGAATTCTGCGACGATACCGGCAAGGCCGCCTATCCCGACGGCTACACCTACACCGCCGGCACCATGTACCCCGAGTTTGAGGCAGCCTGCCTTGCTCAGGAGGCCTATCAGGTGTCCGACGTGGTGGAGACCGGCGTTGGCTTCCACATTATTATGACCCTGCCTCTGGATGCAGACGCTCTGGTGTTCTCCGCATCCGGCAATCCCAGCGTGGCCCGCTCCCTCTATGCCGAGGCTGATTATAATCAGGCCCTTGCCGACAAGATCGACAGCGTCACATTTGAGTACGCCGAGGACTTTGAGCAGTTCTATCTGGGCGACTTTGAAAACGTAAAGTAAGCAGATATAACCAGACCAAGCAGCCGCTTCAATGCGGCTGCTTTTTCATATTCTTTTCAGAACCCTACCTATTATATATACTGCGGGCAAAAGCAAAAGAGCCACCAGAAGGTTTACTCCGGGGATTATCTGCCTTGACCACAGCTCCAGAGACTCAGGTTCTCTTGCAAAAAGGCAGCCCACCAAAACGGCGCCCGTACCGCAAAGCCATATGACCCAGCGGCCGTGTGAAAAATCAAAGAGCTTTTCGCCCTTATACTCGGCCTGACGGCCCAGCACAAGGCGAAAGGCGTGCTGGGCTGCGTGCAGGCAAAGGGAGATCAAAATAAAATCGGAGAATATCCACAGCGACACCACCAAGGCCTCCACACGCTCAAGAGAGCGGAAGAACACCAGATTTCGCACAAGGGCAAAAAATGGCTGACTGAGCCGTGTGGTCAGCTCGTGGCCGAAGGCGCCGATTATATCGGTGTTCAACCAGAAAAGCAGCGCCAGCACGGAGACGGCCCACAAAGAAAGCCGCAGAAAAAGCCTTTCACCCTCCAGCTCATAGCCGTTCAGAAAAAAACACATATAAACGGACACACAGCCAACGCCCAGAGCTGCAAGGCTGCCTTTTATACAGCCCTCGCACTCAAAAACAGTCAGCGGCAGTAGATTGTCCTTTCTCACCGTCACAAGGGCAAAGCTCAAAACCAGTACCAGCACGGCCAGCACAGCAGGCTTGATTATCTTTGCCGAACGCACAAGCGTCCTTTCCGCGCCAAGGGCTGCAAACAAGCCCAAAATGCCCATGCTGATGATGAAAAGGGCGGCGGAGGAGTTGGGGTAGATGGTGGTAATTATCCTCACCGCACCGGAGCGGAGCATAAAGCCGCCGTAGATCATAAACCAGAAGCCAAGGGCGGCAAGCACCAGTCTGCCCCAGAAGCCCCCCAGTGAGCGCAGCGTAAGTTCAGCCAGACCCTCGCCGTCCTGACGTCTCTTTAAAAAGCGGCTAATAAAATACATATATAATAGAAGCATAGGCAAGGCCAGCGGAACCGACACCCACGCCGCCCTGCCTGCAAGCTCCGCCGTACCCGAGGGCACCAGCCTCAGGGCGGGGGAGAGGAAGAAAACCGTGGCCAGCGGCAGAAGCTGCCTCAGATTGTAGGAATATTTCATGTAAGACTTTCCTTCATGTCATTTGTGTGGCTGAGACTGGCTTTGACGGCAATGTGAAAGTCAAGGGCGGGCAAGGCCTCGGAAAAGCTCTTGTTCATATGCCGGAAAAGGAGAGGGGAGTGCTGCTCCACCTGAGAGCCCAGCGCCAGAAAGTCCGCCTCCAGCTTTGCCGACTGCCGCAGTACATCCCCCACAAGCTGGGCAAGGCGCAGCTCCAGCGCCTGGGTGAGCTGCTTTGTATAGCTCTCGCGGCTGAGATCTGCATCGTCGTTCATTTCCATCACCGTAGCCTTAGCCTCCAAAGCAATGTCCAGCCCCGTAAGTTCGCCCTTTTCGCTCCAGCGTGGCTTGACTTGACTTCCGCCGCCGCTTATCTCCAGCACAATGCTTCTGCCCATGCTGTCCTCAAGCTGTATGCTGCTTATGCCCACATTGTTTATAAGAAAGCTGACACCCACGGCGGCGTCCTTGTCGATGTAGTCTACAAGCCGGTTGTCTTTCAAAATTCCAAAGCCTGCCACTGCCAGAGTGCGGGCAGAGCTGGTTTCGCCCTCGATCTGGTCCGGCTGGGAGCTTTCCGTGGGAGGCTCGGCTGACTCGCTGTATTCCAGTGCACAGCAAAGGGCGCTGCCGTGGCGAAGGGAGTCGCGGCTTATCTGGGCGGCCTTGAAAATATGGCTGCCGCCTCTTGTCTCCAGATACTCGGTCACGCCTTTGAGTATCTCGGATACGCCGTGCTGGCTGTCACCGCTGCCCATGATGCTGTCAAAGGCGCTGCCGCCGCGGATTATGAACACGGGTACGTCTGTTCTCAATATGGGCGACTGGCAGATATAGGAGAGATAGGCCTCCATTCCCTCTCTCGCGGCCTTTTCACCTATGAGCACGCTGTTTGTCTGGGAGCAGAAGAGCTCGTCCTCGAAGGAATAGTTTCTGGCCTGATCCATGGCGGCGCTGATGGTGGGGCCCACGCCGCTGAGCCGTATCGGCCCCTTGATGCCGGCGGAGCTTATGCCGGAGGCCAGCGTCAGCTGCACTCCGCCGGGCAGATAGTCAAAACCCATAGTCTCGATCACCAGAAGCTGCTCCACCTCCCGGTAGTTGGAGTAGATACTGCCGCAGCCGGAGAGAATAAGCGAAAAAACTGTTATATATAGTATGCATTTTCTCATTTCTGCCGCCTCTTGTCGGGAGTGTTCAGTGCAGGGTCCCGGAACTTGTTCTGGGTTTTCGGTTCCCGAAGCAAAAGCCGCCTCAGTCCGCCGGGGCTTCCGTCGCTTAAGGGGGCGGTGTAGTTTACACCGAAAGAGTCCATGGATGAGAGGGTGAATATCAAAACACAAAGACAAAGCCCCACTCCGTAAAGGCCCCCGATAATGGCAGCCAGCACGAGCATAAAGCGCAGAAGTCTCACCGCATAGCCCATATCCTGACTGGGCAGTGCGTAGCCCGCAATGCCGGACAGCGCCACCACAATTATGGCGATAGGCGAAATTACCCGGGCCTCTACCGCAGACTGGCCCACAATAAGTGCACCGATGATACTCACCGTGTCGCCGACGGGGGTTGGCAGACGCAAGCCCGCCTCCTGCAAAAGACTGAATGCCACCATCATCCCCAAAACCTCAATGGCCGTGGAAAAGGGAACATTCTGCTTGGCTTCAATAATGGACAAAAGCAGCTTTGTGGGGATAAGCTCCTGATGGTACATGGCCACCGCTACGTAAAAACCCGGCAATACAATGGAAAGCACAAGGGCAAAGTAGCGCAGCAAGGTAATAGCCGAGGAGATAATATAGTGCATGCTGCTGTCCCCGGTCACCTTCATGAACTCTGCCAGCGTAACCGGCAGTACAAGGCCCACAGGCAGCCCATCCACCAAAATACCTATGCGCCCGTCCATAAGGTGCATGGCAAAGCGGTCCACGCGCTCGGTGTGTATGAATTGGGGAAAGGGACTGCGGGGATGATCCGAAAGACTTTCCTCCAGAATACCCAGAGCCAGAAGCGCATCAATGTCCAGTTGGTCAAGTCTTTTGGCCAGCTCGCCCACAGTCTCCGGCGCAGCCACGCCATCCATGAACATTACCGCCACTCTTGTGCGGCTTTTGCGCCCAACATCGCTCTCCACCAGCTTCAGCTTGGGGCTTGATATGCGCCTTCTGACAAGAAAGGTGTTGGAGCGAAGGTTCTCCACGAAGGAGTCCTTTGCACCCTTCAGGGTCTTTTCAAGGGTAGGCTCACTGACAGCGCGCATATGGGGCGAGCGCAGCTCAAAACAAAGAGCCTTTCCTATTCCGTCAAATATAACGGCGCAATGGCCGTGGGTGAGGGCGTATACTGTGTCGTCGCAATTGTCGTACATTTTGGCAGAGCAGCAGTATACGCCGCCCTGCATAGCCCGGCTTGCTGCACTGAGCTCATCGTGGCAGACACCGCTGCGCACCGCCTGCGTCAATGGGCGGATCACACTGGCAGAGACTTCAGTGCCCAGTACAGTACCGTCCAGCCAGCATACAGTTACCGATATTTTGTTCTCCAGACCCAGATCAATCTGCCTGCTTTCAAAATCCGAGCAGCTTGAGAAAATTTCTTTTATGCTCTTCGTGCACAAAGGCTGCATGAATTCCGGCTCGGTCAGCGGATGAAATACCGCAGTAGCTCTATTCTCAGTATACATATTGTGTAGTATGTACCGAAATTTCCACAATATTTAGATGTGAAAATATTTTCCAAAAAAATTCAAAAAAATTGTTGACATCTGGCTTTTTTGATGGTATATTGTCCAAGCGCTCAAGAGAGCGGCCAACAGATTCCAGTCAAACGAAAAAGTTTTTTAAAAACTTTCAAAAAAGGTGTTGACAAAAAGGAATTGATGTGGTAGAGTAAACAAGCTGCCCGGTTGAAGGGCTGCGGTTTAGAGTGTACCTTGAAAATTGAACAATGTAAGAAAAAGCTTATGCAAAT